>DASPFV010000165.1:0-11796 GCA_035620975.1 Vicinamibacterales bacterium
ATAGGGGAGGACTCAGGCTGACGCGATCAGCCCCGTTCGCGAGCCGCGGTCAACACGTCGGAGAGGCGACTCGACCTATGCCACGCACACTTCTTCTGCTGTCTGTTCTTGCCTTGTCGCTGTTCTCGGCCGAAGCGGCGACCGCCGAGACGCGAATCCGGATCATGCCGCCCGACGGTGGCATCCTCGCAGGCGGTCAGCGCGTCGACATCCGGGTCGAAGCGGATTCCGACTCTTCGGGGCCCCCGCGCGGACTGCGTGTCACGATCAACGGCCGTGACGTGACCGCCGAAAACATCCTGGACCCGGGAATCGGGGGGGAGCGCGGCGCCGGGGGAACGGGCGCGACCGGAACATCCCTGCCTGCACACGCCAAGGCCGGGCCGGCGCCGGCGACCTCTACGAACTTCCTGCTGCGCGACTTCCACGCCGACACGCCCGGTCCGCTGGTGATCGAAGCCCGTACGGGCGACGGCGCCAGCCGCCGGGTACGGCTGACCGTGGAGGGTTGGAGCGAGGGCGGGCGGCCGCGCGCGCGCAATATCATCCTGCTCCTCGGCGACGGGATGGGCGTCGCGCACCGCACTGCCGCGCGGATCGTGTCGCGAGGGGTCCGGAACGGCAAGGCCGCCGGACGCCTGGCCATGGACACACTCGACGTGACCGGGATCGTGATGACGGGATCGCTCAACTCCGTCATCACCGATTCGTCGCCTGGCATGGCCGCGTATTCGACCGGCCAGAAGAGCAACAACAACCAGGAGGGGGTATTCCCCGACAACACCCCGGACGTGTTCGACAACCCGCGCATCGAATACCTCGGTGAGCTCCTGCGCCGCACGCGTGGATCGGGGTTCAACGTCGGGATCGTGACGTCCGCCGACGTGACCGATTCCACACCCGGGGCGAACGCGGCCCACACCTCCGATCGGTTTGCGGGCGCGCGCATCGCGGCGCAGTTCTTCGACGAGCGGCAGCGGAACGGGATCGCGGTGCTCCTGGGCGGCGGCGCGCGCCACTTCATGCCCAAGGCCGCCGGCGGCGGACGCACCGACGGCCGACGCCTCGCTGACGAGTTCGCGGACGCGGGGTTCGCGAGGATCTCGTCGGGTACGCAGGTCCGCGATCTGCTGGACCCGCGCGCGGCTCCGCCGAAGCAGATCCTCGGGCTGTTCCACTCGTCGCATATGGTCGTCGCCTTCGACAAGGTCGGGGCCGGCCGGTACAGCGACGAGCTCGCGAAGCCAGCCAACGCCGCCTACCGCGACACACCCGCCCTGGAAGAGATGGCGGACCTGGCGCTTCGGTCGCTGGCCGCGCACTCGCCGGCGGGCTTCTACCTGCTGATAGAGGGGGCGTCGATCGACAAGCGCGCTCACGCCGTGGACGCGGAGCGCACGGTCTGGGACATCATCGAATTCGATCGCGCCGTTCAGGTGGCGCTCGACTTCGCGCAGCGTACCAACCGCGATAGCGACCCCGATAACGACACCCTCGTGATCGTTACGGCCGATCACGAGACCGGCGGGCTTGCCCTGATCGCGGTCGGAAACGAGCGCTACGAGCCGACGGCGATCGGGCGCGCCGTGCGCGACTACGCCGCCGTGTTCCGGTTCGAGGCCGATCAGCGCCTGGAGTTCTTCCCCAACTACGTCACCGACGAGAAGGGCTACCCCGTGTCCCCGGATCCGTCACGGAAGCTACTGCTGGGCTGGGCGGCGGCGCCCGATCACTTCGAGAACTGGCTGTCGAACCGCCTCCAGGCCGAAGCGGCCGTCACCCGGCCGTCGGGGCCGAGCGTCGCGAACCCGGAGCGCGACGGGCCAGACGAGCCGGGCGACAACGAGAGCATCCGGGGAACGCCGGTGCCGGGCTTCCTCGTCGCGGGCACTATCGAGAACGGCGCCACGCCCTGTCCGGCCGAAGACAAGTGCCCGGCTGACACCGCAGCCATCGCCCACGTCATCTCCGGCCACACGGCATCCGATGTGCCCCTTTCCGCCTCCGGCCCGGGCGCGTGGCAGTTCACCGGGGTCTACGAGAACACGGACGTCTTCCTCAAGATCCTGCGGTCCGCGACTGGCAGCTACCCCCGACAGCCGTGAGGGGATGGAAACGATTCACATCGAGCTTTGCTGGCTGGTAAGCTCTGTGTGCCGCGGCCCGCGTCCGGACCGCGGGAGGCCCCCTCGAGCGAGGCAGGTGACGTGGAAGATCCGCGCGACGCCGAAATCGCCGCCTTGCGCCAGCAGCTCGCCGACCTTCGGCGCGAGAAGGACGAGCACGAATCGAAGCTGCGGGCCAGCATCGTCGAAGCCGAGGACAGGCTGGCCGCCGTGCTGGACGCCGCCCGCGCTGGCGTGTGGGACTTCGACGTCGTGACCGGGACCGGCCGCTGGTCGGAGCAGTGTCACAAGCTCTACGGCACGGACGCCGCCTCGTTCGCCCCCACCGTCGACAGCTGGCTGGGGCTCGTGCATCCGGCCGATCGCGACGGCGTTCGGAAGGCCGTGGAGCGCGCGCTCGCGCGAGGCCGCGACCTGAACACTGAATTCCGCGTGCCCCATCCAGCGCGCGGGCAGATCTGGCTCTGGGAGCACGGTCATCTGGAGCACGACCCGACCGGTCGTCCCGTGCGCATGGCCGGCATCACGGTTGACGTCACGGAACGGAAGAACAACGAGGAGGTGCTCAGGCGCAGCGAGCGTCTCTACCGTGGCATCGGCGAGTCGATCGACTACGGCATCTGGGTCTGCGACGCGACGGGCCGCAACATCTACGCGAGCCAGTCATTCCTCGATCTCCTTGGAATCACGCAGAGGGAGTGCTCCGAGTTCGGGTGGGGCGATGCCCTGCATCCCGACGATGCGGACGCGACAATCCAGGCGTGGAAGACCTGCGTCGCGTCCGGGACGTTGTGGGAACGGGAGCACCGGTTCCGGGGCCGTGACGGCGCCTGGCACCACATCCTCGCCCGGGGCGTTCCGATCCGCGACGATGATGGCAGAATCGCGTGCTGGGCCGGCATCAATCTCGACATCTCGAGGCTGAAGCAGGCCGAGGAGGCCATCAAGGAATCGGATCGCCGGAAGGACGAGTTCCTGGCCGTCCTCGCTCACGAGCTGCGCAATCCGCTCGCGCCGCTCGTCATGGCGCTCCAGCTCGCCAGGACTTCCCGCGACGATCCGGCCAGGCTGGAGGGTCTGTACCGCACGATGGAACGGCAGCTCCGGCAGATGGTCAGGCTGATCGACGACCTCCTGGATGTCTCCAGGATTTCAAAGGGGAAGATCGAGCTCCGCCGCGAGCCGGTGCTGCTCGCGGACATCGTCGAGGCGGCCATCGAGACCAGCCGCCCTCTGATCGAGGCCGGCGGGCACCAGCTCGAGTTGTCGCTCCCTGGCGCACCAGTGGTCGTGGCTGTCGATCACATGCGTATCGCGCAGGTGCTCGCGAACCTCCTGAACAACAGCGCGAAGTACTCGGACCGGCCAGGTGTCATCCGCCTGCGGGCCGACTGTGACGGCGAGCGCATCCGGCTCTCGGTACGGGACTCCGGGATTGGCATCGCGCCAGCCATGCTGTCGCGCGTCTTCGACCTCTTCACCCAGGCTGACCGGCGGCACGAGCGCTCCCGGGGCGGTCTGGGCATCGGATTGACCCTCGCGCGAACGCTCGTGGAGCTGCACGGAGGAAGGGTGGAAGCCTTCAGCGACGGTCCCGGACACGGGAGTGAGTTCGTGGTCACCCTGCCGGTGCTGCCGCGCCTGCTGGAGGGCGGTACGTCGGAGCCGCCCCCCCCTGTCGGCCAGATGATCAGCCATCGCGTCCTCGTCGCCGATGACAACGAGGACGCGGCGGCGACCCTGGCGCTCACCGTCGAGTCGCTCGGCCACGTCGTGCAGGTGGCGTACAACGGGCAGGACGCCCTCGATCTCGCCCGGCGCTTCCAGCCTTCCGTGATGTTCCTCGACCTCGGCATGCCCGGCCTGTCGGGACTCGACGTCGCCCGTCTGGTCCGGCAGGAACGCTGGAAGGTCGCGCCGATGCTCGTGGCCATCACCGGCTGGGGGCGGGACGACGACAAGCGGCAATCCCGCGAAGCGGGGTTCGATCTTCATCTGGTCAAACCTGTGGATCGCAGGGCCGTGGAGCGGGTCCTGGCGGGGACGGAGTCGACCCCCGCCGACGCGCAGGGCTCCGTCCCGCAGAGTTCTGCTTGACGCCGGCCTTCCGCCGGGGTTCAACTACACGCGTGACTCAGCAACAGGCATCTCCCTTCGACGAGCAGGCTGCCCTCGCGGAGCTCGAACGGCTTCAGGCGGCCATCCAGGCCGCACGCCGCCAGCGCATGCAGGTCAACGACGAATTCGACTCGTTCGTCCGGACGATGCGACAGCACCGGCTGGTCGAGGGCCCGCGAGAGCCGCTGGTCCGGGCGCCGGATCGTCCGCGTGCCAGCCAGAGCCCTCTGGGGCAGCCGGCACGCCCGGAGCCGATACGCCCGGAGCCGGCTCCCTCGATGCCGCCCGTTTCTATCGAAGCGCTGGCCTCGTCGGCGGCGGCGGACAGTGCGCCGCGGCCGAGAGCCGACGCGGCACCAGGCCGTGTGGCGCTCGTGTCGAAGTCGCGGCTCCGGCAGGCGGGCATCGTGGCGGCCACTGTTGCCGCCGCTGCACTCGTCCTCCTGCTCGCGCGTTCCGCTCCCGACGTACCGGCGACGGATGAGGCGCAGCCGGAAGCGGCCCAGTCGTCCGGCGGCGGGCCTTCCCCTGCCGCGGTGCCGACGGCCTCGGCGCCGGCGCCGGCGGCGGCCGTGCAGATCGAGCTGACGACGATCCGGCCGGCGTGGATGCGCGTGATCGCCGACGGGAAGCGCGTCATCGAACGTGAAGTGCCGGCCGGCGAGCAGCTCCGGTTCTCGGCCGAGCAGGAGATCTCCGTCAGGGCGGGGGATGCCGGCGCGGTGCAGGTGAGAGTGCGCGGCGGCCAGCCGGCGCCGCTCGGCCGGAACGGGTTTCCCGTGACGCGCCGCTTCCTGCCGGCCCGCTAGGGCATGAATCCTATCCTGAGCGCCGGGCTCCTCATCGGGGTTCTCTGCGTCGCCTGGACGTTCGTCATGGGCCTGACCGGCTGGTACAAGGATCCGGTCCTCCTGAACGCGTTTTTCCTGGTGATTCCCATCGAGATGGCCGGCCTGTTCTGGGGCCTCCGGAGGACCGCCGCCGAGGGCCGCGGGTATGGCAGTCAGGTCATCGCCGGCACCATGATGGCCATCGTCGCCGGGGTGATCATCATGGCCGGTTCGCTGGTATTCACGATGGTGGCGTACCCCGATTACTTCCGCGAGCTCGAGGAGGCCTACCGGGAACTGGCGCGCGCCCAGGGACGCAGCGAGGCCGAGATCGCGCAATCGATCAGCGACAACATGGCAAGCGCGACGCCGATGGGGCAGGCAATGGGCGGATTTCTTGGGACGCTCATCACGGGCATCGTGGCTTCGGCGGTCCTTGCGCTCTTCGTCCGTTCCAGGCATCCGATCGATCCATCTGCACACGCGGGATCCTGACCCCGCGGGCCCGAGGCCGCTTCAGGGCGGGCGGCCCGCGCGTGGCTGGACGCCCACTAACTTGACCGGCGCCGCGTCCGGCGCTACCCTCGGTCGAGGTGGTTCGAAGCCTTCTGCGCGAGCGCTTCCTCGTCCGTTGGCTGTCAGTCCTGCTGCTGGTGGCGGGCTGGGTGTCCCCGATTGCCGTGCCGCACGCTGGGGACGACGACAGGCTATGTCTGCTGACCGGGCAGGACGAGGGTGGCGGCACGTCCAGCCTCGCGGCGGAGACGTCGGCCGAGCAGCCGGACCACTGCGCCATCTGCCACACCGCCCGCACTTTCCGCGCGACTCGCGGGACCAACTTTTCCGGGGCCGTCGGTCTGGTCTGCCAGAGCCTCGCCGACGACCCGAATGAGCGGCCTCGCCGCGATCCCGCGCACGATCGTCAGCCCGCCCGGGCACCTCCACTCGCCTCCGCCTGACCCGTTCGATTCGGTCCACGGGTGATTCGAAGCCGCTTGTACGGCGCAAACCGGCCGTACGAGCGGACCCGCGTGTCCGACGCGAGTTGCCGTGCGCGCGAATTGCCCGTCCGATGCGAAGCGCCCATGCGGTGCGAATCCGTCGTCCGGCGCGAACCGGCCGCAGGTAATCCCTTACGCAAAAATTCTGGAGGCATTCATGCAAGTGGTGTCATGTCGCCGCGTCCTGCCGCTGACGACGATCTTCCTCCTCACCGTCGCTGCGACGATCGGTGCGCAGGTTCAGGGAGTCACGGTGTCCGGCAGGCTCTTTCATTCAGTGTCGTTGAAGCCGCTCGGGAACGCCCTCGTCCAGGTCGAGGGCACGAAGCTCGAGACCAGGTCCCGCGACGATGGTTCGTACTCGATCCCGAACGTCCCGCAGGGGAGCCATCACCTGCTGATCGCGGCACCCGGGTTCGTGCCCGCCCGCGTGGAGCTCGTCGTGGGTCAGGCGCCGGTCACGAGGGACGTTGCCGTCGATCCCGAGCTGCACTACACGGAGGTCGTGTCGGTCAGTCCCGACGCGCGCAGCCAGTTCGACTCGTACCAGCCCACTTCGGTGCTGGCGGGACAGGATCTGGCGAAGTATCTCGAAGGCACTGTCGGGGCGACGCTGGCCGTACAGCCGGGCGTCGCAGAGCGGTCGTTCGGCCCCGGACCGTCGCGTCCGGTCATCCGTGGGCTCGACGGCGACCGAGTCCTGATCCTGGACGATGGCGTGCGGGTCGGCGACCTGTCGAGTCAATCCGCTGATCACGGCGTCGTCGTCAACCCGGCGAGCTCGTCCCGGATCGAAGTCGTGCGGGGACCGGCCACGCTCCTGTACGGGGCGAACGCGATTGGCGGCCTCGTCAACGTGATCTCCGACACGATTCCGACGGCACGCATCGACGGCGCGAGCGGCGGGATGAGCTTCGATCTGGGCTCTGCCGCCGCCGAACTCGGGGGAGCAGCGGACGTCCGCTGGGGCAACAACCAGTTTGCGCTGCACGCCTCGGGGAGCGGGCGCCGGTCGGGCGACGTCGACAGTCCGGAGGGGGAGATCGCCAACACGCAGTCCCGGGGCGGTTTCGGATCGATCGGCGCTGCCTGGACGGGCGGGCGCAGCTACGTCGGCGGCAGCTACGGATACGACGACACGAGGTACGGTCTCCCTTACGTCGAGGACGGGCAGGTGGAGCTCACCCCGCGGCGGCACACGCTGGGCGCCCGCGCCGGCGCCGACCAGCTCCACGGGTTTTTCTCCTCGTACCGAGCGCTGTTCGGGTATCGGCATTACCGGCACGAGGAGATCGTGGCCGGCGAGGTTGGCACGGAGTTCGAGAACGACACGACAGATCTCAACATCCAGGCGAAGCATCAGCCGTGGGGTCGTTTGACGGGCACGGTGGGCGGCTCGCTCCTCCTGCGCACCTTCAGCTCGACCGGTGAGGAGGCGCTCTCGCCGCCGGTCGAGGAGAACAACTTCGCCCTCTTCCTCTATGAAGAGCTGATCTGGCCGCATGTCACGGTGCAGTTCGGCGGCCGAATCAATACGGCGTCGTTCTCTCCCGAGGGCGGCCTGCCAGACCGCGACTTCACCGACGGCTCGGGTTCAGTGGGGCTGGTGATTCGTCCGGCGGCGGCGGACGACAGGCTGACGCTCGCCTTCAGTCTCGCCCGTGCCGCGCGCAACCCGGCGCTCGAGGAGCTCTACTTCTTCGGGCCGCACCCCGGGAACTTCGCGTTCGAGATCGGCAATTCGAACCTCGAATCCGAAAGGGCCCTGGGCTTCGACGCGTCCATCCGGTGGCGCCACCGTCGTGCTTCAGGCGAGCTGACGTACTTCCGCAACGGCATCGACGACTACATCTTCCGCAATCCCATCAGCGAAGAGGAGTTCGATGCGCGCTTCCCGCACGGGGAGGGGGAAGGGAACGAGCACGGCCACGGCGAATTTCCCATCGTCGAGTTCATTGCCCGGGACAGCCTGCTGCAGGGGCTCGAGGCCCACGCCGACGTCGAGCTCGGTGCAGGTCTGCTGGCCGAGATCGGGTTCGACCTGGTCCGCGGGCAGCTGCGCGACTCCGGTGATCCTCTCCCACGCATTCCTCCCACTCGCTTCCGGCTCGGTCTGCGCTATCAGCGGAACGCGCTGCAGGCCGGCGGCGAGTGGGTATCGGCAGCCAGACAGGATCGCGTCTTTGGCGAGGAAACGCCGACTGACGGGTACAACCTCCTGAGGCTCCACACCGCCTATTCGTTCGGTCGCGGCCGCACGGTAAACACCATCACGGTCCGGCTGGACAATGCGACCAACGAGCTGTATCGCAACCACCTGTCGTACGTGAAGGACTTCGTGCCGGAGATGGGCCGGAACTTCCGCGTGATCTATTCCGTGCGATTTTGAGCACGCGCGTGTCATCGGGGGCAGCGCCGGCTTGCTACAATCGATCATGCAGCGGCGGCGGGCCCTGTTCGGCGTGGTCGGTGTCCTGATCGCCGGCGCGATGACAGTGCCGGGGCGCGCCTCGGCGCAGGCACCGCCCCCGGTGGCAGCGGTGGCGGCGCCCCCGCCGTTCGACGACTGGCTCGCTGAGCTCAGGACCGAGGCGCTGACCCGCGGGATCCGCGAGGAGATCTTCGATCGGGCCTTCCATGGCCTCCGGGAGCCGAGCGTCCGGATTCTCGAGCGCGATCGCGCCCAGGCGGAGTTCACGCTCGATCTCGACGCCTACCTGAAGCGACGTCTGACCCGGGACGCGGTGCGGACCGCCCAGCGCATGTACACGCGCCACCGGACCCTGCTCCAGCGGGTGGCGAAGCGCTATGGTGTCGATCCAGCAACGGTCGTGGCCGTGTGGGGCCTCGAATCGAACTTCGGCCGGTTCTCCGGCGTCCGGCCCACCGTGACGGCGCTCGCGACGCTCGCGTACGACCCCCGCCGCTCGACCTTCTTTCGAGAGGAGCTGTTCACCGCGCTCGAAATCGTGAACCGGGGCGACATCGAGCTGGAACGGCTGCGGGGATCGTGGGCGGGCGCACTCGGTCAGCCGCAGTTCATGCCATCCAGCTACCTGAAGTACGCGCAGGATTTCGACGAAGACGGACGGCGCGACATCTGGTCCTCGCTGCCGGACGTCTTCGCATCGATTGCCTACTACCTGCAGGAGCATGGCTGGTCGCGCGAGCATCGATGGGGCCGCGAGGTCCGGCTTCCGGCGTCGCGCGAGCCCATCGAGGCGCTGCCGCTGCGATCCGAGGGGTGTCGCGCCAGACGCCTGATGACCGTACCGCTGCCCCTCGACGAGTGGCGCCGCCTCGGCGTGCGCACGGCGACGGGCGGGCCCCTGCCCCGCGCAGACATCGCCGCATCGCTCGTGCCCGCCGGCAGCCGCTTCTTTCTCGTCTACGGAAACTACGAGGCGCTGCTCGACTACAACTGCTCGCACAGCTACGCCCTCAGCATCGCCCTGCTGGCGGAGCGGGTGCGCTGAGGCGCTGACCGACTCGATTCCGGGCGTGGAAACTGCGCCTTCCGCCTCGCGGTCTGCACCCGTGCTGGAGATCCAAACCGGCGCGGCGGTCACGCGGCACGCGCGTTCTGCTTCCGCCGTGTCACGCCCTGCTCACGGTTGACAGTTCACCAGAATGGTCAGCCCTGCCGGATGCCTGCCGCTCCAGCCGTCGCCGGCTCGATCACCAGGATCGACGCGGCCGTCACGACGGCAATCGCGATGAGCGCAGCGGCCGTGGCCTCGTGCGAGGCAGCGATGAACAGCGCGGACACGACGAGCAGG
Organism: Vicinamibacterales bacterium; assembly: GCA_035620975.1. Lineage (GTDB taxonomy): Bacteria > Acidobacteriota > Vicinamibacteria > Vicinamibacterales > 2-12-FULL-66-21 > DASPFV01. The sequence goes on from DASPFV010000165.1 coordinate 9,855, forward strand.
GCGGCGAGGCCCAGTTCGAGCCGCGCAATCCAGGGGAACAGCCGGGCGTGATGAGACGTCAACCGTCCGGCCTGCACGCGCGAGGTGAACACCAGGTTCAATCTCAGCGTCACGGCAGTCGTGGCCAGCGCGAGGATGGTGAAGAACATCGCGGGTCCCAGCGGTCCGACCCAGCGGCGGATCATCCAGGCGAGGATCGGCATCACGGCGAGGAGCACGGCGACGCCCCACTGATGGAACTGCCACCACCAGAGGCCATCAGCGGACATCCAGTCGCCGCGGCTGTTCTCGCGGAGGCAGCGCAGATCCTGCAGCAGCGCCTCGCCCGACGGGTAACGCAGGCCCGGCTCCCGGTGAAGGCACCGCCGGATGATGGGATCCAGCCCTGCCAGGGACAGGACGCCGCGCAGTGTCACGAGCCGGCCTTCGCTCAGCTCCACCAGCCGCGCGATCTGGGAGGATCGGTTCGAGCCGAACGGGTGCAGACCGGTGGCCAGCTCCCAGGCCAGCAGCCCGAAGACGAAGACGTCGGATCGGGGATCGGCCTCGCCGCCCGCCACCTGCTCCGGGGCGAGATAGCCGGGCGTCCCGGCAATCATGCCTTGCTCGGTCGCCTTGGTCATCGTCGGGGCGTCCCCGGCGGGCGTGAAGCGCGCCAGGCCGAAGTCGAGGACCTTCACGCGGCCGTCGTCCCGTCGCAGGAGGTTCTCCGGCTTCAGATCGCGATGCACGATGCCGTGCGCGTGGGCCACGGCGAGTGCCGAGGCGACGTCGATCAGCGTCTCGAGCAGCCGGTTGGAGGGGATCGGACCGTCCTGCAGCTCCTCCCGGAGCGTGCGCCCGCGGACAAGCTCCGAGACGATGAACAGCACGCCGTCGATCTCTTCGAGCGCATGGACGGTCGCGATCGTCTCGTGGGAGAGCTGGGCCGCCGCCTGAGCCTCGCGCTGCAGCCGTTCGCGACGACGCGGGTCCCGCGTGTACTCGATCGGGAGCGCCTTCAGCGCGACCATGCGCCGGAGGCGCAGGTCCTCGGCCGCGTAGACGACTCCCATGCCGCCGCGACCGATTTCCTCGACGATGCGGTAGCTGCCGATCTGCCGGCCGACGAGGCCTGCGCCCTCGCCGTCGGCGAGTAGGCCGGAGGCGACCTCCCAGGCCGGCGCTTCGAGGAAACCGCCGGACCGATGATGGGATGCGAGCAGCGATCGGACCTCGCGCGCCAGCTCGTCGTCACCGGCTGCCCGCTCGTCGATGAACGCGTCGCGGCCGGCAGGATCGCGCGCCAGGGCCTCGTGAAAGAGATCGTTGATCTGCCGCCAGCGGGTCTGGCTCACGCTCCGGTCCGACCCTCCAGCTCGCGGGCGAGCCACGCGCGGGCGACGGCCCAGTGGCGCTTCACTGTCGCCGGCGAGATTTCCATTGCCTCGGCGGTTTCCTCGACGGTCAGTCCGCCGAAGAATCGGAGCTCCACGAGGCGCGCCTGCTCGGGGTCGAGCGCCGCGAGCCGCTGCAGCGCCTCCTCGAGCGCGAGCAGATCGAAGGACTGTTCACCGCCGGCGACCAGGGCCTCGTCGAGGGTGACCCGCGGCTGGGCACCGCCGCGCTTCCGGGCATTCCGGGCCCGCGCGCGCTCGATCAGAATCTGGCGCATCGAATGCGCGGCAATGGCGCAGAAGTGCGCGCGGTTCTGCCAGCGATCCGGGCGATCCTTCATCAGCCTGAGGTAGGCCTCGTGCACCAGCGCGGTCGGCTGGAGCGTCTGCCCCGGGCGCTCGCGCCTGATGTAGCCGGCGGCCACGCGCCGGAGCTCCTGATAGACGGCCGGCAGCAGCGAGTCGAGCGACTGCCGGTCGCCGCTCATCAGGCGATCCGATCGATCGTCACACGGTTCATCACGACGGGCGTGACGGGCCTGTCCTGGCGCCCCGTGGGGACGGCA
>DASPFV010000166.1:0-13011 GCA_035620975.1 Vicinamibacterales bacterium
AGAGTACGATCTTGTTCATGAGTCTTATCAAGCCCATCCCTGACGGCGACCCACGCATCTCGCCGTATCTCTGCGTGCGCGGCGCTGCGGCGGCCATCGACTTCTACCGGACCGTGTTCGGGGCGACCGAGCGGATGCGAAAGGCGCGGCGAGCCCCACCACAGGCGGGCAGACGGTAGGTCGGCGTGAGGGCCGAGCGAATGGCGGGGATCGGCCCGGGCCCGGCCCTGCGAATCCGCGGTCTGCGCAAGGCCTACAAGGACGTCGTCGCCGTCGCCGGCATCGATCTCGAGGTGGCGGCCGGCGAGTGCTTCGGCCTCCTCGGGCCGAACGGGGCAGGCAAGACGACGACGATCGAGATCTGCGAGGGACTGACGTCGGCGGACGCCGGCGACGTGGACCTGCTGGGGCGGCGCTGGGGGGCCGACGGCGGCTGGCTGCGCCAGCGGCTGGGCATCCAGCTCCAGGAGACGCAGCTCGCCGACAAGCTGACTGTCTTCGAGACGGTGAGGCTCTTCCGGAGCTTCTACGCGCAGGGGCCGCATCCCGCCGACGTGATCGCGCTCGTCCAGCTCGAGGAGAAACGGAACGCCCGTGTCATCGGCCTGTCGGGCGGGCAGAAGCAGCGGCTCGCGCTCGCCTGCGCGCTCGTCGGCAATCCGGATCTGCTCTTCCTCGACGAGCCGACGACGGGGCTCGACCCGCAGGCGCGCCGCCAGCTCTGGGATCTCATCCAGGACTTCCGGAGCGCCGGGCGCACGATCCTGCTCACGACCCATTACATGGAGGAGGCCGAGCGCCTCTGCGACCGCGTCGCCATCATGGATCACGGCCGGGTCATCGCCCGCGGCACGCCGCGCGAGCTGATCTCGTCGCTCGGCGCCGACCACGTCGTCGAGTTCTGGTCGACTGCTGCGAGCGAGCTCGATCTGGCACCGCTCCGGCGCCTCGACGGCGTCCGGAATGCGGCCAGCGACGACGGCACCATCCGCATTCAGGCGACGGAACTGCACCGGGTGCTGCCGGCGCTCCTCGAGGAGCTCCGCCGGCAAGAGGTGCCTCTGGCGGAGCTGCGAACGCACTCGGCCACGCTCGAGGATGTCTTCGTCTCCCTGACCGGACGTCACCTCCGCGATGAATGATCGCCGCGCCCGCGCCCGCGCTCCGGACGCCAGCGTGTCCGGCTCGCAGATTCTTCAGCTGACGCTGGCGCGGGTCCGCGAGTTCACTCGCGAGCCTGAGGCGGTGTTCTGGGCGGTATTCTTCCCGATCCTGCTGACCGCCGGTCTCGGGATCGCGTTCCGCACCGGTTCCGGCGACTCGCTGCGGGTGGCGGCCTCTACGCCGGAGCTGGCGCGGGCCCTCGATGCCGATCGCGAGCTGTCCGTCGTGCGGCTCGACGCGGCTGCCGGCCGCCAGGCGCTCCGCAGCGGGAAGGTGCTGCTCGTCGCCGAGCCGGGCGCGGGCCAGGCGGTCGTGTATCGGTACGACGACACCAACCCCGAGGCGCGCACGGCGCGGATGCTGGCTGACCGGGCGATCCAGCGCGCGGCCGGCCGGATCGATCCCGTGGAGGCCTCCGAGGAGCTGGTCCGCGAGGCCGGATCCCGCTACGTGGATTTCCTGGTGCCGGGGCTCGTGGGGCTCGGGATCATGAGCAACACGCTCTGGGGACTCGGGTTTTCGATTGTCGACTCACGCCGCCGCAAGCTGATCAAACGGCTCGTCGCGACGCCCATGTCGCGCAGCGCGTACCTGTTCTCCTACCTGCTCTGGCGCATGATCGTGCTCGTCGTCGAAGTCTCCGTGCCGATTGGATTCGGCGTCCTGGCCTTCGGCGTTCCCGTCAGGGGCAGCTGGGCCGCGCTCGTGTTCATCTGCGTGCTGGCCTCGCTGTCATTCAGCGCGCTGGCGCTGCTGATTGCCAGCCGGGCCAGGACGATCGAGGCGGTCTCCGGGCTGATGAACCTCGCTCAGGTCCCGATGTGGATTCTCTCCGGCGTGTTCTTCTCGGCGCAGCGGTTCCCGGAAGCCGTGCAGCCGTTCATCCAGGCGCTGCCCCTGACGGCGGTGATCGACGCGCTCCGCGCGCACATGCTGCAGGGCGCCACGCTCGTCCAGGTGGCTCCGCAACTCGGCACGCTTGCTGCGTGGCTCGGAATCTGCTTCGTGCTCGCGCTGCAGTTGTTCCGCTGGCGGTGATCTCAGTCGGCCCGCGCCGGTTTCAGCTCGAGCAAGGCGGCGACCGCCACCGCTGCGGCTCCGCGCGTAGGGCTTTCGCGCGGCGCAGCGCCGTGGCGGTTCGACCGGACTTCCTGACGGTTTTGCTAAGATCCGGTAGAGCATGCCCGCGCGGGAGAGTACCGCGTCTCGATTCGCCTGCCTGTTGCGCCAGAATCTCCAGCTCCGCCAGCCGGCGTAGGCGGGCGTCCGGCGCTTCGACCCATAATCACCTGTGCAGAGACGTGAGGAGAGCATGACGAGAATCTGGTGGCGGCTTGCGGCTGCCACCGCGCTGAATCTGAGCCTGGGCCTCGGCACGGCTGCGGCCCAGACGGTGGTCGTGAGGCACGTGAAGACCGGTATGCCCGTGCATCTCGTGCTGAATACCACTGACAGCGGATCGGCGGCCGCGGACGAAGCCGGCAACGCCAGGCTCGAGGCCGACATGCAGGCAGCCATGAAGAAAGATGAGACGGACGCCTACGCCTACATTGACCGGTGCGCAGACGCGGTGCGTGTGTACCTGGTGGAGCGTGGCGTTCAGCCTCCGCCACCGGCTGGCGACTGCACCCAGCAGCAGGTCGGCGGTCTCTTCTGGCTCCGCGACATCAGCTCGCTCGTCATCGACGCCGGCGGGCCCAACGTGACCATGCGTCTGAAGCAGGGCGGGGTCCCGGAGGCATGGATGTCGGACAGGCCAGACGACCCCGCGTTCCGCCGCACCGCCCCGACCGGTCTGGTCCTGTTCGGCGGCGGAGGGCTGTCCACGTTCAGCACCGTAGGCGGGCTGGCCTGCGGCGACGTCGGCTCCTGCCAGAGTGACGACACCGGTCTCGCCTGGAGCGGCGGGGTCGCGTACTGGCTGAACCGCTTCGCCGCCTTCGAGGCCGCCTACATCCGGCCGGCCAGCGCCACGGCCACGGCCGATGAGCCTACGTACCGCTTCGAGAGCGAACTCGACGCTCATCTGCTCACGCTCGGCGGCAACATCGGTGCGCCGATTGGGGCCGTCCGGCTGTACGGCAAGGTGGGCGCCGTGTACCACCGCGCCTCGTTCACGACGACGCAGACGATCGACCCGCAGACGGTGACGATTGACGGCGTCGAGCAGACGAGCGATGGCGGCACGCAGAGCTACGATCTGCGGACGGGCGGCTGGAGCTACATGTTCGGCGGCGGCATGGAAGCGTGGGCAAAACCGTCCTTTGCGATCTACGTGGAGGCCGGCCGCGCACTGCTCAAAGGCGAGCACCTGGATGTGGGGGAAGGCTCGATCGACGATCGCACGACCTACATCCTGGCAGGCGTGAGGTTTCGAATCGGAGGGTGAGCGGTGCGGATCATGCGATGGACGTCGGGGTTGCTGGGGATTCTGCTGCTGGCGGGCGCCTGGGGATGCGATGATGCGCCGACGGCGCCGACCCACTACGCGCCGTTCAGCCAGATCGATCTGCGCGTTGGTACCGGGTCCGAAGCCGTGACGGGCAGCCGGCTGACGGTGCACTACACGGGCTGGCTGCACAACGAAGACGAGGCGGACCAGAAGGGGGCCCAGTTCGATTCATCGCTCGCGCGCGCGCCGTTCGAGTTCCTCCTCGGAGCGGGACAGGTCATCCGCGGCTGGGATCAGGGGCTCGCCGGCATGAGGGTGGGTGGCCTGCGCCGCCTGGTGATCCCGCCGTCGCTCGCGTACGGGGAGCTGCGAAACGGACCGATTCCGCCCAACGCCACGCTCGTGTTCGATATCGAGCTGCTCGCCGTTCAGTAGGACGCGAACGCGGTACCGGGCATCACGGATACCCGTTTCGATTCCCTGACGGCACTGATCACCGATCCGCTCCCCCAATCCCTGTCAGTACTCCCGACGCCGACCTCGGCTACGCGAGATCGACCGCCATCATGCTGCGGCGGTCTCGCAGGTACGCACGCGTGCCCACGACGACGGGCGGCGTCCACGCCAGCTCCGTGAGGAGTGGAGCCGACGCCGCGATGCGGAAGCCCTCGGTGGAGGGATACGCGATCATCAGTTGTCCTGTCTGGTCCAGCGTGACGAGCTTCTGATCCGCCCAGACGAACGTCGCCTTCTGGATGCTGCGCTCCTGCCAGTGGATCTTTCCGCTGCGGACGTCCACCGCGCTCAGGATGGCCTGGCTCCCCTTGCCCCCGCTCGAGAAGTAGATCGCCTCGCCCACGCGGATGGCGTTGCCGTGGTGCAGCCGCAGCCGGTTGGACGCCCAGAGCTCCGTCGCCCTGACCTGCTGGCCCTCACGCCGGAGCTCGATCACCTTGGCGCCGGCATTGTACTCGGCCGAGACGAACATCAGGTTGTCCGGACCCCAGACCGGCGTCGCCACGGCAATCGAATAGTCGGCCTTGAACGGAACCTGCCATTGAAGATCGCCGTTGTGCGGGTTGACGGCCAGCACCGCTCCGTCGAGCACGACAGCCAGCTGCTCGAGACCGCCGACGTCGATCAGGATGGGCGACGAGTACACGTTGCCGAAATCGTTCCTGGACCACGCCACCTTTCCGTCGCGCTGGTTGAAGGCCATCAGGGCTTTTCCCTGGCCGCCTACGGGCACGATGACCAGCTCCCTGAACGCGATCGGACTCGAGGCATACCCGTACATCAGCCGGGATCCCTGGTGCGCCGACCACAGCTCCTGGGACCACAGGAGCTTGCCGGACTCCTTGTCGAGGCACTGCAGGCGCCCGGCGACGCCCGTCGTAAAGAGGCGGCCGCCGACGAGCAGCGGCGTCGAATACGGACCATTGCCCATCTCGGGCGCGTCGCTCTGGAAGCTCATGGGGTTGGCGTGCTCCCAGATGGTCGCACCGGTTTCGGCGCTGGCTGCCAGCACGACCTCCTCGCGCGGCCGGCCGAACATCGTATAGAGCACGCGGTCCTCGACGAGGGTCGAGGAATAGCCGTCACCAAGCGGCCGTTTCCAGACGACGCGCGGGCCACCTGCCGGCCACGTGTCGCGGATCCCGCTCGCGTCGGTCTGGAAGTTGCGGTCCGGCCCTCCCCACTGCGTCCATGGCACGGCGCGGGGCGGCTTCTGCTCCGGCTTCCGCACGCCGGGTCTGGCTGTCTGCGCGAGGGCCGGGGCGGCCAGAGCAATTTTCAGGAAGGCTCGTCTATCCATGTGGCTCCTCCGCAGCAAAAGGTTTCTCGACGTTCCCTTGCGGTGATACGAGGATTGCACCGGTTCGGATCCAGCCTGGTGCACTCCCGGTATTCTCCCTCCTCGCGCCTTGCGGGGCGGGCCCTCGCCGCTCTCGGTGCGTCACCGTCATTACGAACGGCAGGACTTAGACACCGCGCCGGCCGTTCCGGCCGGCGTTTTCGTGTCGATTGTCGCGACGATGGTCAGACGATGGTCACATGTCCAGAACCGGTCGATTGACCGGATTCGGAATCCGCCGCGATCCCCACGCGAACAGCAGCATTACTGTTGCGCCGACGCCGGCCATGATCTGGAACGTGCGCGAGTACCCCAGCACGGCCACGAGCAGGCCTGCCGTGATGGGACCGCCAGCGTCACCGATGTCGTAGATCGTGCCGAAGACGCCATGGGCAGCGCCGTAGCGGGTGCGCCGGGTCATGTCGGTGATGAAGGCGCTCGCGGCCGAGCTCGTCGTCGCGACCCCGGCCGCGAAGAGCATCACCGACGGGAGCAGGGATCGCAGCGTGGTCGCAGTCGAGACGAGCAGCACCGCGCCGCAGCAGACCGCGAGCCCGGCCACGATGACGCCCCGGCGTCCTGCGCGGTCCGAGAGCATGCCGGTCACGGGCCGCATGGCCAGCGTCGTGAGCGTCTGCACTCCGAAGAGCCAGCCGAGCCCGGCGCCGGTGACGCCGATCGTCTCGCTCGCGTACAGCGGGAGAAAGGCATTCAACGTGCCGCTGAGCGCGAACATCGCGGCCTGCGCCGTGCTCGTGAGGAGGACGAGTGGTTCGCGCGCGACTTCGAGGACGCCCTGCGCGAGTGCGGCGCGGCCGACGCGACCACCGCCGGACGCGGCAGGGATCGGTACGAGTCGGCCGATGATGAGGGGGGCGGAGAGGCCAATCGCGGCCGCGACGCCGAAGACCAGTCCGAAGCCGCCCCAAACGAGCAGGTAACCCGCCAGCACGGGGCCGAGCGCCTGACCTGTTCCCTGGAGCGTGGCGTAGGTGCTCAGCCAGGTCCCCCGCCTCGCCGAAGGGGCTACATCGGAGATTGTCGCGGACGCGACGGGGCCGAAGATCGCCGTGGCACTGCCGTGTACGAACCGCAGTGCCGCCAGCACGCCGAGAGACGCCACCCACAGGTAGCCGAACGGCAGCGCCGCGAACACGAGCGCTCCCGCCAGCAGCAGCGGGCGCCGTCCCATTGTGTCCGAGAGGGCTCCCGCCGGCAGCTTCAGGAGAACTCCGGCCACCGTCGAGGCGGCCATGACGAGCCCCACGAGAGGCGGGTCCGCCCCGAGGTCCCGTGCGAAGAGCGGCAGGATGGGCGTCCGGCACATTGCGTAGCTGCAGTAGGCAATGACGGCAGTGGCGCACATGCCCGCGAGGGTCTGCGCCGGAGCCATGGCCTGGAGATCCGTCCCGGGACTCCGACGGGCGGCGCGCGTCGAGACGGGCATGGGTCAGCGGCGCGGCCCCCGTCGGCGCGGCCGAGCCACCGGCCGGGGGGCCGTCGGCCGGCTGTGCCGCTCGAAGGTTCGATACAGCGACTCGAACAGCATCATTCCCTGGGACAGCAGATCCGGGTCGTCCTCGACCGCAAGCTGCAGACCCTGGATGAGCGCGCCGACCGTTGCCGCCTCTGCGGCCCCGTACCTCTCATCGTGGAGATCGAGGTCGTGCACGATGGCCGCGATGCGAGCGACGGCGGGCTCCGAGAGAGCGAATGTGGCGCAGAGCGTCTCGAACGTGCAGCCGTCATCGCGGTGAGTGAACTCGACGCCGAACATGTCGAACGGCACGGCGCCGTCCGGCACGGACTCGCGATCGGGCGCGAACCCGAAGCGCGCGGCGGGATCGATGAACCGGCGGATCAGCCACGCCGAAGCCATCCGGTCGACACCCGGCCGCGGGCGCGTCACCCACTGGCGCGCGTGATAAGGCCCGCCCGTGGGCGCTGGGCCCGGACGCGACGCTCCCCGGATACCCGCTCGCGCTTCGAGCTGTCTCAGGAGGTCGGCCACACGGTCGCGGCCAGCGCTGCCGAAGAAATCGATCCGGTCGATCGCAGCCTGCCGCGGACGGAACCGTTCCAGCAGCTGCCGTGCGCCGGGCATCGGCCCGCCACGCGGCTGTCGCCGCCGGCCCAGCCGTTCGATCGCCTGCCGCAGCTGTTCGGCCAGTGACAGGTAGGCTTCCTGCCGTGCGCGCCGGAACTGTTCGATCAGCTCGTCATCGGCCCACGCATCCGCGTGGTCAGCCACGAGGACGGTGGCCTCTCCACCGGCTGACACGATCTCGCTCCGCAGCCATTCGAAGTCCTCGCGTGCCTCGGCAGAGTCGGGCAGGACGTAAGCGGCCTGCTTCAGCGGCAACGCTCCGAGCTGCTGGAGGCGGCGCCACGTCCTCACGCGGAGATTGGAAGGCGTGGCAGGCAGCTGGTGGATCAGGAGGAGCCACCGGCGGGTTCCCCCGCCCAGGGCGGGGTTCCGCACGGGAGGTTGCGCGCGAAGTGGCGGTCGGAGGCGGTTCACGTGTGTAACAGTTGTTTCAAGAGTCTATGACAACTGTTACCAGTGTCAAGCCTGCTCGCGTCGACTGTTGTCTGGAATGCCGGGGTGAAATGGAGTCCCATGAGCCCGCGTCAAGGCGAAAGCCGTGGCGAATGAGGTGGCATCAGGCGACAGCGACGTTGGGGTTCGTGGCTTCCGCCTCCTGGTGGAAGATCCCGATGCCGCCCGGGCCAGGCGCCGGAGGCTCACGAATCGGCCCGCAGCAGCACAGCCCGCCACGCAGCCCGGCCGTTCCCGATCGGCCCGCAACTTGCTGGCCCGGCGGGAATGAGCATCGACGATCTCTGGTATCGCAACGCCATCATCTACTGCCTCGACGTCGAGAAGTACATGGACCTCGACGGCGACGGGGTCGGCGACTTCGAGGGTCTCAGCGCGCGCCTGCCGCACCTGGCGGGACTCGGCATCACCTGCGTGTGGCTGCTGCCCTTCTCGAAATCGCCCAACCGCGACAACGGCTACGACGTCACCGACTACTACAGCGTGCACGAGAAGCACGGCTCGCTGGGCGACTTCGTCGAATTCGCCAACCATGCCCGGTCGCTCGGCATTCGCGTCGTGGTCGATCTGGTCGTGAACCACACATCGATCGATCACCCCTGGTTCCAGCATGCGCGACGGGACCCGGCGTCTCCCTTCCGCGACTGGTATGTCTGGTCGAAGGAACGCCCGGCCAACCACGACAAAGGCATGGTGTTTCCCGGCGTGCAGAAGACCACGTGGACCTGGGACGACACCGCGGGCGCCTACTATTTCCACCGGTTCTACGAGCATCAGGCTGATCTGAACACCGCGAACCCGGCGGTCCGCGAAGAGATCACGAAGATCATGGGCTTCTGGCTGGAGCTCGGGATCTCGGGCTTCCGGCTGGATGCGGTGCCATTCCTCATCGGGCGGAAGGGCGCGGACGTCGACCGGGCGGAGCTCGATTACGACCTTCTGCACCAGATGCGCGACTTCCTGCAGTGGCGGCGCCGCGACGCCATTCTCCTGGCCGAGGCGAACGTGCCTCCCGACGAGAGCAAGGCCTATTTCGGGGACCAGGGCGATCACCTGCAGATGATGCTGAACTTCCCCGTCAACCAGCGTCTCTGGTACGCGCTCGCGACCGGCGACATCGGACCGCTGCAATGGGCGATTCGCGAAACGCGCAGCGTGCCGGCGCACGCGCAGTTCGTCCAGTTCCTGCGCAGCCACGACGAATGCGATCTCGGCCGGCTGACCGACGAGCAGCGGCAGAAAGTCTTCGAGGCCTGCGGGCCCGATCCGTCGATGCAGCTCTACGATCGCGGCATCCGCCGCCGCCTGGCGCCCATGCTCCACGGCGATCGTCGGCGAATCGAGCTGGCGTTCAGCCTGCTGCTGTCACTGCCGGGGACGCCGATGCTCCAGTACGGAGACGAAATCGGTATCTGGGACGACCTCTCGCTTCCGGAACGCGAGTGCGCCCGGACGGCCATGCAGTGGTCGGACGAGCACTACGGCGGGTTCTCCACCTCCCGCGAGATCGTGGTGCCGATCGTCGAGGACGAGGTGCACGGGTACCGGGCGATCAACGTCGCATCGCAGCGCCGGGATCCCGATTCGCTGCTGAACTGGACCGAGCGGCGGATCCGCGCACGGAAGGAGCTGCCAGAGCTTGGCTGGGGCGATTGTGAGGTGCTCGAGACCCATGCTCCGCCCGTCATGGCCCTGCGTTATGAGTGGCGGAACACGGCCGTGGTCAGCCTGCACAACTTCGCGGCGACGGAGCAGACCGCACGTGTGGATGTCGGCATCGACGGAGGCGGCCAGCTGTGCGATTACTTCGGCGACAACCACAGCCGGGCGGCGCCTTCGGGCCGGCATGAAATCACGCTCGGGCCGTACGCGCACAGGTGGTATCGAGTGGGAGGGGTCGATACGGCAGTGAGGCGGGCACACTTCTGACACGTGCTTACCGTCGACGCGCGTGCAGTCGAGCGAGTCGACAGCCCTCAGCCAGCTGGGCGAATGGGTATCGGGACAAGCGGGCCGCGCCGGCCCAGGTGGGTCCGGCTCCGGCAGATACCCGGAGCGCGGGGAATGCCGCCGGTACGTGATGGCGGACGGCAGCCTCAGGAGCCAGCCCGTAACTGGCTGAAGCCGGCGCAATCGGGCGAGGCAAGCGGCTATTTCGCGAACTGCCCCGGGTTGGCGTCGAACCGGCTCTTGCACGAAGCCGAGCAGAAGTAGTACGTCTTCCCTTGATACTGGCTCGTACCGGCGGCTCGCGAGGGGTCCACCTCCATGCCGCAGACGACGTCTCTTTCCATGGTCTGCCTCCTGGTCCTGGCGTCGAGCTCGCGCTCCGCCATTTCCGCAGGGTTGCCTCCGCACCGGCATCGTCCGCGCGCTGCCGCGTCCTGTCATCGGCCAGTGGCCAGCAGCCAGCGGTCGTGCCTACTCGTCTCTGAGAACGCGGGCCGGGTCGACCATCGCCGCCCGGCGGGCCGGCCACCAGCACGCCAGCGATCCGCACACGGCGAACGCCGCAGTCACCGCGATCAGCACGCCAGGTTCGACCGGCTGGACCCCGAAGAGCTGGCTGCGGAGCAATTGCCCGACGACTACGGCGCCGGCGACGCCGGCCGCGAGGCCGGCGGCCAGAAGCGCGCCGCCCTCCCTGAGGAACAGTGCAATCACCGCGCCGGGATCCGCGCCGACGACGAGCCGCACGCCGATCTCACGCTCGCGCTGACGCACGCCGTAGGCGATGACGCTGTAGACGCCGACCAGCGCAAGGAGGCCCGCGAAGGCCGCAAAGGCTGTCAGCAGCCAGGCCAGCTGTCGCGGTCCGCTCCGTGACTCTTCGAGCGCGGACGCGAGACGTTGCGGGGTGCCGGCTGCGATCTCGGGATCGATCGCCGCGACGAGCGTGCGGAGGCCATCCGGCGTTTCCCCGGGGTTCTGCACGTACACGAACGCGAACCGGCCCGGATCCTGCAGCAGCGGGACGTAGGCATCGAGCTGATTTCCGTCGGACCGCACCTGTCCGTCGTCGTAGTCGATCTGCCTCACGTCCTGCACGACGCCTACGACTCGATGGGGCGTTGCCGTCGTCAGATTCGCGTCCTCGCTCACCGGGATTCGCAGGAGCTGACCCACCGCGCGTGCATCAGGCCACAGCCTCCGGGCGAGGCTTTCACTGATCACCACGACCGGCTCGCCTCCGATCCGGTCCTGTGACTCGAAGGTTCCTCCGTCGCGAAACGGGATCTCCAGGGTGTGGAAGTATGCCGCGCTGACGCGGATGACGGCCGCATCCGCCGTAGCCGGGTGGACAGTGGCGGTTTCGACGTGGATGGGGAGCACGGGCTGCAGTGGCCACGCTGCGCTGAGCGCCGCGCGGCCTCCGCTGGCGCGAGGCTCGAGCTGCTGGAGGAGCCGTGCATAAAGTCCCGCGCGGCTGGCCGCATCCGGGTAAGCGCGTTGCCGCAAGCCGATCGACGTCGTCCACACGCCGTCTGCGCGGAAGCCGGGGTCCGCGGTGAGCATGCCGATCGAGCTCCGGATCATCAACGCGGAGCCCACGAGCAGCGCGAGCGCCGCGGCGATCTCCCCGGCGATCAACACCGATCGCAGCCGGCGCGCCCCACGGCCCTCCGTGGCACCACGGCCGCCGCTCTTCAACGCAGGCGTCATGGCGGTCGACCAGAGGGTCGCAAGCGGAGCGAGTGTCAGGACGGCCGTCAGAACGAGGACGCCCGCCAACGCCGCGGCGAGCAGCGTGCCGTCGATCGCAAGGGCCGACTCTCCTCCCGGCAGCCGCCTGCCGAGCCGCTGCTCGATGATCTGCCCGAGGCCCTGCGTCAGCAGGCTGCTGATGGCGAGGCCCAGCGCGGTGGACGCTCCTCCCAGCAGGAGCCCTTCGAACGACAGAAGGCGTGCCACTCTGCGTCGGCTGGCCCCGAGGGCCAGGCGGATGGCCAGTTCCTGGCGGCGTCGTGCGGAGCGCACGAGCAGCAGCACGGCGACGTTGGCGCAGGCGATCAGCAGCACGAGCGCGGCGGCAAGCGCCACCGCGTTCAGGAGCGGACGCATCTCTTCCGCATACCGCGCCTGGAAGGGCACGAGCATCGCGCGCCAGTCCTCCGGAAGGCCGGGCGTGGCCATCCGTACGAGGCTGGACGCGCGCTCCGCTGCGTATCCGGCCCCCACGCCGTGGCGAAGCGTGACCAGGTAGGGGTACGCGGGGGCACGCAGCGGTCCCACGACGTCGGTGTAGCTGTTGACGTGCCAGAACTCGGGGGGAAGAACGCCGACAACCGTCAGCGTCTCCGGCTCGTCCGGACGGTCGCTGACGAACGCGCGGAGCGTCCGACCCACGATGTTGGGATCGCCGCCGAAGCGGCGCATCCAGAGCCGATGGCTGATCATGACGGCCGGGGCACCAGCCGTCGTGAAGTCACCGGTCTCGAGCACCCGTCCGCGCGCGGCCCGCAGCCCGAGCCCACTCACGAAGCCCGGCGTCACCCAGGCGCCAGGCGCCGCCTCCGGGTAGGCTCCGCCGAGGAGGTAGAACATGTCGAGATCCCAGGCGATGCGGTGCTCGACGAGGTCGTCCAGGTGCGTCCAGTCGATGTCGCTCAGCCCGCGGGGCTGGTCCTGGCCGGGAGTGCCGAGCACGACGGAGTAGAGGCGGTCGGCGTCGGGGTACGGGAGGGGGCGAATCAGGTACGCGTTCACGACGGCGAGCACCGTCAGGCAGAGCGCGATGCCCGCGGCCAACGTGGTGGTCGCGACTATCGCGAAGGCCGGATTGCGGACGATGGTGCGCCAGGCGTGCCGCAGATCGCGCCGCAGGTTCTCGAGCCATGGCCCCCGGGCGTCCGCCGTCGAGGCCGCGTGTCGCGCTTCAGGCTCAAGGGGGAGGTCGTTGCGCGGCCGCCCGAGGCTGCCCCGGAGCCGGGTCAGCCGCTCACGAAACGTGGGCACGGCGTCTCTCCTCAGAGGCTGGGGCAGAGGCGGGGGTCAGGTCTTGCATTGACGTACCGACGGGTGTGGCGTGCCGTCAGTACG
>DASPFV010000167.1:0-28179 GCA_035620975.1 Vicinamibacterales bacterium
AGAGCCCAGAGCCCAGAGCCCAGAGCCCAGAGCCCAATATCCCCCTATGCCCGACTTCGCTGCCAGCAAGGTTCCCGTCAACATCGAAGACGAGATGAAGCGCTCGTACATGGATTACGCGATGAGCGTG
Organism: Vicinamibacterales bacterium; assembly: GCA_035620975.1. Classification (GTDB taxonomy): domain Bacteria; phylum Acidobacteriota; class Vicinamibacteria; order Vicinamibacterales; family 2-12-FULL-66-21; genus DASPFV01. Next base: position 131 of record DASPFV010000167.1, read on the forward strand.
ATCATCGGGCGGGCGCTCCCCGACGTCCGGGACGGGCTCAAACCGGCGCACCGGCGCGTGCTCTTCGGCATGCGTACGATGGGCCTGGCGTCGAACCGCGCCTACCGCAAGTGCGCGAAGATCGTCGGCGAAGTGATGGGGAACTACCATCCCCACGGCGACGCTTCCATCTACGACACGCTCGTGCGGATGGCGCAGGACTTCAACATGCGCTACCCGCTGGTGGACGGCCAGGGCAACTTCGGGTCCATCGACGGCGATCCGCCCGCCGCGATGCGCTACACCGAAGCCCGTCCGGAGCCGGCCGCCGAGGCGATGATGGCGGATCTCGACAAGGAGACCGTCGACTTCGTCCCGAACTACGACGAGACCACCGAAGAGCCGACGGTCCTCCCCACGACGTTCCCGAACCTGCTGGTGAACGGATCGGCCGGGATTGCGGTCGGCATGGCGACGAACGTCCCGCCCCACAACATGCGCGAGGTGATCGACGGCGTCATCGCCGTGATCGACGCGCGCGCGGACCCGCGCGATGCCCGGCTCCGCGCGGCGCTGAGGGCCATTCCCGGGCCCGACTTCCCGTCCGGCGGCTTCATCGTCGGGCGGCAGGGCATCCTGAACGCCTACCGGACCGGCCGCGGCGCGATCACGATGCGCGCCCGCGCGAAGGTGGAAGAGAGCCGCAGGGGCGAGAAGCTCTCGATCGTCGTCACCGAGATCCCCTTCCAGGTGAACAAGGCCCGCCTCCTCGAGAAGATCGCCGAGCTCGTGCGCGAGAAGACCATCGAGGGGATCGCCGACCTCCGCGACGAGTCGGACCGCGAAGGGATGCGCATCGTCATCGAGCTGCGGCGCGGCGAGGTGCCCGAGGTCGTCCTCAACAACCTCTACAAGCACACGCCGCTGCAGACCACCTTCGGCATCATCATGCTCGCCATCGTCGGCGGCCGGCCGAAGGTGCTGTCCTTGCTCGACATCGTCGAGCAGTTCATCGAGTTCCGGCGCGAGGTCGTCCGCCGGCGCACCGAGTTCGAGCTGCGCAAGGCGGAGGCCCGCGCGCACATCCTGGAGGGCCTGAAGATTGCCCTCGATCACCTCGACGAGGTCATCCGCCTCATTCGCGGCTCCAAGAGCCCCGCGGAGGCCCGCCAGGGGCTGATGGCGCAGTTCCGGCTCACCCAGGTGCAGGCGCAGGCGATCCTCGACATGCAGCTGCAGCGCCTGACCGGCCTGGAGCGGCAGAAGATCGTCGACGAGCTCGTGGAGCTGCTCAAGACGATCGAACGCCTGCGCGCCATCCTGTCGAGCGACGTGCTGCTCATGCAGGTGGTCGTCGACGAGCTGAAGGCGGTGCGCGAACGTTTCTCGGACGATCGCCGCACGGAAATCATCGACGAGAGCGGGGAGTTCCGCATCGAGGATCTGATTGCCGACGAGGACATGGCGATCACGGTCACGAACACGGGCTACGTCAAGCGCACCGCGATTTCGACCTACCGGATGCAGCGGCGCGGCGGGAAGGGCCGCATCGGCATGCGGACGCGGGAAGAGGACTTCGTCAGCCACCTCTTCATCGCATCGACGCACGCCTACATCATGATCTTCTCGGACCGCGGCCGTGCCTACTGGCTCCGCGTCCACGAGATCCCGGACGTGGGCCCGGGGGGCAAGGGCAAGGCGATCGCGAATCTCGTCTCGATGGAGCCGGGAGAGCGGATTGCCGCGCTCCTCGCCGTGCGGGAGTGGCCGGCGTCCGAGGGCCTGCAGTTCGTCGTCATGGGCACGCGCCGCGGCGTCATCAAGAAGACCGACCTGTCGCTCTTCAGCAACCCGCGCGCCGGCGGCATCATCGCCATGGGCGTGGAAGAGGGGGACTCGGTCATCGCCGTGGAGATCTCCGGCGGCACGGAGCAGATCTTCCTCGGCACGCGCGGCGGCATGGCCATCCGGTTCGCCGAGACGGACGTGCGCTCGATGGGCCGCGCCGCCTACGGCGTCCGCGGCATCACGCTGCGCGAGGGGGACGAGGTCGTTGCGATGGAGGTGGTCCGGGAGGGGGGGACGATGCTCACCGTCACCCAGAACGGCTTCGGGAAGCGCACGGAGCTCGAGGAGTACCGCGTGCAGTCCCGTGGCGGCGTCGGGATCATCAACATCCAGACGAGCGAGCGCAATGGCAGGGTGGTCGGCATCGCGTACGTCCACGACGGGGACGAGCTGATGCTGATCAGCCAGCAGGGCAAGATCCTGCGCATGGTCGCCAGCGACGTCCGCGCGATCGGCCGTGCGACGCAGGGCGTCCGGCTGATCGGGATGGAGGAAGGGGATCAGGTCGTGTCGGTGGCGCGGCTCGCCGAGCGGGAGGACGAGGAGAACGGCACGCCCATTGGCGACGCCAGTGTCGGGGCCGGGGACCCGGTCGACGGCGACCCCGAACCCGGCGCCGGCGGCACCGAGTGACGCGACGCCCTGCAGGCCAGGCGGTTCTCCGACGGCCTGTCAGGCCAGCTCCAGCCTCGCGAAGCGGGCCATGAGCTTCTTGACGCCGATCGAGTTGAAGCGCACCGTGATCTTCAGATCGTCGTTCTGTTCCTCGACGGCGATCACGCTGCCGATGCCGAACTGCGCATGGCGGACGCGCATCCCCGCGCGGACGCCGGTGAGCGACTGATCCTCGTGCTCGTACGCGTAGGCGGGGGGTTCCTCGCGCACGCGTCCGCTGCGTCCCCTGCGCCCGTACGGGTTCGTGCGGAACTCGTAGTGGCTGTGTGCGAAGCTACCCTGATAGCGCGGTGACCACGCTGGCGCGATCCGGTCCATGAGCTCGCCGGGAATCTCGTCGAGAAAGCGGGACGGCTGCGTAGCCTTGTACTCGCCGAACACCCGCCGTCGCGCGGCGCTCGTCAGCACGAGCTGCAGCTGCGCGCGGGTCATCCCCACGTAGCACAGCCGGCGCTCCTCTTCGAGCTCCTCCTGGCTCTCGTCGGATCGCGCGTGGGGGAAGAGGCCCTCCTCGAGCCCGGCGAGGATCACGAGCGGGAACTCGAGGCCCTTGGCGGCGTGCAGGGTCATCAGCCAGACCCGGGCATCCCGGCTGCCCGCCTCTTCGTCCGCCTCCGAGAGGAGCGACAGGCGGTCGACGAACCCGCCCAGCGTGGCCTCGGTCTCACGGGCCTCGTAGTCGCGGGCGGCCGACACGAGCTCCATCAGGTTGCCGATCCGCTCGTTGGCCTCCTCGCTGTTCTCCTCGCGCAGGTCGGCCAGGTAGCCGGTCTGGTCCAGGACCTTCCCGATCGTGGTCGAGACCGTGTCCTGGCGGGCCACGGCTGCGAGCGAGACCAGGAGATCGCGGAACACGCGAAGGGAGGCGACAGCGCGCGCCGGCAGTTTCCCTTCGTCCACGGCGTAGACGAGCTTCGCCCAGAGCGATCGGGCCGACGAGATCTCCTGGAGCCCGGCGGCGAGCAGCGGCGGGGCGTCGGCGGCGACCGCGGCCGGATCGATGGCCTGGAGCGAATCCATGACTCCCTTGCCGATGCCGCGTGCCGGCACGTTGATCACCCGGCGCAGGCTCACGTCGTCGTGAGGGTTGATGACGAGCTTCAGGAAGGCGAGCACGTCCTTGATCTCGCGCCGCTCGTAGAAGCGCACGCCGCCGATGATCTTGTAGGGGACGCCGTCGCGCATCAGCGCGTCCTCGATCGCGCGCGACTGGGCGTTCGTCCGGTAGAGCACGGCGGCCATTCCCTCGACGTCTGCGGCGCGCGCGGCCTTCACGGTCCCCAGGATGAAGTCGGCCTCCTCCACTTCGTCGTTGCCCCGGAACGCGACGATGCGCGGGCCGCCGGCCCGCTCGGTCCAGAGGTGTTTGTCCTGCCGGTTCCGGTTCTGCCGGATCACGGCGCTGGCCGCGTCCAGGATGACCTGGGTCGATCGATAGTTCTGCTCGAGGCGGACGATGCGGGCTTCGGGGAAGTCGTGCTCGAAGTCGAGAATGTTCCGGAGATCGGCGCCCCGCCACTTGTAGATTGACTGGTCGGGGTCGCCGACCACCGCCAGGTTCCGGTGGACTTCGGCGAGGCGACGGATCAGGAGGTATTGCGGCCGGTTCGTGTCCTGGTACTCGTCGACCATCAGGTACTTGAACTTCCTGGCGTAGAAGGAGCGCGTCGGCTCGGAGTCCTCGAACAGCTCCACCGTCTTGAGGAGCAGATCGTCGAAGTCAAGCGCGTTGGCGTCGCGGAGCGCCCCAACGTACCCCGCGTGCACGCGCGCGATCTGCTCGCCGCGGACGTCGAACTGACCCGGTCCCGACGCCGGACCTTCCATGCGGTTCTTCGCATGGCTGATGCGCGAGAGCGCGAGGCGCGCGGGCACGAACTTGTCGTCGATGCCGAGATCGCGCTGGATCTGGCGGACCACCGCCAGCTGATCGGCCGAGTCGTAAATGACGAAGTCGCGCGAGAGGCCGATCTTCGGCGCTTCGCGACGGAGCAGCCGCGCGCAGAGTGCATGGAACGTCGAGAGCCACACCCCCTCGCAGGCCGGGCCGACGAGCGCCTCGACCCGCTCGCGCATCTCCCCCGCCGCCTTGTTCGTGAACGTGACCGCCAGGATCTGTCCGGGCTCCGCCCGGCCGTCGCCGATGAGATGGGCGATGCGATAGGTGATGACCCGCGTCTTCCCCGACCCCGCCCCCGCGAGGATGAGCAGCGGGCCGTCGGTGTGCAGCACGGCCTCGCGCTGCGCCGGGTTGAGCTTGGAGAGGAAATCCATGGGGAAGGTGCATTCATTATAGCTGTCGAGATCGGAGCTCAGGCATCTCTGATGTACCATGCTTCCCGATGCCATCTCTGCTGCAGAAGGTGTGGGACGCCCATACCGTGCGGCGGTTGCCGAACGGCCAGACGCAGCTGTTCATCGGGCTGCACCTGATCCACGAGGTCACCACGCCGCAGGCCTTCGACATGCTCCGGGCGAGGGGGTTGAGCGTACAGCGGCCAGACCGCACGCTGGCGACGGTCGATCACATCGTGCCGACGCGGGATCAGCAGCGGCGGCCGTTCCTCGACGTGATGGCCGAGGACATGCTGGCGGCGCTGGAGCGCAACTGCCGCGAAGCGGGCATCCGGCTGCTCGACGTGCCGAGCGGTCTGCAGGGTATCGTCCACGTGATCGGGCCGGAGCTCGGCGTCACGCAGCCGGGGATGACCATCGCGTGCGGCGACAGCCATACCTCGACGCACGGCGCCTTCGGCGCCGTGGCGTTCGGCATCGGGACCTCGCAGGTGCGCGACGTGCTCGCGTCGCAGTGCCTGGCGATGGATCCGTTGAAGCTGCGCCGGGTCGACGTCCAGGGGCGGCTCGCGCCGGGCGTGTACGCCAAGGACGTCATTCTCGAGATCATCCGGCGCCTGGGCGTCAACGGGGGCGTGGGGTTCGCCTACGAGTACGGCGGCGAGGCCATCGACGCGATGTCGATGGACGAGCGGATGACGATCTGCAACATGTCGATCGAGGGAGGGGCCCGCGTCGGGTACGTGAACCCCGATCGCACGACGCTGGAGTATCTCCGGGGCCGGCCCTACGCGCCGCAGGGAGCCGCCTTCGAGCGTGCGGAAGCGTGGTGGCTCAGCATGGCCTCCGACGCCGGCACCCGGTATGACGACCGCGTCACGATCGACGCGTCGGCCATCCGGCCGACGGTGACGTGGGGCATCAACCCGGGGCAGTCGGTCTACGTGGACGAACCGCTGCCGGAACCATCCGGGGTCGCGCCCGGCGACCGGCCGGCCGTCGTCGAGGCCCTGGAGTTCATGGGCTTCCGGGCCGGTGATCCCATCAGGGGCACGCGCATCGACGTCGCCTTCGTCGGATCGTGCACCAATGCGCGGCTGTCGGACTTGCGTGAGGCCGCGCGCGTCGTCCGCGGCCGGAAGGTGGCGCCGCACGTCCAGGCGCTCGTGGTGCCCGGATCGCAGGGCGTGCGCGCGGCGGCCGAGCGCGAGGGCCTGGATCGCGTGTTCGTGGAGGCGGGCTTCGATTGGCGAGGCGCCGGCTGCTCCATGTGCCTGGCGATGAACCAGGACCGGCTCACCGGCCGGCAGATCTGCGCCTCGTCGTCGAACCGCAACTTCAAGGGGCGGCAGGGCAGCCCGACCGGCCGCACGCTGCTCATGAGCCCGGCGATGGTCGCCGCCGCGGCAGTTGCGGGCGAGGTGGTCGACGTGCGCGAGGTGGACCGCGGTGGCTGTTGAGCGACTCGCGCAGGTCACCGGTACCGCGGTCCCGCTCCGCGGCGACAACATCGACACGGACCGGATCATCCCGGCGCGCTTTCTGCGCTCCGTCTCGTTCGAAGGGCTCGAGGCGCACCTGTTCGCCGACGACCGGGCTCAGGCGGAGGCGATCGCACCCGGCAGCCATCCCTTCTCGTCCCCTCGGTACGCCGACGCGTCCATCCTGCTCGTCAATGCGAACTTCGGCTGCGGTTCCTCGCGCGAGCATGCGCCCCAGGCCATCCGCCGCCGCGGGATCCGCGCGATCGTCGGGCAGTCGTTCTCGGAGATCTTCTTCGGCAACTCCGTCGCGCTCGGGATGCCGTGCGTGTCGGTGTCGCCGGAGGTCGCCGAGCGGCTCATGCAGGCCGTGGAGCGCGATCCGCAGACGGCGATCACGATCGATCTGGGGGCCGGAACGGTGTCGTGGTCGGCGGAGACGGCGCCGGCCGCGCTGCCCGGCGGGGCGCGCGACGCGTTCCTCGAGGGTACCTGGGACGCCACGGGCCTCCTGCTCGATCGCTACGAGGACGTGGAGGCCGTCGCAGCGCGGTTGCCCTACGTCACGAACTTCTCACGAGACTAGCGGGATCGTCCGTACCACGTCGAGGAACGCCTCCGCCGCGTGGGACAGCTCTCCCTCGCGCCGGTAGACGAGCCGGATCTGGCGGGTGGCGCTCAGCTCGGGAACCTTCACGGCCACGAGCTGCCCGAGTGCGATTTCCGTCAACGCGCACCGGCGCGGCAGCACCGCCACGCCGATGCCTCGCTCCACGGCACGCTTGATCCCGTCCAGGCTCGGCAGCGCGATCTGAATGTTGATCGGGGTATGACGGCGCTCGTACGCGCGGAGGACACGCTCGCGGGCCGGGGAGGGATCGTTGTGGGCGATGACCGTCTCACGGCCGACTTCCTCGATCGAGACGCGCTTGCGCCCGGCGAGCGGGTGGCTCGGGTGCGCCAGCATCACCAGCTCGTCGCTCCCCAGGGGAATCGCCTGCAGCCCCCGCCCGGCGGGCTGGAACGTCAGGACGCCGCAGTCGACCGCGCGGTTCAGGATCTCGGTGGCCATCTGGCGGGACGGCACGCGCCGCACCTCCACCATCGCCTGAGGGTGGAGGGAGGCGAACTTCTCCAGATACGGGAGCAGGGTGTGGACGGCCGCCTCGTTGGCCCCGATGACCACCCGGCCGCGGCGGACCTGCTGGAGCTCCCGCACGGCTTCCTCCGCGTCGGTCGCCAGCCGCAGCAGCCGGTTCGCGTAGTCGAGCAGGAGCCGTCCCGACTCGGTGAGCGCCCCGTTCCGCGACGACCGGTCGAAGAGCCGCTCGCCGAGCTCCTCCTCGAGCCGGCGGATGGCCTGGCTCACGGCCGGCTGCGTGCGGTGCAGCTTCTTGGCGGCGACCGAGAAACTCCGTTCCGTGGCAACGGTGACGAAGGTGCCGAGGTCCTGCAGCTGCATACGGCAAGCATAACGCGATCTTATCAAAATGACAAAACTATAAATTGGACCGCCGCCTGCGCAGCCGTGTACAAGGATCACAGGGGGAAACCATGTCGACGAGCCGGCTGACCATCTTCGACACGACGCTGCGGGACGGCGAGCAGGCGCCGGGTTTCTCGCTGCGGATCGACGAGAAGCTCCGCATGGCCCGGCAGCTGGCGGCGCTCGGCGTGGACGTCATCGAAGCAGGATTCCCCATCACCTCCGAAGCCGACGCCGAAGCGGTCCGCATGATCGCGAGCACGGTGCGGGGACCCGTGATTGCCGGGCTGGCCCGGTGCCACCCCGGCGACATCGACCGCGCGGGCTGGGCGCTCGCGCCTGCGCCCCGCCGCCGGATTCACGTGTTCATCGCCACCTCGGACCTCCACCTCGAGCGCAAGCTGCGCATGTCCCGCGAGGACTGCCTCACCGCGGCCGTCGCCGCGGTCCATCGGGCACGCCGCTACACCGACGACGTGCAGTTCTCGGCAGAGGACGCGACGCGCAGCGACCTCGACTTCCTCTGTCGTGTCGTCGAGGAGGTGATCTCGGCCGGGTGCACGACCGTCAACCTGCCCGACACCGTCGGCTACTCGACCCCTGACGAGATCGCGGCCTTCTTCACCAGCATCCTGGCACGCGTCAGCAACGCCGGTCACGCCACCTTCAGCGCACACTGCCACGACGATCTCGGCCTGGCCGTGGCGAACACGCTGGCGGCGGTGAACGCCGGGGCGCGCCAGGTCGAGTGCACCGTCAACGGCGTCGGCGAGCGCGCCGGCAACGCCTCCCTCGAGGAGGTCATCATGGCGACTCGCGTGCGCGCCGATCGCCTGCCCTTCGAGACGTCCGTCGTGACGCGGGAGATCTACGCGTCCAGCCAGCTGCTCACCGCGCTGACCGGCGAGGGCGTCCAGGCCAACAAGGCCATCGTCGGCCGCAACGCCTTCGCGCACGAGGCCGGCATTCACCAGGACGGCATGCTGAAGGATCGCCGCACTTACGAGATCATGCGCCCCGAGGAAGTCGGCGTGCCGCAGGCCACGCTCGTGCTGGGCAAGCACTCGGGCCGCCACGCCGTCCAGCGCCGCTGCGAGATGCTGGGTATGACGATCGATCGTCAGGAGCTGGATCGGATCTATCGCGCGGTCATCGAGCACGCCGACCGCGAGAAGATCGTGACCGACGCGGACCTGGCGGGCATCGTCTCGCGCGTGCGCGGCGAGGGGAGCCGGCCCGTCGTCTTCGTATCCTCCGTGCCGGACTTCTCGACGACGCCGGCCGAGAGCGGCTACGGCCACGGCGTCTGATCGGCAGCGGCCTCCGATCCGTCACGCCTCGTGCCTTCGATCCTCCTGCTCCCGGGCGACGGGATCGGCCCGGAAGTCGTCAACGCCGCGGCGCAGGTCCTGCGTGCCGTCGCCTCCAGCTTCAAGCGCACCTTCATCGTTTCCGAGGCGCACATCGGCGCCGCGGCGCTCAGGCAGGGGCAGCCCCCGCTGCCGGACGACACGCTGCGGGCGGCCCGTGGGGCAGACGGCATTCTGCTGGGCGCCGTAGGGGATCCGGAGCTCGATCGCGGGCCGGCCTCCAGCAGGCCGGAGGCCGCGCTGCTCGCCATCCGCCGGGAGCTCGGACTCTTCGCGAATCTCCGGCCCGCGCGGGTCTGGCCGGGTCTCGAGGGGACGGGACCGCTGAAGCCGGCCATTCTCGCGGGTACCGACCTGCTGGTCGTGCGCGAGCTCACGGGCGGCCTCTACTACGGTGAACCACGTGGCCTCGCCGACGACGGATCGGCTGCCCACAACACGATGCGCTACACGCGCGCCGAGGTGGAGCGGATTGCACGCGTCGCGTTCGGCGCCGCCGGCGGCCGCCGACGCCGCGTCACGTCCGTCGACAAGGCGAACGTGCTGGAAACGTCACGCCTCTGGCGCGCCGTGGTGTCGGGGATCGCGGCGGAGTACCCGGACATCACGCTCGATCACATGTACGTGGACGCCTGCGCGATGAAGATCGCGCTGGCCCCGTCGGCCTTCGACGTGATCCTCACCGAGAACCTGTTCGGCGACATCCTCTCGGACGAGGCGGGCGCGATCGTGGGCTCGCTCGGACTCCTGCCGTCGGCCAGCCTGGGCCAGGGTACGGGACTCTTCGAGCCCGTCCACGGCTCGGCGCCCGACATCGCCGGCAAAGACGTCGCCAACCCGATTGGCGCGATCCTGTCGGCGGCGATGATGCTGCGGCACGCCCTCCGGCTGCCGGAGGATGCCGATGCAGTCGAGCGTGCCGTGGCGCGGACGCTCGAGGCCGGCCACCGCACCGCAGATATCGCCGGCGGCGCCGTGCCCGTCGGGACCCGTCGCATGGCGCAGCTGGTCGCCGACGCCGTCGCCGCGTAGAGGCCCCGGGTGACCCGCTCGAGCCGCCCCGGCAGCAGTTCCGCGTGATCCTCCGCGTTGGTCCGTGTTGGTCCGTGTTGGTCCGTGTTGGTCCGTGTGGGTCCGTGTGGGTCCGTGTGGGTCCGTGGCCTCACTCGCGTGTGGGTCCGTGTTGGTCCGTGGCGGTCCGTGGCCTCACTCGACCGTGACGCTCTTCGCCAGGTTTCGCGGCTGGTCGACGTCGCACCCGCGGCGGATGGCGATGTGGTACGCCAGCAGTTGAAGGGGCACCGTGAGCAGGACCGGGGTCAGGAGCGGGTGCGAGTCCGGCACGGTGATCAGGAAATCGTTGTCCGGATCGAGCAGATCCACGATCCCGTCGGCCCTGGACGTGGTGAGCGCGATCACCGAGCCGCCGCGCGCCTTGGCCTCCTGGACGTTGCCCGCCATCTTCTCGAACACGTGATCATGCGGCGCCAGCGCCACGACCGGCAGCTGCTCGTCGATGAGGGCGATGGGGCCGTGCTTCATCTCGCCCGCAGGATACCCTTCGGCGTGGATGTACGAGATTTCCTTCAGCTTGAGCGCGCCTTCGAGTGCGATCGGGTAGTTGATGCCACGCCCGAGATAGAGGAAGTCGCTGCGCTGGTAGAAGCGCTTCGCGATCTCCTCGGTCTGCGGTTCGCACTTGAGCGTCTGCTCGATCAGCAGCGGCAGCTGCGTGAGGCCCTCCAGGTGCGGGCGTGCCGCATCGGGATCGAGCGTGCCGCGAATCTGGCCCAGGTAGATCGCCAGCAGCTGCAGGGCCACGAGCTGCGAGGTGAAGGCCTTGGTGGACGCCACGCCGATCTCGGGCCCCGCGTGCGTGTACACCGTCCCCTCGGTCTCGCGCGTGGCCATGCTGCCCACCACGTTGCAGATTGAGATGCTGCGCGCACCCTTCCTGCGCGCTTCGCGCAGGGCCGCCAGAGTGTCGGCCGTCTCGCCGGATTGCGTGATGACGATCGCCAGCGTGTTCTTCGACACGATCGGCGCGCGATAGCGGTACTCGGAGCCGTAGTCGACCTCCACCGGGACCCGGGCGAGCCCCTCGATCAGGAATTTGCCCACGAGCCCCGCGTGCCACGAGGTCCCGCAGGCGAGTATCACGACGCGCTCGACCTCGCGCAGGACCTGATCGGGAATTTCGATCTCCTGAAGGAACACGCGGCCCGACTCGACCGAGACGCGCCCCAGTACCGTTTCGCGCACGGCCCAGGGCTGCTCGAAGATCTCCTTCAGCATGAAATGCTTGTATCCGGCCTTCTCCGCCATGACCGGATCCCACGAGACCCGCGTGCTCTTCTTCGAGACGGCACGGCCGGAGTAGTCGGTGAACTCGACCCCGCCCGCCGTGATCACCGCCATTTCCTCGTCGCCGAGAAACACGACGTCGCGCGTATGGGTCAGGACGGCGGGGATATCCGACGCGACGAAGAACTCGCCGTCGCCCAGCCCCACCACGATGGGCGGGCCGTTCCGGACGGTCACGATCTTGTCCGGATCGTCGGCCGAGATCAGCACCAGCGCGAAGAGCCCCCGAAGGTGCAGCAGCGCGCGGCGCACCGCGTTCTCCAGCCCGTCGTCGCGCATCTCGCGCTCGACGAGGTGCGCCACGATCTCGGTGTCCGTCTCCGTGACGAACCGGTGTCCCTCCTTCTGCAGCAGGCGTTTCAGCTCGAGGTAGTTCTCGATGATTCCGTTGTGCACGACGACGATGCGGCCCGTGCAGTCGCGGTGCGGGTGGGCGTTCTCCTCGGTCGGGCGCCCGTGCGTCGCCCAACGCGTGTGTCCGATCCCATACGCGCCGTCGAGCGGCTGCGTGGCGAGGATCTCCTCGAGCCGCGAGAGCTTTCCGGCGCTGCGGCGCAGCTCGATCGACCCGTGGCGCACGACGGCTACCCCCGCCGAGTCGTAGCCGCGGTACTCCAGGCGTCTCAGGCCGTCGATCAGAATCGGAAGGACCTGCTTGGTCCCGATGTAGCCGATGATCCCGCACATGATGTCAGCTCTGTTTCTGCCGCGTGCGTGCCTGCACCCAGCCAGGCTTGTTGACCTGCTTGCCCCGCGCGATGGCCAGGGCGTCGGCCGGCACATCCTCCGTGATTGAGGACCCCGCAGCCACGTAGGCTCCGCGGCCGACCCGCACCGGCGCGATGAGCTGCGTGTCGCTCCCGATGAAGGCGCCGTCCTCGATCACGGTGGGATGTTTGGACACGCCGTCGTAGTTGCACGTAATCGTTCCCGCACCGACGTTCACCTTCTCCCCGATCGTCGCGTCTCCCAGGTAGGCCAGGTGGTTGGCCTTCGACCCGCGGCCGAGGCGGGTCTTCTTGAGCTCGACGAAGTTCCCGACGTGCGCGCGTTCTTCCACGTGCGACAGGGGACGCAGTTGCGCGAAGGGACCAATCTCGGCTCCCGCTTCGACGGTCGATTGACGGATCACGCAGAAGTTGTTGATGGTGACGCCGTCGCCCAGCGTGGAATCCACGATGCGCACGCCCGCATGAATCTCGCACCCGGCGCCCACGCGCGTGGCGCCCTCGAGATACACGTCGGGGTGCAGGACCGTGTCCTCGCCGACCGTCACGTCCGGTCCGACCCACGTCGTCGCCGGATCGATGAGCGTCACGCCCGACTCCATCAGCTCCTCGTTGCGCCGGGCCCGCAGCAGGGCATTCATATCCGCCAGCTCCTTCCGGCTGTTCACGCCGAGCGCCTCCCGTGGATCCCCGAGGGCCACCGCCTGGACCGCGCGCCCCTCCCGGCGGAAGATCGTCACCAGATCCGGGAGGTAATACTCGCCCTGGGCGTTGGCCGCGCCGATGCGGCGGAGGGCCCCGAACAGCGGTCCGAGATCGAACGCGTAGATCCCGCTGTTGATTTCCCGGATGGCGCGCTCATCCGGGCTGGCGTCACGGTGCTCCACGATGGCGGCCAGCGCCCCGTCGCACCGGACGACGCGTCCGTACCCTTCGGGGTTCTCGACGACGGCCGTCAGCACCGTGGCCGCGGCGTTCGCGGCTTGATGCCGCGCCACCAGCAGTTCCAGCGTGCGCTTCCGCAGGAGCGGCACATCCCCCGAAAGGAGAACGACAGTACCGCCGCGCCCCTCCAGCAACGCTTCGGCCTGGAGCAGGGCATGGCCGGTGCCGAGCTGAGGCTCCTGCACAGCAAACTGCAGGCCGTCCCGATGAGCCAGGGCGGCGCGGACGGTCTCAGCCCGATCGCCGACGATGACGATGGTCGAGGCGGGGGCTAGAGCAGCCGCGCTGGCGAGGACGTACTCGATGAGGGGACGATCGACGACTCGGTGAAGGACTTTCGGCTGTGCGGACTTCATGCGGGTCCCCTTGCCCGCGGCGAGGACCACGACGTGGATGTCCGGCATGTCCAGGTATTTTAGCGCCTGCGTGCCTTCCGATCGGCAGGCGCCGGCGTCCGCCGCGCCTGCGCAGTCGTGAGGATCCCGGTGAACTCCGGCCGGGCCCGGAGGTCCTCCAGATCCGGATCCTGACGGGCGAGCCCGACGTTGTCCGGGTTGAGGCGGACGGCATCCTGGAGGTGGGCCAGAGCCTCGTCGAAGTCACGGGCCTCGGTTAGGGCGACAGCCATAATGTAGTGCCCGTGGTCGTGGGACGGGTTCTCGTCGAGGGCCTGGCGAAGGTACGAGAGGGCCGCCTTCAGATCGCCCGAGTTGAGCGCCATGGTGGCGGCGTACACCCGTTCCTCCGGAGTGCGCGGTGACGCCGCCGGCTGTCGGGAGGTCTCGCGCTCGCAGACGCGGAGGTAGAGGCGCGCCCGTTCGAGCAGCTCACGCTCGTCGGGGTATCCGGCAATCACAGCCCGGAACTGCTCGGCCGCCGCCGCGAACTCGTGCCGCTGCAGCAGGCGGACGGCCCCTTCGTAGAGCGCCACGGCTTCATGAAACCGGGGCTTGGCTGGCGCGGGAGCGGGCGGAGGCGGCGTCGGTCGCTGAGCGGGCCTGGGCGAGACGGGTGTGGCAAGGGGTGTGGCGGGCTTCACCCGCCCAACTGGTGCCTTCTTGGGGAGCCCGGCCCTGCTCTGCGACTGGGGCCGGCCGGCCCGGTGCTGTTTGGGCATGAGACTATGCCAGACACACGGCTCCCGCCACGGTGTAGGCGGCCACACACACTAGCAGAAGGCGGCGAAAAGGGTCAAGGTGGGGTGGGCGCCTGGCCTCTGTCGGCTTTGGTCATTCGACAGAATTGCGGGCTCTTTCAATAGCCTGATAGACCGTTCTCGCGCTGAGGCGGAACTTGGCAGCGAGTTCCTTGAGAGCTGCGCGCCGGCCGAGCGCCTGGACTTTGGTCAATTGATAGAATTCAGCGGCGATTTCACGGTCTGACGGTAGAGCTTGGCAGGCGCCAGCTCCCTTCAATTGGGGAGCGATGACGACCGTGAATTCTCCTCGTTCCGGCAGATCGCGCTCGAGAATCGCTGAAATAGGTCGTCTGACCACTGACTCGTGCATCTTCGTGAGTTCGCGGCACAGGACGATCTCGCGATCGCCCAGGATTCTGAAGATGTCCGCTAGGGTAGCCCTGATCCGGTGTGGCGCCTCGTAGAGGACGAGCAGCCGGTGGGCGTCCTTGTCGAAGGACTGGAGCCAGGCCATTCTGGCGTTCGCCCGAGCCGGCGGAAACCCCAGGAAGAGCACCTGGTCCGCTTCGAAGCCCGCCACCGACACCGCGGCTACCCAGGCGCTCGGCCCCGGCACGGGCTCGACGCGAAACCCCTCAGCGTGGGCGGCGGCGACGAGCCGCGCGCCCGGATCGGAGATGGCCGGCGTGCCCGCATCCGACACCAGTGCAACGGATTCGCCTGCCGCGAGCCGGCCGAGCAGCTGGGCCGACCGCGCCCGCTCGTTGTGTTCGTGCAGGCTCGTCGTGGGCGTCGAGATCGAGTACTGTTGGAGGAGCCTGCTCGTGCGGCGGGTGTCCTCTGCCGCGATCACGGAAACGTCCCGGAGGACTCGCAAGGCCCTGATCGTCACATCCTCCAGGTTGCCGATGGGTGTCGCGACAACGTAGAGGGTGCCGGGCATCGCTCCCCGGGGCGATTGTACCAAATGTATTCAGCCGAACCGCTTCCGCACTTCGTAGACGAATACCTCGCGTACCTCTACGAGGTGCATCCGACGACCGCGACGTTCGACGGCGTCCACGTGCTCGACGACCTGCTGGAGGACCCCGCGCGCCAGGCACTGGAAGCGCAAGTGCGGGAGCTCGGCGGCTTCGCGCGGCGCCTCGCGGCTATCGATCCGGCGCGCCTGACCGACCTGGAGCGGCTCGAGCGCCCGGTGCTAGAGGCCAACATCCGGGCCCGCCTCTTCGAGCTGGAAGACGTCAGGACGTGGGAGCGGAGCCTGCAGGCGTACGGCGAGATCGTCGCCACGAGCCTGGCGGGACAGGCGTTGTTCGACTATGCGCCGATCGAGGAGCGCGCTCGCCGGGTCGTGTCGAAGCTCCGTCAGGTGCCGCGGCTGATGCAGGCGGCGCGCGACAACATCAAGGATCCTCCCGGCATTTTCATCAAGGTGGGGCTGGAGAGCCTCCGGGGGACCCAGCGCTTCATCGACGAGGATCTGCCGCGGGCGTTCGCGGCCGTCGACGACCTGCACGTCCTGGCGGATCTCGCGGATGTCGCGGCCGAGGCCTCGCATGCGATCGGGGCGTGCCTGGAGTACTTCGAGCGGGATCTCGCGCCGCGCGCCAAGGGTTCCTTCCGCCTGGGCCGGGAGCGCTTCGAGCAGAAGCTCGTGCTGGACGAGGGGCTGAGCGACTCGGCCGACCGGCTGCTGGAGATTGCGCTGCGGGAGCTCGCGCACCTGCAGGAGGAGTTCCGGCGCGTGGCGTCACGGCTGAACGGGGGCGACCCGCTGGCCGCGTGGCGGAAGACCAAGGCGCTGCACCCGGAGGCCGGTCAGCTGGTGGCGGTCGCTCGCGAGCAGCTGGGCGAGCTCGAGCGCTTCATCAACCGGCAGCGGATCATCACCGTGCCGGAGGGGGCAGCGGTCGCCGTCGCGCCGACGCCCCGCTTCTATCGCTGGACGTCGGCGAGCATGTGGACCCCGGGGCCGTTCGAGGCGCGGCCGCTCCGGGCCTTCTACTACATCACCGACGTGGATCCGGCGTGGCCGGCGGAGCGGCAGGACGAGCACCTCCGCGACTTCAACTACGGCGCGCTGTGGGCCATCTCCATCCACGAAGTCTTCCCCGGCCACTTCTTGCATTACCAGCACCTGCGGCAGCTCGACTCGAAGCTGCGCAAGTCGATTCTCTTCTCCTCGACTGCCTTCGTCGAGGGCTGGGCGCATTACTGCGAGCAGATGATGATCGAGGAGGGATTCCGGCGCGACGACACGGCCGTCCAGCTCGGCCAGCTCGCCGAGGCGCTCGTGCGCCTCTGCCGGGCGGTCGTCGGCATCCGGCTCCACTGCGAGGACATGTCGGTGGAGCAGGCGGTGCGGTTCTTCCGCGACGAGGCATTCCTCGAGGAGTCGAACGCTCGGCGCGAAGCGGAGCGCGGCACGTTCGACCCGGGCTACATCCTGTACTCGGCGGGCAAGCTGATGCTGCTCAAGCTGCGCGAGGACTACAAAGCCCGCGCCGGCACGAAGTACTCCCTGCGGGGCTTCCACGACGCGCTGCTGGCCAACGGCACGGTGCCGTTCTGGCTGCATCGCAGGCTCATGCTCGGGGAAGCCAACGGCGATATGATCGAGTAGCCCCGGCGCGAGGGGCCCGGAAAGCGCCATCATCCATGCCACTGTACGAGTACGAGTGCGAGGCCTGCCGCCAGCGATTCGAGCGGATTCAGAAGTTCTCCGATCCGCCGATCGAGACCTGTCCCGCCTGCAGCGGGAAGGTGCAGAAGCTGCTGTCGTCGCCCGCCATCCAGTTCAAGGGCTCGGGCTGGTACATCACCGACTACGCGAAGAAGGGAAGCGGCGAGCGGCCGAAAGCAGAGGCCGACAAGGCTGCGAAGCCGGAGTCCAAGGACGCCAAGGGCGAAAGCGCGTCGGGTACCACGTCGGCGGAGCCGTCGACGTCGGCGCCCGCCACGGACCCACACGGCCCAGCCCGGACGCGGTAGTTCTCCGTGCCCGTGTTCCCAAGCCCGACACCACCTCCGGCGGAGCGGTCAGGTCCGCGGCCCGCCGCCTGGTGAGGTCCGCCGGACCCGGTGTTCGACCTGCATCCCGTGGCGCTCCGGACTACCGGCGCGCCGCGGGGAGCTGCAGATCGATCCCCCGCAGGTACTCGGCGAACGGCTCGGCGAGATCCGGGCGCCGCAGCGCGAAGTACACCACCGCTTTCAGGAACCCGAGCTTGTTCCCGGTGTCGTGGCGCACGCCGTCGATGCGGCAGCCGTAAATGGGACGATCCTTCAGCAGGTGCCGCAGCCCGTTGGTGAGCTGGATCTCGCCGGTGCGATCTGTGACCGTGGATTCGAGGGCCGGGAAGATGTCGGGCGTCAGGATATAGCGCCCGATGATCGCCAGGTCGGACGGCGCCTCGTCGCGCGGCGGCTTCTCGACCAGGTCGAGGATCCTGTACACGCCCGGCCTGATTTCCTGGGCATCGATGATGCCGTAGGCGCTCACATCTTCGCGCGGCACGCGTTCGATGGCCAGGACCGGCCCCTGCACCTCGTCGAACACGTCGATCATCTGCTGGATGGCCGGCGGCTCCGCATCGATCACGTCGTCGCCGAGGATCACCGCGAAGGGCTCCTCGCCCACGAGGCTGCGCGTCACGAGAACCGCGTGGCCGAGCCCGAGCGGTTCCCCCTGCCGGACGTAGGCGAAGTTGATCAGGTTGGAGATCTTGCGGACCTCGGAGAGCTGCTCTTTCTTCCCCCGGGCTTCGAGGAAGCTCTCCAGCTCGACGGAGACGTCGAAGTGATCCTCGATCGCGTTCTTGCCGCGGCCCGTGACGAGGAGGATGTTGTCGATGCCGGACGCGACGGCCTCTTCCACGCCGTACTGGATGATGGGCTTGTCGACGAGCGGCAGCATCTCCTTCGGCTGCGCCTTGGTCGCCGGGAGGAAGCGCGTCCCGAGGCCTGCGGCGGGGAAGACCGCCTTCCGGATTCTCCCGTGGATGCCGTCGTTCGCCATGCCGACCATCGTATCCCAAACCGCCGGGCCGGAGTCCGCGAACGGGATGAGATAGGATCCCGCCATGCTCGACCCGGGATTCGTGCGTGAACACATGGAGGACGTCCGAGCCGGCCTGCGGAATCGCGGGCTGGATGCGGACGCCGAGCTCGAGCAGCTCGCGACGCTCGAAAACCGTCGACGCCGGCTGATCCCCGAGCTGGAGGGTCTCAAGCGGGAGCAGAACGCGGCGGGCGACGAAGTCGCCCGGGCGAAGCGACAGGGGCTGGACGCGACGCCGATCTTCGCCGCGAACAAGGCGCGCGGCCAGCAGATCCGGCAGCTCGAGATCCAGCTCGACCAGGTCGAGCAGCAGCGCGCGTCCCTGCTGATGACGATCCCCAACCTGCCGCATCCGACCGTGCCGGTCGGCACGGGCGCGGATCAGAACCGCGAAGTCCGGCGCCACGGCACGCCGCGCGCGTTCGACTTCGAGCCGCGGCCTCACTGGGAAGTCGGTCCGGCGCTCGGAATCCTCGATTTCGAGCGCGCCACGCGGATGTCCGGCTCGCGCTTCGCGGTTCTCCTGCGCGACGGGGCGCGACTCGCTCGCGCGCTCATCAACTTCATGCTGGACCTGCACGCGCGCGAGCACGGCTACGTCGAGGTGGAGCCCCCGTTCATGGTCAATGCCGAGGCGCTCCGCGGGACGGGCAACCTGCCGAAGTTCGAGCAGGACCTCTTTCGGATTGCCGGGGACTGGGATCTTTTTCTCATTCCCACCGCCGAAGTCCCGTTGACGAATCTCCACCGCGGCGAGATCCTCGACGGCCGCGAGCTGCCGCTGCGATACACGGCCTATACTCCGTGCTTTCGCAGCGAGGCCGGATCGTACGGCGCCGACGTCCGCGGCCTGATCCGCCAGCACCAGTTCGACAAGGTCGAGCTCGTGAAGTTCACCACCCCAGACCAGTCGGACGGCGAGCTGGAGTCCCTGGTGGCCAACGCGGAAGAGGTGCTCAAGCGGTTGAATCTGCCCTTCCGCACCATGCTGCTCTGCACCGGCGACCTGGGGTTCGCCTCGGCCAAGACGTACGACATCGAGGTGTGGCTGCCGAGCCAGAAGACCTACCGCGAGATCTCGTCGTGCAGCAACACGGAGGCCTTTCAGGCCCGGCGCGCCAACATCAAGTTCCGTCCGCAGGGCACCGGCAAGGCGGAGTTCGTTCACACCCTCAACGGTTCGGGACTCGCAGTGGGCCGCACGTGGATCGCAATCCTCGAGAACGGGCAGCAGGCCGACGGCTCGGTCGTCGTTCCGGAGGCGCTGCGGCCTTACATGGGCGGGGTCGACATCATCAACCGCCCCGGACCGTAAACGAGATCACCCCAGAAGATCCGTGTTCTTCCGTGTTGTTCCGTGGCGGTGAAACCAGAAGATCCGTGTTCTTCCGTGTTGTTCCGTGGCGGTGAAAAAGGAGAGCAAGGCATGTCGTTCACGGGCCGTGGCGTGGCTGATGGCTATCTGACGTCCGCGGAAGCCGTGGCGCTGGCCACGGACGGCCTGGCGCACCTGCCCCTCGACGGCCGTCGCGTCCTCGTCCTCATCCCCGACGGCACGCGGACGATGCCGATGCCGCTCCTGTTCGAGACGCTGGACCGGACACTCGCCGGGCGGGTGGCCGCGCTCGATT
Organism: Vicinamibacterales bacterium; assembly: GCA_035620975.1. Classification (GTDB taxonomy): domain Bacteria; phylum Acidobacteriota; class Vicinamibacteria; order Vicinamibacterales; family 2-12-FULL-66-21; genus DASPFV01. The sequence goes on from DASPFV010000167.1 coordinate 20,134, forward strand.
TCCTCGTCGCGCTGGGCACGCACACGCCGATGAGCGACGAGCAGCTGAGCGCCCACCTGGGGCGGCCCGTGGCCGGGGGCCGCGCGGGCGATCGACGCGTCTTCAACCATCGCTGGGACGATCCCCGCACGTTTGCCGCGCTCGGCACCATTCCCGCACAGGAGATCGCCGATCTCACCGGTGGCCGGCTGCGGGAGGACGTGCCGGTGGCCCTGAACCGGCTGGTCACCGAGTACGATCACGTCCTCATCTGCGGGCCGGTCTTTCCGCACGAGGTCGTCGGCTTCTCGGGGGGCACGAAGTACCTCTTTCCCGGCATCGCGGCGCCGCCCATCATCCATTTCACCCACTGGCTCGGCGCCCTCATCACGAGCTCCGAGGTGCTCGGGACCGCGGACACGCCGGTGCGGGCGGTCATCGACCGTGCCGCGGCGCTGCTCGATACGCCGTTGTCGCTGCTGGCGGTCGTCGTCACGCATCAGGGCATCGCCGGCGTCTTCTGCGGCGACCCGCGCGAGACGTGGCGGCAGGCCGCCGCCCTTTCCGCCCGCCGGCACATCGTCTGGCTGGATCACCCGGTCGATCGCGTGCTCGCGGTGATGCCCCCGATGTATGCGGATCTCTGGACTGCCGGGAAGGGCGTGTACAAGACAGAGCCCGTTGTCGCGGACGGGGGCGAGGTCGTGGTGCTGGCGCCGCACGTCCGCGAGGTGAGCCTGGTGCACGGGCGGATGATCGAGGAGATCGGCTATCACTGCCGCGACTACTTCCTCGGGCAATGGGATCGGTTCAAGGGATTTCCTGGGGGGATCCTCGCACACTCGACACACGTGCGCGGTCTGGGCACGTACGATGCCGCGAGTCGCGCCGAGGCCTGCCGCATACGGGTGACGCTGGCGACCGGGATTGCGGAGGATCGCTGCGAGCGGATCAATCTCGGCTACCGCGACCCGGCGGGGGTGGAACCGCGCGACTGGCCCGACGGCAACGGGTCGCTCGTTGTCCCGCGCGCCGGCGAAATGCTCTACCGCGTGGGCCGCGCGCCGGCTCCCGCGTGAGGCCGCGACCGGTCCGCACTCGCATCACAGCGCTCGACGGCTGGCTGTGGTTGCCGCAGACGTGACAACGCAAGTTCCTGACATGCTGCTGTGTCTGCTGTTCGCGATCCTCGTGTGTTCGATCGCCTGGGCGCGACTGCGGAAGAGGCGGTACGTCGCAGCGTCGGCGGCGGCCGTCTTCCTGTACTGCTGGCTTCCGGCGGCGCTCGGCGCGGCGCGATTGTGGGAGATGGCGTTCCCGTCGACCGTCCCGTCCGGCGCGGGAGTCGGGGCGATTGTCGTCCTGGCCGGGGGCGTGTACGGTCCCTCCCCTCCGCTGAACGAGCGCATCCTCGGGCGCGACACCTACCTTCGCTGTCTGTACGGGGCGCAGCTGGCCGGTCTCTGGCCGGAGTTGCCCGTCGTCGTGTCCGGCGGCCGCCTCGATGCTGAATTCCCGCCCTACGCTGCCACCATGCGGGACGAGCTCGTCAGGCGCGGGGTCCGTGCCGATCGCATCTGGCTGGAAGACCGATCGAGGACGACCTACGAGAACGCGCTGTACACGGCGGCGCTGCTGCGCGAGCGCGACGTATCGACGATCGTGCTCGTGACCGGCGCCAGCCACATGCGGCGGGCGGCCGCGACGTTCCGGAAACAGGGCCTGGACGTCCGCCCAGCGGCCTGCGCCTACAACACGATCGAGTCGTTTCAGCTTCGGGACGTGCTGTGGCCGAACCGGACGGCCATCCTCTGGAACGACGCCCTCGTCCACGAGGTCCTGGGCATCGTGTGGTACCGCGTGCGGGGCAGGCTGTGAGCGAGCCGCCGAAACCCCGCCGGGCGCGGCCCTCAGAACCAGGCGCAGTAGAATTGACCACTGCGCAGGTTCTCCACGGCCCGGACCCGCGCCAATAGGAGGGGTGGCCGAGTGGTTTAAGGCGGCGGTCTTGAAAACCGCTGTACCCGGAAGGGTACCAGGGGTTCGAATCCCTTCCCCTCCGCCAACCTTCGCCAGGCGCTCGCGTTGCTCGCGGCTACGGTCGGCAGGCCCACCTTCGCCAGGCGCTCGCGTTGCTCGCGGCTACGGTTGGCAGGCCCACCTTCGCCAGGCCCCGGCTGGAGCTCTTCCGTATGCCGGTGGCGATTATCCGCAAGAGGTGGGGGAAATCCTCGCGCCGGACTCTCCGAGATCGACCCGCATCAGCGTGAACATTCCGGTGAATCGAAGAGACGCCGCCGGCACGAGACGTGCTGTTCCGGGAAGCGGGCCATGATTCTCGAGCCGTTCACGACCGTGTGCTGCGCAACCACTGCGCAGACCTTCGTCCTGGTGATTGGCGCGTCCATGATCGCGGCGGGTCTCTTCTACGCGAGGATTGTGATCCGCCGGCTGAGCGACGTGAACGGCGGCTCGATCCACGGGAAGTAATCCGCCAGGCCCGACCACGCATCCCCCAGGAATGCTGACGTTCGAAGAGTACGTGCGGCTCCGCGACCTCAGGTCTCCGAGATCTGCGAAACGAGGTCTGCCCGATCCGGGCATCAGTGTGCGCGGTAGACGATGACCCAGGGGGCGATCGCCGCGAGAGCGTAGAACAACGTCAGCAGGGCAAGCGTGCGGTGCACGCCGCGTACGTAGAGCAGCACGCCGCAGGCGGCAGCCAGGAGCTTGGCGGCGAAGAGCGCCGGGGCCGGGCCCACCAGCGCCATCCAGGCGGCCATCAGCGCGTTCCCCTCCGCCGCCAGCCCGTACACCCCAACCGCCACGTACGTGAAGATGCCATCGAAGGCCTGGGCGGTGAGGAACAGGAGCAGCACGAGCCGGGGGAGCACCATGGCGCCGACAGGTACCTGCAAAGGGCGCATCCTGTCAAGTGCCTGATTTTGCTGAGGTTATGGAACTCCAGTCTCCGGCATGGAGGTCTTTTGTCTGCCCGGGCGGAGCGCCGTCCGCCGACCGCCCGTTACACTCCTTCCGGTGAACTTCCTCGACGAAGAGGACGAGGTGAGCGCGTGGCTCGCGGCCCTGGAGTCGAGACACCTCGCAGATCTGACCCCGTCCGAGGTCGCGCGTGCGCTTCGGGCGCTCTCGTCGTGCTACGTGGAGCGCCGCGCGAGGCTGCGGCGCGGAGGCGCGCTCGACACGCGCGGCAAGCGGGCCGCTTTCGCCCTCTTCTACGCGCCGATCCACTTCCTGGTCGTCCGCGGCATCGTGCGCGAGCTTCGGGGCGCCCGCACGTCCATGCCCGCGGTGGTCGATCTCGGGTGCGGCAGTGGAGCCGCCGGGGCGGCGTGGGCCCGCGAGTCGAACACGCCTCGCGTGCTCGGCATCGATCGGCACCCCTGGGCCGTGGCCGAGGCGGAGTGGACGTACCGCGCGCTCGGACTCCGGGGCCGGGCGCGCCGGAGTGATTTCACCCGGCTGCCCGGCGTCGTGCCGCGCGGCGCCGGCGTTGTCGCTGCGTACGCGCTCAACGAGATCGAACCGCCCGCGCGCGCCGCGGTCCTCGATGTGCTCCTTGCGGCTCACCGGCAGGGCTCGTCGATCCTGGTCGTCGAACCAGTCGCCCGCCGGATCACCCCCTGGTTCAGCGAGTGGAGGCGGGGGTTCGATCGCGAGGGCGGGCGATCGGACGAGTGGCGGTTTCCCTCGACGCTGCCGCCCCGACAGCGCGCGCTGGCCACGGCCGCGGGGCTCGATCCCTCGGCGTTGACAGCGCGGTCACTGTGGCTGCCGGGCACCTCCGCGGAGGCGATGACCGGTTCTTCGACCTGATCCGATTCCGGCCGTTTGGCCTCGGGCCGGGCCCGTGCCAGAATCTTCGTGGCCCCTGCGGCCGGCTGGGCCGCGTCCGAAGGATCCGGTCCCGATGGCTCACGCTTCGTCCGCCGCGCCACGCCGCGGCCTCACCCTCACTCAACAGATCTTCATCGGCCTCGCGCTCGGCATCGTCGCCGGGTGGCTGGTGAGCGTCTACAACCCTGCGGCCGCCGTCTGGTTCCGGCCGTTCAGTCAGCTCTTCCTCCGCCTGATCAAGATGATCATCGCGCCGCTCATTTTCGCGACGCTCGTCGCGGGCATTGCCGGCGCCGGCCATGTGAAGGTCGTCGGCCGCATGGGATTCCGGGCGATTGTCTATTTCGAGATCGTGACAACGCTCGCGCTGATCATCGGGCTCGTCACCGTGAACATCATGCGTCCCGGCGTCGGGGTGAACCTCCCGATGGGGCAGAAGTCGGAGATCACAGCGGCGGCGCAGACCTGGGATCAGATTCTCCTGCACGTCGTGCCGGAGTCCGTGATTCGCGCGATGGCGGAGGGGGATGTCCTCCAGATCGTCGTCTTCAGCATCCTGTTCGCGATCGCGCTGGGCATGATCGGCGAGAAGGGGCGGCCTGTCGTCGCGTGGTGCGAGGCCATCGCGGAAACGATGTTCAAGTTCACGAACATCGTCATGCACTACGCGCCGATCGGGGTCGGCGCGGCGATTGCCTACACGGTCGGGCACGGCGGGCTGGGCGTGCTCTACAACCTGGCCTGGCTCGTGGCGACGCTCTATATCGCGCTCACGGTCTTCATCCTCGCCGTGCTGCTGCCCGTCGCGCTCTTCTTCCGCGTGCCGATCCGCAAGTTCATCAAGGCCGTGAAGGAGCCGGCGATCATCGCGTTCTCGACGACCTCGAGTGAGGCGGCGCTGCCGCGGGCGATGGAAGTCGTGGAGCGGCTGGGAGTCCCCCGGCGCATCGTCTCGTTCGTGCTGCCGCTGGGATACAGCTTCAACCTGGACGGCACGACGCTGTACCTGTCGCTCGCCGCGGTGTTCGTGGCTCAGGCGGCCGGCGTGCAGCTCACCACGGGCCAGCAGATCACGATGCTGCTGACGCTCATGCTGACCAGCAAGGGCGTCGCTGGCGTCCCGCGCGCGTCGCTGGTGATCCTTGCCGGAACGCTCGCGAGCTACGGCCTGCCGCTCGAGGGCGTCACGCTCATCCTCGGCGTCGACGAGCTGATGGATATGGCCCGGACGATGGTCAACGTCACGGGCAACTGCCTGGCGACCGTGGTCATCGCCAAGTGGGAGGGGGAGTTCGCCGAGGCCAGCGACCACGAGCTGGAGATGGCCGCCGCACGCGGCGAGATCTGAACCCGGCCAGCCTCACGACGTGAGGCAGACGGCGGCTTCCTCGACCCCGTGGCCTTTCACGGCCGTCACTTCCAGCTGCAGGCGCGCGTAGCGGACAGTGTCGCCGACTTTCGGCGGGCGGCCGAGCAGCGTCAGGATCAGACCGCTGACGCTGTCGACGTCCTCGTGCTCGAGATCCAGGTCGAATTCCTGCCCGAGCTCGTCGAGCCGCAGCGTGCCCGGCACGCGGAGCCGTCCCTGCCGATCCCGGTACAGCGGGGCGGGTCCGCCAGGTCCTTCGTCGATGTCGCCCACGACCTCCTCGAAGAGGTCCTCGAGCGTGACGATGCCGGCCGTTCCCCCGTGTTCGTCGAGCACGACCACCATCTGCGTCCGCTCCCGCCGCATGGTGGCCAGCACCGCGTCGAGCGGCGCGGTCTCGGGCAGGAGCGGGAGGGGCCGCGCGTGCTGGGCGCCGATAGTGTCGCCGTTGAGGAGCACGCGGAGGAGATCCTTGATGTGAATCATCCCGAGGATGTGATCCAGGTCGCGCTCGATGATGGGGTACCGCGTGTGCGGGGTCCGCCCGAGCAGGTCGTGGACCTTTTCTGGCGTCGCGCCGAGCGGGATCCCGACGACGCGGACTCTCGGCACCATCACCTCGCTGGCGGTCAGATCGCCGAACTCGAACAGATCGCGAAGCATGTGGCCGGATTCCGTCCGGATCGCACCGAGCTCCTCGCTCTCCTGCACGATGAGCTGCAGTTCCTCGGCGGTGTAGTACTGCTCGGCCGTCTGTACCTGCCGGTTGATGCCCACCTGCTTGAGGATCCAGTTGCCGATGCCGTTCAGCGTCACGACCAGCGGGTACACCAGCGCGGTCGTCCACAGCATCGGGGGCGTGACCCACAGGACCATCCGCTCGGCCTGCTGGAGCGCGATCGACTTTGGAATCATCTCGCCCACCACGATATGGAAGTACGTCAGGATGGCGATCGATGCGACGCTCGCGAACCCGTGCGAAGCCACGAGCGCCGGGACGCCCGATCGGCCGAGGACTCCGTAGATGGCCTCGGCGAGCACGTGCTCGCCGTACATCCCGAGACCCAGGCTGGCGACGGTGATGCCGAGCTGGGCCGTCGCGATGTACCGATCCTGCCGGCGCGGATCCCGCAGGACACGCTGGACGGCTATAGCGAGGCGGTTGCCGCCGGCGGCCCTGGCGTCGATTGCCGCGCGCGGCGCCCCTACGATGGCGAACTCGGCGGCGACGAAGACGCCGTTCAGGAGGATCAGCACGCTGATGACGAGGAACTCAGTCATCCCGGCTCCTGCCCGCGGCGCGCATCCATGATCACGGATGCGATTGCTCCACCCTCGAGCGCCTCGATCTCGACGGGCACGCCGGCAACGGTAACCCGCTCGCCCGGCTGTGGCAGGTGCCCGGCCGCGGCTGCCACGAACGCCGCGATCGTCTCGTCGCGAGGCTCCCAGATCGGCCCGAGCAGCTGGACCAGCTGCTCGATTCGCATGCTGCCTGGCAGGCGCACCCGGCCGTCCGACAGGACGACCGCGCGCAGCTGCGGTCCCTTGAACTCGTCCGAGATCCCCCCGAGCAGCTCGGCGACCACGTCCTCCAGCGTGATCAGGCCTGCGACGGCACCCGTGCCGTCGACCACGATCGCCTGCTGGCTCCGGTGCTCCCGGAGGAAGACCAGCAGTTTGTCGGCGGGCATGGTGTCGGCCACGCGCACGATCGGGCGGAGCAGCGGGACAATGGACGGCCGCCGCGGGTCCGCCACGTAGTCGGTCACGAGATCCTTGATGTGCAATATTCCTACGACCTGATCCAGGGAGCTGCGGTACACGGGAAGGCGGCTATAGGCACTGACGGCCACGACTCGCACGATTTCCTCGAACGGCGTCGACAGCTCGATTGCGACCAGTCGATCCCGTGGCACCATGAGCTGGCGGGCCGTCCGCAGGCCCAGCCGCAGCGCCCGATGCAGCCGCACCTGTTCCTGCGGCTCGAGCAGCCCGCCGTCGCGACTCTCCGCGATGAGCAGCGCGATCTCCTCCGGAGAGTGCACGTGCCGGTGGCCGGTGGACGGCACGCCGAGCGCTCTGAGCACCAGCACGCCGCTCCCGTTGAGCACGCGGATCGACCACGAGAAGACATACAGCGACCACTGCATCGGCAGCACGGTGTAGCGGGCCGTGTTCGTCGGATCCTGCAGCGCCAGTGATTTGGGGACCAGCTCGCCCAGGATCATCGCGAGCGTGGTGAGGACGAGCAGGACGACGACGGCCGCGGTCGAATCGGCCGTCCGCGGCTCGATGCTGAGTGCGCTCGCGAAGAACGGGGCGACGCGCGGGGCGATCGACGCCTGCGCGTACGCGCCCAGGATCAGGCTGCAGAGGGTGATGCCGACCTGTGAGGCGGCAATGTAACGGTCGAGCGCGCGCGGATCCTCGACGACGGGCAGCACCCGGGCCGCCAGGCTGTCGCCGTCCTCCGCCAGGCGCCGCAGCCGGCTCCGGCGCGCGCCGACGGCCGCGAACTCGGCGGCGACGTACAACGCCGTCAACAGGATCAGGGCCCCGATGATGGCGCCCGCCACGACCATGCGCCGCGATCGTACCGCAAGAGGCTCCGGTCGTGTATCACGAACCCCGCGGGCTCACTCAGCGCGCACAGGGCGATCGACCAGGTCGAGCCGGGTCCTCCCGGCGCCTGGCCGCCCGCGACGCCAGGCCCCGGTGGCCAGCTACTTTCCGATGGTGCCAATCGCCCACGCGGCCTGCCGGCGGACGGCCGCGTCCTGATCCTTGAGCGCTCCGATCAGGCCCGGCAGCGCGCGGGAGTCGCCGATCGCGCCGAG
>DASPFV010000168.1:0-42912 GCA_035620975.1 Vicinamibacterales bacterium
ACGGGCCTGCTGCGCAAAAACTGTCAACTGGGTGCCCCGAGTACGTCAATGCAAGACCTGACCCCGGATATGATCTCCGTCGACATGGGCGGCCTCCACGCGCACGCGAATTTCGCACTCCTCTCCGCCTCCACGCCCGAGCGGCCGTCGAGCGCATGATCTCCGCGCGCGACGCCCTGCAGCGCCTCCGCGACGGCAACGCGCGCTACGTGTCGGGCGTGCGCGGCGTGGAGGCCCTCACCAGCCAAATCCGCCGGAGCGACTACGCCGCCGGCCAGACCCCGATCGCGGTGATCCTCGGCTGCTCCGACTCGCGGGTGCCGGTCGAGATCGTCTTCGATCAGGGGCTCGGGGACCTCTTCGTCATCCGCGTCGCCGGCAACATCGTCGCGCCCTCGCAGATCGGCAGCGTCGAGTTCGCGGCCGAGCGCTTCGGCACCCGGCTGGTCGTCGTGCTGGGGCACACCCGGTGCGGCGCCATCCAGGCCACGCTCGAGGCTCTGCAGAGCGCGGGCGGACAGCCGTCCCGCAATCTCCGTTCAATCGTCGACCGCATTCGCCCTGCCGTGGAGGGCGTACTCGCTGCGACCGACGCCCGCGACCCCGAGGCTCTCTTCCGGCACGCGGTACGCGCCAATGTGCGCGCGGCCGCGGACGCGTTGCGACACGGGTCCGACATCCTCGAGCGTCTGATCGCTCACCAGGGCCTCTGCGTCGTCGGCGCGGAGTACTCGCTCGAGACGGGCGTGGTGGAATTCCTGGAGGGGCTTCCGGCGTGAGGGTCGTAGCAACCGAAGCCGGAGGGCCAGGCGTTAGTACGTCAATGCAAGACCTGACCCCAGCGGGCCGTTCCCATCCGCAAAGCCCGGATCAGGCAGCCGCGCTTGGGAGCCGGGGATGAATCGGCCGCGGCCCCGACCCCGCGGTCCGCGACTCGCCAGCAGGAAATCCCCCAGCTGAGCCTCCCAGTACCTGGCGTTCCCTGTTCGTCCGCGGCCGGGTACACTGGGCCGGCTCCGCGGTCGGAACGTGGACATGCGAAAACTCCTCTCGGGTGTCGCTATCGGGATCGGGGCCGCGGCGGTCGCCCTGCTCCTCGGCTGGACGGGGTGGCTGGAGCAGCTCGAGCTCCTGACTTACGACTGGCGGATGGCCCGAGCGGCGGATGTGGCGTCCGCGAGCCGTGACATCGTGCTCGTCGAAATCAACGACGCCTCCATCCGCAACCTCGCGCCGGTCGTGGGGCGCTGGCCATGGCCGCGCGCCGTGCACGCACAGCTCGTGCACTATCTCGCGCGCGGGAGGCCCAGAGCGATCCTGTTCGATCTGGCCTTGCTCGAGCCCGACCGTCCGGCGACGTACGAGTTCCCGGGGGGTTCGCTGACGAGCACCGAGTCCGACCAGATGCTCGCCGATGCCGTCCGCGAGGCCGGCAACGTCGTACTCCTGGCCGATGCGGTCGCGCCGGGCCGTGAGGGGGAGCCGGAGCCGGAAGCGGCCTGGTCCCCGCCCGCCTTCCGGCTGGGACCGCAGATCGAGGAGCGTCCCCTGATCACGCTCCCGTACGAGCGGCTCGCCAGTGCGGCCGCGGGGTTCGGCCACAACTTCCTCGCGCTGGATCCCGGCGGCTCGGCCCGTCGAGTCCTGCCCTTCGTGAGGCGCGGTGATCGCTACATGCCTTCGCTCGGCGTGGCCGCAGCTCTCATGGGCGGCAGGTACGAGCCCGAAGAGGTGTCGCTCGAGACGAACGCCATCCGGATTCGCGACCGTGTTCTGCCGCTCGTGACGACGGCCGTCCCCGGACGCAGTCACCCGCAGCAGACGCTGCTCATCAACTTTCGGGCGCCCGTCCACGCACGCGGGATTCGGCCCTACGCGTCGTACGAGGCGCGGCAGCTGTTGGAAGCGGAGGAACAGATCCTCTCGAATCAGTCGCCTTCGCTGGAACCGGCCGTTTTCCAGGACAAGATCGTGTTCGTGGGGCTCACGGCGTCCGGGCTCGTGGACGTCTTCCAGACGCCGCTCGGCCGCGGAACGATGCCCGGCATCCAGCTGCACGCGAGCGTGGCGGACAGCATTCTCTCGAACCGGTTCATTCAGCCGGCGCGGCGGCGTACCCTGCTGGCGAGCGTAGTCGCGCTGGCAGCCGCGACCGGTCTCATGTCAGCCCTGCTCCCGTTCACGGCCGCCCTGGCGGGGGCCGCGATCGCGTCGGCGGCGTGGACGGCGGTCGCGTTCGCCGCCTTCCGGCAGGGCCTGTGGCTCGGCCTCGTCCAACCCCTCCTGGGCGTATCCGTGGCGCTCTTCGCCGGGACCGCCTATCGCTACTTCGTCGAAGACCGGGAGAAGCGGAAAGTCAAACGGCTGTTCGGCCGATACGTCTCGAAAGACGTCTACAACCAGCTGCTGGCCAACCCGCGGCTGGCCGAGCTCGGCGGCACGCGACGCGAGATGACCGTTCTCTTCTCCGACATTCGCGGCTTCACGTCGGTGACCGAGCGCGGCAACCCGGAAGCGCTCGTGGCGCAGCTGAACGAGTACTTTTCGTGTATGGTCGACATCGTGTTCCGGCACAAGGGAACGGTGGACAAGTTCGTCGGCGACATGGTCATGGCGCTCTTCGGCGCCCCTGTCGACGATCCCGACCACGCCGACCACGCGGTGGCGGCCGCCGTCGACATGGTCCGGGAGCTGGCCGAGCTCAACCGCCGCTGGCAAGCTGCCGGTCGCGTGCCGCTGGACATCGGCATCGGCATCAACACAGGCGAGATGATTGCCGGTAACATCGGCTCGTCTGCGATCATGAGCTACACGGTGATCGGCGACAACGTGAACCTCGGGTCCAGGCTCGAGTCGCTGAACAAGGAGCACGGCACGCGGATCATCATCAGCGACGCGACGCGGGGCCGGCTGACGACGCCGCACGCGCTCCGACCGCTCGGCCGCGTCGTCGTCAAGGGCAAGAGCCGGCCGGTCGAGATTCACGAGGTCTGCGTGCCCTCGCCCCTCGGGACGGGGGAGGGCCCCACGGGATTCGGGCAGGAGAAGATCGAAAGGGTCCTATGAAACATCTGGCATTGGCGCTGGCGCTGACGTTCGTGGCCGCGCCCGTTTCGGCGCAGCTTGGCGGCTTGAGCGGCGTGCTCGAGAAGGCCGACAAGGTCAAGAGGCTCTCGGACGTCAGGATCACCGATCAGGAGGAGCGTGCGATTGGCGAGGAGGTGAGCGCCCGCATCGTCGACGAGTTCGGCGTGTTCCAGGATGCGGCCGTCGCGCGGTACGTGTCGCTCGTCGGCGGCGTGCTCGCACAGGTGAGCGCCCGGCCCGGCCTCGCCTGGGAGTTCATCGTGCTCGACACGGACGGCGTCAACGCGTTCGCCGCGCCGGGCGGCCTCGTCCATGTCACGCGCGGCCTGCTGGGCCTGATGGAGAACGAGGCGGAGCTGGCCGGCGTGCTCGCGCACGAGATCGTGCACGTGACGGAGAAGCACACCGTCAACTCGATTCAGAAAGGCGGGCTCGTCCAGTTCGGGACCGACGAAGTCAGCGCGTCGGGCGGCCTCACCCAGTCGCTGGCGAGCAAGATCGCGCAGGCGGCGTACGACAACGTTCTGAACAACAGGTTCGATCGCGGCGACGAGGGCGAGGCCGACGAAATCGGCGTGCAGCTCGCCAACAAGGTCGGCTATGCGCCGAACGGCCTCAGCTCGGCACTGGCGAAGCTCGCCGAACGCAACGCGGGCCGGCAGGAACCGAGCGGGCTCTTCGCGTCGCATCCGCTGATCAAGGATCGCGTGTCCCGCATCGCGCGCACCATCAACGGCAGGGCACTGGCCGCGAAGGCCACGGTCGAGGCCCGCTACGCGGCTGCCATCACGTTCGACGCCCGGCCGATCTCGGAAGTGGCCCTCGTGGCCGATGGTTCGAGGGGCCTGGCGGGCGGCGACACCCAGAAGAAGGACGCCGGCACGACGAAGGCCGGCGACTCGAAGCCCGAGGAGAAGAAGAGCGGCGGCGGCCTGCTGCGCGGCTTCCGGGTGACGGGTGGAAAACAGGCGCAGAACGAGCAGACCGTTGCATCGGCGGGCGCACGTGGAGTCAACCCTGATCGGGACGCGGTCGGCGGGACCGACAAGAACAAGGTCCGCGTCACCATCAGCCCCGCCGATCTCGCGGAGTTCCGCAAGGGCATCGCCTAGCCGGGCGGTCCCGACGCATGGAGCACTATCCCGGGCACCTCGTCATGGGGGTCGCGGCCCTCGCCGCGACGCTCCTCTTCTCCGGCGTCACCGTCAACCGCCTCGTCCGGCGGAAGCTTCGCCTGTCCATCTTCTTACTCGGCCTCTACGTAGCCGTGAACCTCGTCCTCGCGGTCGAGCCGGAGCTCGTGTCAGGCGCGACGGACGCTGGCCGCGCACTCGCCGAGCAGGTCCGCTCGCTCGAGCAGCTGGCGTTCGCGGCCGCGATCCTGAATCTCCTCGTCGTCGTCATCATCAATCCCCTCCGTGTCGATCGCGTGCCCGACCTCTTTCCGTCGATCCTGCAGGACGCCATCGTCGTCGGCCTGCTGGTCATCGTCGCGACGTTCGTGTTCGAGGATCGGCTGCTCACCACGTCGGCGGTGGGCGCCGTCGTCGTCGGCTTCGCGCTGCAGGACACGCTGGGAAACGCGTTCGCGGGGCTCGCGCTCCAGAGTGAGAAGCCGTTCCGGCCGGGACACTGGATTCGCGTCGGGGACTTCGAGGGCCGCGTCGTCGAGGTCACGTGGCGCGCGACCAAGCTCCGGACGAAGACGGGCAACTTCGTGATCCTGCCGAACAACGTCGCCGGACGGGAGGCCATCACGAACTACTCGGAGCCCGCGGTGCCGACCCGGTTACAGCTCGATGTCGGCGCGAGCTATCTGAGCACCCCGGGCGACGTCAAAGCCGCCATCCTCGAAGCGCTCGCGCAGGTGCCCCGGGTGCTGCAGTCGCCGGCGCCCGACGCTCTGCTGCACGCCTTCGACTCGTCTGCCATCACGTATCGGGCCCGATTCTGGGTAAACGACTACGAGTTCGACGAGGAGGCGCAGGACGAGGTCAGGACCGCCATCTACTACGCCTTCGCCCGGCGGCAGATCGAGATCCCCTGGCCCATCGAGGTCGGCTACGAGCGGGAGTGGCCGGAGCCAGACGAGGCGACGAAGCTGCGGCGGCGCGAGGAGGTGCTCGCCGACGTCGATCTGTTCGCGCGCCTTACGCCTGAGCAGCGTCGTCGCGTCGCCGCGTCGAGCGCCGTCCGGCTCTTCGGCAGCGGGGAGGCGATCGTCCGGCAGGGCACCCACGGCGAATCCATGTTCATCGTGTGCTCGGGCACGGTTGCGGTGCGCCTCGAGCCGTCGCGCCGCGAAGTCGCGACGATTGGCCCCGGCGGCTACTTCGGCGAGTTGTCGCTGCTGACGGGCGAACCCAGGACGGCCACGGTCGTGGCCAGCGGAGATGTGTCGGTGCTCGAACTCGGAGCCGACGTGCTGCGGGCGCTCGGCGAGGCCGATCCGCAGGCGGTGGAGCAGATCGGTCTGGCGGCGCTGACGCGCCGGCTGGAGCTGGATCAGGCGCGCGAGACCACGACGGCTGCCGCGGTCGCGGCCCCCGCGGCTTCAATCGTCGAGCGGATGAAACGCTTTCTCGGCTTGCGTTGACCAGGGTTTCCGACGTGGCTGCCCGGACGCCGACGCGTTCGCCTGCGTGCAATGAACCAATGTTTCCGGACGCTGGTGGCCTGTCTCCGGTGAATCACGAGCGCCTGCCGGGCGGGGCGTCCCCCCTCGCGGCGTTGCTCGTCGCTCACATATGCCCAATAGGCCCGCTCCTCGCGTCTTGCGATCCGGGCGGCGCGCTCCGGCAATCGCTACAGATTCACCGGAGACAGGCCACTCCAGTTGCCCACCCCGCCTGCGCGGCGCCGCGAAGCCATGAAACGCGCGCCAAGGGCGCGATGGGGGTCCGGCGTGGCGAAGCCCCCCGGTTTCTCTTTAGTTCCTCACCTGGCTGTGCCGGGCCCACGACGTCATGAAAGGCGCGCCAAGGGCGCGCCCCGCCGGAGCGGAGCGGGGATCGTGGGCCCCCGCGAGCGACGGCGATGGGGGGTCCGGCGGGGCGAAGCCCCCCGGTTTCTCTTTAGTTCCCCCAGTAACCGACCCCGCGGTACCCGCGCTCGTAGCCCTCGCGGAAGCCCTGGCGATAGGCGTCCTGGTACTGCTGCTTCGGGCCGTACTCCTTCTTATAGTGCCGATCGCCCGAGCGGTACCATTTGTGCCGAAGCGGATCGAACGAGTCTCGGTCGCGGGCGTCCTCTCGACCCTTGTCGTACCCGTCGCGCGTGCCGTTCTCGAACGCCACGCCAGAGCCGTAGCCATAACCGTAGCCCGGGCTGCCGGGATACCCGCTGCGGTTTGGATACTGCGGGTACCCGTAAGGCCCGCGGCTCACACGCGGATCGTATCGCCCGTTTCCGTATCCGCCGTACCCGTACGCCGGGGTGTAGCGCCGATAGCCGTCGGCGTAGCCGGCCTCGAAGCCGGAACGGAACGCGTAGCGATAGCGTTCGCGATCGCCAAAGCTCCGGTGATACCCGCGGTCGGCGCGCTGCCAGTCGCGCTCGTCGCGGAACTCGTAGCGCTCGTTCCGCCGCGCGTCGTGCTCGCCTTCCTTCAGGCCTTCGCGATAGCCGCTATCGTACGCCCCGCGCCGCGCCTCGTAGTACGGCTGCCGCGCGTCTGTCGAGTACGACGGCCGACTCGGAGCAGGCCAGCCGCTGAGCTGAGCCTGCGCCGGCGCTGCCAGTGCCGCCACCGCCACGCCGAGGACCGGCACGAGAGATCGTCGCGTCATGGGAACCCTCCAGGAGCCTCGGGGTTGCAGCTGCTCGGTCGAGCGGACCGGCTGCAAACCTGCTTGGTCCCGGCGGGCGCAAGAAGCACGCCCGCGCCGCTGACGGCAAACAGGCCAGTTTCTGCGAGGCGATTGGAGTGGAGTCGCGACTAATGGACAGCTAGTGCGACCAGACGAGGACACGCTCCCCGTCGGGCGTGGCATGGTCGACGATGAGCGAGGGACCCAGCCGCTCGAGATCTTCGACAGTCAGCTTCATGTCCTCGAGCTCCATGCGGTTGCCGTTGAAGTCGATCGTGGTTCCGCCGAGCTTGAGCCGGAGCAGCCAGAATGGAATGTCGATACGAACGATGCGCCCCCCCTTTTCGGGGTCGAACACGAGTACCGAGAGCTGATGGGGTCTCCCGTCCGGTCTCGGCGTCGCCGGGCGGCTCGCCTTCAGGAAGCGTCCGCGATCGTCGAGTTGAACCAGCGGGTCGTCTTCCTTGAACCGGTCCCGGATCGCCTCGAACTCGGTCGCGGCGCTGGCCGCCGAGGCCTCGCGCATCTCGAAATGGCGGGAGAAGAAGTAGATGCCGACACCGGCCATCGTCACGAGGCCGAGGATGCCAATGGCGGCGATCGCGACGACGACCCATACCCACGTTCTGACCTTAGCCGCCATCTGAGCTCCTGAGCAGCTTCTTCGCGTCCTCCACGCACACGGGATCGTTGCCCTGCTCGCAGAGTGCGCGGGCCTGACGGGCCTCGCCGCGCGCGAGCTGCCTGTCGCCGAGCTGGAGTGCGACGCGGCCAAGCTCGACCCGCGCGCGACCGTGCACCCACGCCTGGGCTTCGGGCGTGGCGGCCGCCTTGAGATCCGTCAGCGCGGCCTCGGTCCGTCCGGAGGCCACGCGGGCCGCACCCCGCTTGTACCGCCAGAGCGACTCTTCTCCGGGGATACGGGGCCCGTGGTCCCTGGCCAGCATCGCCAGCCCGCCTGACAGGTACTGCTCGGCCTGTCCGAATCGACCGGCCCGCAGGGCGGTCGACCCGGCTTCGAGCAGTATCAATCTGTTACGCGGGTACAGCCGGCGCAGTTCCTCCAGCGTCCGGAGCGCATCGTCGTAGCGCCGCTCGCGATTGTAGACGAGCACGAGTGCGAACAGCGCGTCCTCCCGATTCATCCGTGCCGCCGCGGCGGCCTCCTCGATCATGTGGATGCCTCGTTCGCGGCCTCCGCCGAAACCCACCACGTATGCCATCATGCGCATCGGCAGCGAGAGGGTGGAGACGATGTAGCGGTAGGTCCCGACGATGAGGCCGGCCTCCTTGCGAGAGGGATCGAGCTCGAGCACGCGCTCGTGCGCGTTGTACGCGCGCCGCGCGGCTCTGAACCCGGCCATCAGCCCGCCTTCAACCGTCGCCACGAACGAAGCGTGCAGGCCGACCGCGGCACCCAGATCGAAGTGCGCCTGGGGATCGCGGGGGGCCGCCGCGATGCGGGTCTCGGCAATCTCTATCGCCCGGCCGATGTGGGTGCGGAACTCGGCCTCGAGCCCGGGCGGCGGCTTCGGCAGGTTGACCCGGGACTTGCTGAAGGAGCCGAGGTAGTGATCGACCGTGACCGCGCCGCGCCGGAAGAGCATGGTCAGCCAGGCGACGCTCGCGAGGTTCCGGTGTGCGGCGGAGTCGTCGGGCGCGATCGCCACGGCCTTGCGCAGGAGGACCAATGCCTCGTCATGCTGATGACTGTAAGCCAGCTGAATAGCCTGTTTGCGCAGCGCCTCGGCCTCCGGCGCCTGGGCGGCCGCGGACGGGGACAGGGCGGGCAGGAGCGCGCCGGCAACCGTCAGCGCGAGGGCGCGCGTTCGTCCGCGCAGGTCCATACCGACTATGATAGGACGCTACAGACGAGCCTGTTTTCGATAACGGGCGGCTGCCGCCTGGAATGGGCACGTTCCAGGAGGGACCGGCTGCGCGCGTTCAGGCCCGCCACTTTCGAGGAGGACGCGAATGCCGAGAGGAGGCCCGCGCAGCAGGCGCGGCGTACTGGTGAAATCGGCGGAACTCATCGGCTGGGCCCTGGGCGGACTCGAGCGGGAGATCGCCGAGACGCGCGAGCGCCTCGCCTCGCTCACCGCTCAGGCGGCGAAGCTGCGTGCGCAGGCCGGCCGGCGAGGACGCGGCGCCGCGGCATCGGCCGCGCCCGAGGCGGCCGCGCCGCCACGCCGGGGACGACGTCGTCGCAAGATGTCGGCGGAGGCGCGCAAGCGGCTGTCGGAAGCCACGCGCAAGCGTTGGGCGGAGCGCAAGAAGAAGGGCATGACGAAGCTATAATCGCAGACCCAGGCCGCGCGCCTGTGCGCGTTCGAGCACCAGGTGCGCGGCCGAGATATCCTCGACGGCCATCCCCAGCGACTTGAAGATTGTCACCTGGGTCGGCGACTGCCGCCCCTCGACTCGGCCGGCGGCCAGCTCACCCAGTTCCCCGGCGATGTGCTCCTCTCCCACGGCGCCTTCCCCCATCGGCAGCAGCAGATCACCGGCTTCGGCCAGCGCGCCGAGCCGCGAGTCGACGAACACGCGCGCCCGGCGGACCAGCGCCGTGTCCATCTCGCGCTGATCCGGCCGGCAGGCCCCCACGGCGCAGATGTGCGTGCCGCTGGCAATCCAGTCGCTCTCGATCACGGGCTCGCGCGCCGCAGTGACGAGGGCCACGATGTCGGCGCCCTCAACGGCGTCACGGGCCGACGCCGAGACGCAAATCGGTGCGGGACTGCGCACCTGCATCTCCCGGGCGAACGCCTCGCACCGATCGCGCGACGGGCTCCAGACGCGCACCTCGTGGAGCGTCCGCACGCGGCTCAAGGCCTCGAGATGGCTGCGGGCCTGCACGCCGGATCCGACGAGTGCGAGGGTCGCAGCCTCGCTCCGCGCCAGGAGGCGGGCGGAGACCGCCGACACGGCCGCCGTGCGCGACTCGGTTATGTAGCGGCCATCCATGAGCGCGACGAGCGCGCCCGTCGTCGAGTCCAGCAGCACGATCGACGCAAGATGCGTCGGCAGCCCCATCCGCGCGTTGCCCGCGAACACCGTGACCAGCTTCGCCCCGAGCGACCCCGACTCCGGAAGGCTCGCCGGCATGATCCCGAAGAACGCCTGCCCGGGCCTCACTTCGAGCACCGTCCGCAGCGGCTGCCGCGCGCGTCCGGCCGAATACGCCATCAACGCGTCCTGCATCACGTCGATCAGGTCGTCCATCGTCAGGACGGAGCGGACGTCCTGCTCTGACAGGACTGTCACATTCCTGGGTTCATGGTTCATGGTTCCGGGTTCAAGGTTCAGTTCAAGGTTCCGGGTTCAAGGTTCCTGGTTCTTAGGTTCATGGTTCAATGTTCAGCGCCTGGAGTGCACAGTCTATGATCACATCACCGCGGCCCCGCTCGCCCATCGTGAATCGACGTCTCTGGACCCGGAACCTTGAACCTTGAACCTTGAACCCGGAACCTTGAACCCTGAACCGAACCTTGAACCATGAACCATGAACCCGGAGGAACCGAGGACTCCAGCGTTCGCCTGGTTCGCACGATCGACGCCCACACCGCGGGAGAGCCACTCCGATTGATCGTGGACGGCTTCCCCCGGGTGGAGGGGCGGACGATGCTCGAGCGTCGGGAGTGGGTGCGCGAACACTGCGATCACCTGCGCACGGCGCTGATGCTCGAGCCGCGCGGGCATGCCGACATGTACGGTGCACTCCTCACCGGGCCCGAGCGCGCGGATTCCGACGCCGGCGTGCTGTTCATGCACAACGAGGGCTACAGCACGATGTGCGGCCACGGCATCATCGCCGTCGTGACGATCGCGCTGGAGCGTGGGCTCCTCACGGGTCGCCGGGACCGGCGGGAAATCATCCTCGATACCCCTGCCGGGCCCATCCGTGCAGTCCCGGAAATCCGCGAGATCGACGGACGTGCGCGTGTCGCGAGCGTTCGGTTCCGCAACGTCCCGTCCTTCGTCCTGCACGCCGGCCTGGAAGTCCGGGTGAGCGGGCGAAGCCTGCGGGCCGATGTGGCCTACGGTGGCGCGTTCTACGCGATTGTCGACGCGGAGGCGGCCGGGATCCCGCTCGTCGGCCGGCGGCTCGACGATCTCAAGCGCGCCGGGATGGAAATCAAGCATGCCGTCGAGTCCGCCGTCCGGGTCGTCCATCCGGAGCAGCCGGCGCTGTCGGGTCTCTACGGAACGATCTTCACGGCACCGTCGCACAGCGAGGCCGCCGACCTGCGGAACGTCACGATCTTCGCCGACGCGGAGGTCGACCGCTCCCCCTGCGGCACCGGCACGTGCGCCGTGATGGCGGTGCTGGCGGCCATCGGCCTCCTGGGTCCCGAGCAGGCGTTCCGGCACGAAAGTCTCATTGGGAGCCGGTTCCACGGGCGTGTGGTCGGCGAGACGCTGGTGGGCGACCTGCCGGCGATCGTCCCGGAAATCGAAGGAGACGCGTGGATTACGGGCGATCACGTCTTCGTGATCGACGGGCGCGATCCCCTCGGGGCTGGGTTCCGTCTGTAGCGCGGCAGACTAACTTCTGCCGCAGACGCGCGGCGGTGATCTCCCGACAGGTTGCTGTGACGTCCCGATGAACTATTCTGTGGACTTTCTGCTTCCGTGAGCATGGTGGGCCGAACCGTCGGCAAGTACCGGATTGTCGAGCGCCTCGGACGGGGCGGGATGGGGACCGTCTACAAGGCCATCGACGAGACGCTCGATCGCGAGGTGGCGATCAAGGTTCTCAACCCGGATCTCGCCGATGCCGACCTGCTGAAGCGCTTTCGCGCCGAGGCCGTCACGCTCGCGCGCCTGAACCACGCCGGCATCGCGACCATCTACGAGCTCTACCGGCAGGACGAGGACCTGCTGATGGTGATGGAGTTCGTGCGGGGCGAGACGCTGCACCAGGTCTGCGAGCGCGTGGGTCCGATGGGGCCGCCGCAGGCCGCCTACATCTGCAGCCAGGTGCTCGACGCGCTGGCATACGCGCATCGCGCCGGAGTCGTGCATCGCGATCTCAAGCCGGCCAACCTGATGCTCACCGAGACAGGCACGGTCAAGGTGATGGACTTCGGCATTGCCCGCGTGCTGGGGGGCGAGCACCTCACGCACGGCGGCTATATGATGGGCACGCCCGCCTACATGTCTCCGGAGCAGGTGCTCGGCCGCGCGATTGACGGGCGATCGGACCTCTACGCCGTCGGCGTGCTGTTCTACCGTCTCCTCACGGGCGAGCTGCCGTTCAGGGCCGACACGGCCATCTCGATGGCGCAGAAGCAGATTGCCGATGCGCCGACGCCCGTCTCGCACTTCCGGTCGGACCTGCCCGTCTGGTGCGCGGCCGTCATCGAGCGTGCGCTCGCGAAGGATCCCGATCGGCGATTCCAGAGTGCGGACGAATTTCGACAGATGCTGGCGGTCTCGGTGCGACCCGAGCCGCTCGGCGAGATGCCCACCCGGCTGACCCCCACACCGCCTGGCACGCTGCGGACGGCGGCGTTGAACGGCCTGCCGGCAACCGTCGTGATGAATACACCGGCACGGACGAGCAGCGCCACGGCGCGGACAGGTGCAGCCATTGCCGCTGCCGCGCCGCCGTCCGTGTCCGCCGGATCCGGTCCCGTCGACCAGCCGCGCGACCGCACCACGACGACGGTCGTGCTCGGACGCACGCACCTGGCGGCGATTGCCGCGCTCCTTCTGATACTCGTCGCGGGCATCGCGGTGCTGGCCTATCTCGCGCTTCGCCAGAGTCCTGCAGCGGTTCCAGGACCGGCCGCGGCTTCAGTTGCTGCTCCTGCGACGGCGGATGCGGCCCCGGCCGAGGGAGCGCCAGGTTCCGGTGCCGAGTCTTCGGAAGGCGGCACCGGATCCCATGGTGGCGCGGCGGGTACTCCCCCGGCAGCGGGGGCTCCACTCCCGCCGGCCGTCCCGCCGGCTCCCGGCCCCGCGCCGGCTCCACCCGTCGAGAACAGGGTGGCGACCGTGGGGGCCGGTCAGTCGGCCGGCCAGCGTCCGACACTCGCGCGATCGGCCGCGCCCGCGGACGGACGATCGGGCGCGCGGGGCGAGTCACGAGCGCCGGAGCGCGGGAAGGAGATGGCTGCCGTCGCAGCCGACACCGCCTCACCCGCGGCGGCGTCGGCCGTCGTGACGTTCGACGACGTGCGCGTCCTGACGACCGTCGGGTCAGACGAACGCGGCAGGGAGCGCGCCGGCACGCTGGAACTGCTGCCGGACCAGCTGGTGGTGAAGGACAGCAGCGGCGGCAGCACCCTGGCGACGGTACCCTACAGCGCCGTCGTGAGCGCGCACTACTCGCGATCCCGTCAGCCGAAGTGGCGGGATGCGAGCGGGAAGGAAGTCGAGAGCCGGGTCGATCTCGGGCGGCTCGGCTTCCTGCGTTCGGAGCGCAACTGGCTGATCCTCGTCACGAACGGGGAGCCCGTCGTGCTGCGGTTCGAGGACGCCAACCTGCAGTCGGCGCTGGCGGCCGTCTCCCAGCGCACCGGCGTGCGGATTCAACGCTGACCCGCCGCTCGGCCCGAGCGCATCGGGGCAGCAGGATCGCCATCAGTATCCGATGGCCAGGCCGTCCTTGCGAGGATCCGATCCGCCCATCATCAGCCCCTGCGCGTGATCGAACAGGATTCCCTGGAACCCCCCGAAGGCGCCGACGCTCGAGATCACCTGGTGGCCCTTCCTCAGCAGGCCGAAGCGCGCCTCGGGTGTCATCGCAGACTCGAGGGCGAGGCCGGCCGGCGAGTGGCGGAAGCGCGCGGCCTCGCCGGCCTCCTGCACGTTCATCCCGAAGTCAATCAGGTTCACGAGGACCTGGACGTGGCCCTGCGGCTGCATGTCTCCCCCCATCACGCCGAACGAGAACCACGGCCGCTTGTCGCGCAGCACCATGGCGGGGACGAGGGTGTGGAATGGACGCTTGCCGGGCGCGAGGACGTTCGGGTGGCCCGGCGTGAACGAGTGCAGGTTGCCGCGATTGTGCAGCACGATCCCAGTGTCGCCGGCGACGATGCCGGAGCCGAAGTTCTCGAAGATGGACTGGATGAGCGAGATCACGTTCCCGTCGCGATCGGCGGCGGTGAGATAGATGGTGTCGCCGCGGGCCTCGGGCGGCGGCTGTGGCGAGCTGCCCGTGCCGAGGGAAAGGGGGCGGTACTCGCGGGCGGCGCGCTCGCGATCGATCTCCTTCCGTCGCTCCGCCGCGTAGTCCTTCGAGAGCATGCGCTCGAGCGCCTCGCGCGGCACGGCGCCGGGATCCCCCAGCCAGGTGTCGCGATCGGCGAAGGCGATGCGCTTGGCCTCGACGAGCAGGTGCAGGTAGTCGGCCGAGTTGTGGCCGAGCGACTTCAGGTCGAAGCCCTCGAGGATGTTCAACATCTCGAGAGCCACCACGCCCTGCGTGTTCGGTGGCAGCTCCAGTACCTCGTAGCCGCGGTACGTTGTCGAGATCGGGTCGACCCAGTCGGACCGGTGCGCGCCCAGGTCCGCGGCAGTCAGCAGCGCATTGCGCTTCTGCATGTCGGCCCCGATCGCCTGCGCGATAGGCCCCTTGTAGAATGCGTCACGCCCTCCCTTCGCGATCAGCTCCAGCGTCGATGCCAGGTTGGGGTTGCGAAAGACCTCGCCAGATTTCGGGGCCAGCCCGTTCACGAGGAACGTGGACGCGGCGGCGGCATCGCGCGCGAGCACTGGCTCGGCATCCTTCCACTGCTGCGCGATGATGTCGGCGACGCCAAAGCCGTCGCGCGCGTAGCGGATCGCCGGCTCGAGCGCGCGCGCGAGCGGGATCGTGCCGTGGCGCGACAGCAGCTCGTGCCACCCGTCGACGACGCCGGGCACGCTGATCGAGAGCTCGCCCCGATAGGGGATCGCGTCGAGCTGGCGGCGCCGGAACTCGTCGATGGTAGCGGCCGCGGGTGAGCGACCGCTCGCGTTGAGGCCGCGAACGGACTTCGTCTTCGCGTCGTAGACGATCGCGAAGAGATCCCCGCCCACGCCGTTCATGGTGGGTTCGACGACGGCCAGCACGGCGGCTGCGGTGATGGCCGCATCGATCGCGTTTCCGCCCTGCTGCAGGGCGTGCAGGCCGGCCGCGGACGCGAGCGGCTGGCTCGTCGCGATCATCCCGTTGCGGGCGAGAACGACCGATCGCGTCCCGCGGGGATTGGGGGCCGGTCGATCGCCAGGTGCCTGCCCGCCTCCGATCGCCACCGTCAACAGCACCGCCAGTGCGACGAGCGTCGTCCGCATGTCCAGGCCTCCATCGGGATCAGGAACGCCTGGATTGTATCAGCGCAGAGGGGACGTCCGACGGCAGCCGGGCACCGGAAGACGGTCTTCCGCCCGGCTGTGGAAGCCCCAGAGCTGTCAGGATCTACAAGAGCGGTGAGCGGTCAGTTCCAGCTGCAGCCATGCAGACTAGAGCCGTGAGGCGTTCACGCGCTCGAGGGCGAAGCTGCCGCCGGCAGGGCGGGAATGGCAGGAGGTCAGGCCGCCAGGGCCGGCGGGCGACCTCCCGCGTTACGCCAGTACGACCGCCAGAATCGTGCAGACCAGCAGGAATGCCACCATCCGCTCGGCGTTGCTCGAGAAGTCCCATTCGAACATCGTGGTAACCGTCCTTTCACTAGGCTTAGACGCCCCACGACGGCCGAAAGTTTAGCTGGGCAGGCCTCGAATCTGTGATGTTTCCTGGTCGCTCGTCACAATTTCGTCACGGCCTGGCGCCGGTGATCGGCGTGGCGGGCGAGGCCACGTAGCTGCGGCGCGCGCGGGCGGTCATACCGGGCCGCTTCACCCGCACCTCCAGCTTGTGCACCTTGCCGTCGAGCACCTCGGGCGTGAAACCGAGGACGTACTGGCTGTGCAGCTCCTGCGCGACGCGCGTGAACGTGGCCCCGAGCTCGTCCCGCTTCTTCAACACGAAGAAGCCGCCGCCCGTCTCGTCGGTCAGGCGTCTCAAGGCACGATCGGGGCTGGTCCTCACGCGCTGCGCGCCGTTGAAGTACTCGTTCTCGAGGCCCACGGCATAGATCATGACTTCCTGGAGCCGCGCCTTGTCGAGCACGTCCCCCGATTTCGTTCGACTCGCCGTGTCCTCGCCGTCGGTGAATACCAGTACCACCTTTCGTCCCTGCACTTCGCGCAGCTCCTCGATCCCGAAGTCGACGGCGTCGAAGAGGCGGGTGGGATATCCGAAGTCGAGGTCGTCGTTCATCAGCCGGATGAGCTGATCCCGGTTCTCGGTGAACGTCGACGGATGCGTCTCGATCTTGTCGTTGAAGGCGCCGACCTTGGCGCGGTCCTCCGGCAGCATGCGGATGAAGAACTGCTCGGCTGCCTGTTTCACGAAGTCGAGCGCGAGCGTCATGCTGCCGCTCGTGTCGAGCATCACGACCGCGGTGATCGGCGTCGGCTCGTTGTAGAAGTTCGTCAGGGTCTGGAGCTTGCCGTTGTCGAAGACCTCGAAGTCCTCCCGCAGCAGATCGGGAACCAGACGCCGTTCGCGGTCGGTGACCGTGACATAGAGCGGAACGGTCTGCGTGGTCACCTTGATCTGGGCTCCGGCCGGGAGGGACAGAACGGCCAGCGCCGCGAGCAGGACGGAGATCGATCGGGTAGATGCACGCATATCTGGCGCTCGCTGCAGAAGCGTTCCACGGATGAGCCGGGGAACGCGGATTGGGGCCGTCGAGGTCGCGGAGGCTCTCTCAAGGATACCGCGGCTGGCGGGACTCGTGGGGCAGGCCGCGGGCCGGCCGGATTCCGTCGCGCGGTGGTCCTGCACGGTCGCGGATCGGGGCGGATTGCCCGGGGTTGACGGGTCGCGGATGAACGCGGATGAGCGCGGATTGCCCCCGGTTGAACGGGGTCGCGGATGGCGGCGGGTTTTGCGATTGGATGGTCGCGGAGGAGCGTGGATGCGATGTGCACCCGGCGGGGTGTTCAGTGCGGCTGGAGCTGCCGTTCCAGCACCGGCCGGAGCGCCTCCGCCATGCGGCGGTAACCGTCGGGCGACGGATGCAGGCCGTCGGGCGTGTCGCGCAGCAGATCGGAATTCCCGCGGCTGGCAACTGCGGCGCGCGTGTCGGCGAATCCGATCCGGGGGTCGCGCCGAGCCCGGCCGCGGATCCAGGCGTTGATCTCGTGCATGCGCTCGTTCTGCACCGCCGTCGCGGTGTTGTAGGGGACGATGGTGCCGGCCGTCAGCAGCAGGCCGGCAGCGATCGCCCGGTCGTACAACTGTCGAAGCGCGGCTGTGACATCTTCGACCTCGAGTCCCTGGTACACGTCGTTCA
Organism: Vicinamibacterales bacterium; assembly: GCA_035620975.1. Taxonomy (GTDB): domain Bacteria; phylum Acidobacteriota; class Vicinamibacteria; order Vicinamibacterales; family 2-12-FULL-66-21; genus DASPFV01. The sequence continues at coordinate 17,231 of DASPFV010000168.1, forward strand.
CGCCGGCGATGATCACCACCGCTCGGGCGTTCTCACCGACGACGTGCCGTTCGAACCGCGCCAGAATCTGGTCGCTGCGCTCCCCGTTGACACCCCGGTTCAACACCCGCCACTCGGGGTGTGCGCGCATCAGCCAGTACGTGTAGCTGCTGGTGGGGTCGCCCATGCCGTCCGGCGGATGCTCGAGCGGCGAGAGCCAGCCTGGCGTGCCGGCGGTCGTCGAGTCGCCGAGGGCGACGATCGTGGTCACTTGATCCGGGTTGACGAAGGGCCGCGCTCCTTCTGGAGCGTGGCCGCCATCTTCTCCGCCTCCCGCATCACGCGGAGCACGTTCAGGCCCAGGATCTTCTTGACGTCGTCGTCGCCGTAGCCTCGACGCAGGAGCTCCGCGGTCAGTGTCGGGTACGTCGAGACGTCCTCCAGCCCCTCAGGCACGCTGTTGATGCCGTCGAAGTCGCTGCCCAGGCCGATGTGATCGATGCCGGCGACCTTCCGGATGTGATCGATGTGAGCGGCGGCGTCCGCGAGGGTCGCCCGCGGGGCGGGGTGCGCCGTCAGCCACGAGGCCATCGCCGCTTTGACCGCGGCAGGGTCGGATCCCTGTTGCTCGAGGCGCGCCTGCTCGGCCCGCTGCAGACGATCCCACGCGGCGACGCGGGTCGAGAGGAACCCGGGCACGAACGTGACCATGACGACGCCGCCGTTCTTCGGCATCATCCGGAGCACGTCGTCGGGCACGTTGCGCGGGACGTCGTTCACGGCGCGCGCCGACGAGTGCGAGAAGATGACGGGCGCCCGTGACACGCGAATCGCGTCGGCCATGGTCTCGGGGGACACGTGCGAGAGGTCCACGAGCATTCCGAGCCAGTTCATCTCGCGAACGACCTGCTCGCCGAACGCCGAGAGTCCGCCGTGCACCGGGATGTCCGTGGCCGAGTCCGCCCAGGGCACGTTCCGCGAGTGTGTCAGCGTCATATAGCGCGCGCCCAGACGATGGAACATCCGCAGTGCGCCGAGCGAGCTGTCGATCGAGTGGCCGCCCTCCATGCCAATCAGCGACGCGATCTTGCCTTTCTGGAAAATGCGCTCCACGTCGTCGGCCGTGAGGGCCAGTTCGAACGCGTCCGGGTACTTCCGCATCATCCGGTGGACGATGTCGATCTGTTCGAGCGTGGCGGTGACCGCGCTCTGGCCCTGGAGCTCGGCCGGCACGTAGACGGACCAGAACTGCCCGCCGACACCTCCAGCGCGCAGACGCGCGATATCGGTCATGATCGACGGCTGCGGGCGGTCGATCTCCAGCTCGTCCAGGTTGCCGCCGGCGTGCTCGCGGACCGCCCAGGGGTAATCGTTGTGGCCGTCGACGAGCGGCACGTCATTGTGGAGGGCCCGCGCGCGATCGAGCAGCGCGGGGTCGAGCTGTGCGGCAAAGGCGGTGGTCATCATCAGCAGCGTGGCCGCGGCGGGCGGAACTCGGGGGTGCATGATGTGCATCAACGTACCGCAACCGGCGCATTTGCCAAAGCCTTCCGAGTTGACATAATCAGCTGCTGCAGAGCGTACGAGAGGAGGACGGCGGCATGACGCCTGGACGAGAGTTGCGCGCGACGGCAGGCGCGCGGCATGGCTGAGAAGCCGCCTGCGATTGTGGAGCTCGTCTGGGAGCATGATCTGGTGCTGTCGGGCCGCTCCGGCGCGATCAGGATGACGCTCGACAGCGCCTCGGCGGAGGGGCCCTCGCCGATGCAGGCGCTCGCGTTCGCACTGGCAGCGTGCATGGCCATGGACGTCGTGCACGTGATCCGCAAGGGCCGCCACGATCTCCGCGGCCTCAGGACTGAACTGACCGGACACCGCGCGCAGGAGGACCCGCGGCGCTTCACGCGGATCGAGCTGGTGTTCACGATCACCGGCCATGTGCCCGCCGAAGTCGTCGAGCGGGCTATCCGGCTGTCGCGCGAGAAATACTGCTCCGTCTGGCACTCGATGCGCGAGGACATTGAGCTCGCCGTCTCGCACGCCATCGGCCCCGGCGTCTAGCCGTGCCTGCACGGCCGGATGTGTACGAACCGATCGGATGTCGGGCATGCAAGCACCGCACGGCGCGCACCAGGCGCCGGCTACGGCACGGAGCGGGGCGAAGGGGCGCCCGCGAGTGCCCGAGCCGGGGTCGGACTCCACGTCGGGAGGTTGCTGACGCATCCTGCCAGACCTCACTCCGCCCGTCGCGCGTACCTCGACTGGATGCGCGGTCTGGCCGTGCTCATCATGATCGAGGCGCATCTCCTCGACAGCTGGACGCGCACGGCGGATCGCGGCACGGCCATCTTCGGGTGGGCGATCACGCTGGGCGGGATAGGGGCGCCGCTGTTCCTGTTGCTCGCGGGCGTGTCGGTCGCGCTGTCGGCCGGGTTGAAGCTGCGCCAGAGCGGCAAGCGACGCGCGGCGGCGCGGCAAGTGGCGCGTCGCGGGCTGGAGATTTTCGGGCTGGCGTTCCTCTTCCGTCTGCAGGCGTGGATTCTCAGCTGGGGCCCCGCGACGACCCTCCTGCGGGTCGACATCCTCAACATCATGGGCCCGTCAATCGCGGCGGCCGCGGGAATCTGGGGGCTCGGCCGCAGGGCGCAGGCGCGTCTGCTGCTGCTGCTGGCCGCGACGCTCGCGCTCGTACTGGCCACACCGCTCGTTCGCACCTGGCCTGCCCTTGCGAGGCTACCCGATCCGATCGAGGCGTACGTCAGGCCGGCCGGTGGGTACTCGCTGTTCGTGGTATTCCCCTGGTCAGCGTTCGTCTTCGCCGGAGCGGTCGTGGGCGTGCTGATCGAGGCCGCACGCACGGTCGAGAGCGAACGCCGGTTGACTGCCAGCCTCTCGACGGCCGGGCTCCTGCTTGCCGCGCTGGCCTTCGCCTGCTCGTATCTCCCGAGCCCTTTCGCGGCTTCGTCCTTCTGGACCACGTCGCCCGCCTACTTCTTCCTGCGCGTCGGGCTGATGCTGTTCGTCCTCGGCCTGTCCTGGCGGTGGGTGGCGCGGACCCCGCGCCGGCTGCCCTGGAGCCCCCTGGTGCAACTGGGTCGGACATCGCTCTTCATTTACTGGATTCACGTCGAGATGGTCTACGGGCTCGTGTCGCTGCCCCTCCACCGTGCGTTGAGCCTCGGCCAGGCTGCGATGGCCTACGTGGTCTTCGTGGTGGCGATGCTGGCGTGCTCGGTCGGCAAGGAGCAGTTCCTCGCCTGGTACCGCCTGCGGCAGAGCGGGCCGGTGCCCGCAGGGGTCTCCGTCCCTCCGCCAGGTCGTATCCGGTAAAGTCCAGCTCGACAGGAGGTTGGGGCCCGTTCCGCCATCGTGGCCGAACGGCCGAGATTTCGGGCGCCAACCCAATATAAGATGCACGCGGAAATCGGGCTGGGTTGTGGATCACGGATTGGGATCAGGGGGATCAGAGAGCGGCGAAGCGGGATTCGCCGCGAGCTGCAGTCACACGAGGGGCTTGGCTAACTCATCATGATCAGCGTCGCCGCCATCCGCATGCAGCAGTTCGGGGTCCAGTTCTACCAGGCCTCGCTCACCGCCAGCGACATCGACAAGCTCGTCCGGTTCGAGGTTCTCAGCTACGGCGAGAAGGGGCAGCCGGTGAGGGGCGGCCGAAAGAAGCCGCCGGCGGTCCCGTCGAAGGTGAACTGGGATCTGCTGGAGCGTCGGATCGCGTCGAGCGAGAAAGCGTACCAGCGTCAGATCATCCGGCGCAAAATCGACGAGCTGGTGCAGTACTACGAGCAGTGCCGCCAGGCGCGCGACCTGCCGTCGATCCCGGGCGCCGTCATCATCTCGTGCGACGAGCCGCTGAAGTTCGAGCCGCTCGAGGACGGATCGGCGCTGGGGATCCTCAAGGTGCCCGAGCGCGAGGGCATTCTCCGCGCGATCGACGGTCAGCATCGCCTGCTGGCGCTGCACGCTGACATCGAGCGGTTCGGGGGCGAGGCCTTCACCGTGCCGGCCGTGATCTTCGACAGGCTGCCCGAGGATCACGTGGTCCAGATGTTCGTGACCATCAACGCGAAGCACACGCGGCTGAACGCCTCGCACCTGGTGTCCCTCTCCGGCCGTCAGCTCTATCGCGACGAAAGCCTCGCCGCCGCCCATGACATCGTCCGGGCGCTGAACGACCGCGAGGACTCCCCGCTCTACGGCGAGATCAAGCTGCTCGGCGTAGGCGCCGGGCGCGTGGCGCAGGCGCCGCTCGCGCAGGAGCTGAAGAAGCTGTTCGCTGCCGAGGCATTCGGGTCGGGCCGCAAGGGGGACGACTTCCGGGAAGAATCGAAGAAGTTCTTCGTGAACTACCTGAAGCAGGTGGCGCAGGTGTTCAACGCGGCCTGGAGCGGTCGGAAGTACAGCATCAAGTCCGCCGCCGCGCTGCGCGCTTTCGTACGGGTCGCGCCGGACGTTGTCAGGCGGCTGGACCAGGAGCACGCGGATCGCACCGATTTCCGGGCCATCGGCCGCGTCATCTCCCCCTGGGGCCGGCGGATCGGCGACCTCCGGTTCGAGACGGAGGGGGCCTGGAAGCGGTCCGGCACTACCGTGGATTCACTGGCCAAGGAACTGCGGTTGGCGTTGCAGTATCCGGAAGGAGCAGTCGTCTGAAGCCGTGCGGGCGGGCTTGCCATGTCCCGGAACGTCTTCGGTGGAAAGAAAAAAAGGGCATCGCCACCATTGACGATGCCCCCGGTTTTTGCGGGCGACCCGGCTCCCCAGCAACTCACGGCTCCCTGCCGCAAATATTCAGGCCGCCTGCGCCTCCATGTTGAGCAAGGCACGTACCCGCTGATTTTGAAGGATTTCCGGCACTCGATGATGGCGGAGTGGCACGAATCTGTCGCCTGGATCACAGAATTGAAAGCGGCGGCCCGATGAGAGCGAGCGGGCGTCTGGCGTCCTATCGGGGACTTTCCGGAGGATCGGGCCAGGCCGGGTTCCGGCGTCACGCAGTGGTCCTGGCCTGTCTGCTCGCGATCTGTCCAGCTGACGCCATCCCGGCAGCCGGGCAGGCCGGCAGCGGCGTCCGGGAGAAGGTCAGCGCCTGGGTAGCAGCCAACCAGCGGGTCGTGGTCCGCACGCTGCTGGAGCTGCTCGCGCTGCCCAACGTCGCCTCGGACCGCGCCGGCATCCGCCGCAACGCCGACTATCTCCGGGATCTCCTGGCGGCCCGCGGCTTCCGCGGGGAGCTGCTGGAGACGGCCGGCAATCCTCTCGTCTACGGCGAGCTGCGGGTGCCCGGGGCCGCGCGCACCCTTCTTCTCTACAGCCACTACGATGGCCAGCCGGTGGACCCGGCTGCGTGGAAACAGGAGGACCCGTTCAAGCCGGTGCTGCGGACGGGTCGCCTCGATCAGGGCGGACGGGAAGTTCCGGACGTGGCGCAGCTCACGCGTTTCGAGCCCGACTGGCGCATCTACGCCCGGTCCGCGGCCGATGACAAGTCGCCGATCGTGGCTTTCTGCGCCGCGCTCGACGCGCTGAAGGCGGCGGGCCTCTCGCCGGTGTCCAACCTTCGTGTGGTCCTCGACGGCGAGGAAGAAGCCGGCTCGCCCAGCCTGGTCCCGGCCATCGCGAAATACCGCGACCGTCTGAATGCCGATCTGATGATCATCTTCGACGGTCCCATGCACTCGACCGGCCGCCCCACCATCGTCTATGGCGCACGCGGGATCGTCACGGTGAACCTGACGGTCTACGGTCCACGGGCCGGCGTGCACAGCGGCAACTACGGGAACTGGATTCCGAACCCGGCGCAACGGCTCGCGTCGCTGCTCGCGTCGATGAAGGACGAGGACGGACGGGTGCTGATCCCGGGCTTCTACGACGGGCTCGTTCCGCTCGCGCCCGACGAACGCAAGCTGCTCGACGACGTGCCCGACGACGCCGCGACGATGCTGAAGGCGTTCGGTGTGGCCGCGCCGGAGAAGGCCTTCCCGCGGCTGCAGGATGCCTACCAGTTTCCCACGCTCAACATCCGCGGGCTCGCGAGCGCCCACGTGGGAGCCGGGGCCCGCACGATCATCCCGGATCGGGCGACGGCCGCGATCGACATCCGGCTGGTCAAGGAGACCAACGCGGAAGACCTGCTGGAAAAGCTCCGCGCGCACGTACGCTCCCGGGGCTACCACGTGATCGGCGGAGAGCCCGACGAGGCGACGCGTGCGGAGCACCCGCGCATAGCCGGCATCGTGACGGCCGGCACGGCAACGCAGGCGTTTCGCACGCCGCCGACGGATCCGGAGGTGAAACGGCTGACGTCGGCGCTCGAGCAGGCGTTCGGTGCGCCCCCGGTGCAGCTTCGGACGCTCGGAGGCACGGTGCCGATTGCGCCCTTCATCGAAGCGCTCGGGTTCCCAGCCGTGCTCGTGCCCCTCGTCAACTTCGACAATAACCAGCACGAGGAGAACGAAAACCTGCGGCTGGGCCATTTCTTCCAGGCCGTCGAGATTGCGGCGGCGGTGATCGGCGTCGAGCCCGGCGGCCAGGCCGGCGGCTCCGCCGTCGGAGACAGGCGCCGGCCGGACTGACCGGGCCATGCGGATCGATCTCAACAGCGATGTCGGGGAGTCGTTCGGCTCCTGGCGCATCGGGTCGGACGCCGAGGTCATGCGCAGCATCACCTCCGCCAACGTGGCCTGTGGTTACCACGCGGGGGATCCCGCCGTCATGCGACAGACCGTCCGGGCTGCCCGCGAAGCGGGGGTAGCCGTTGGCGCGCACCCGGGCTTCCCGGATCTGGTGGGCTTCGGCCGGCGCGAGCTCCGGGCATCGCCGCGGGAGGTAGAGGACATGGTTCTCTACCAGGTTGGCGCGCTGGCGGCGATCGCGGCCGCGGAAGGGGTCTCCCTGAGGCACGTGAAGGCCCACGGGGCGCTCTACAACATGGCAACGCGCGATCGGGCGCTGGCCGACGCGATCGCGGGCGCCATACGGGCGTTCGATCGCTCGCTCGTGCTGTTCGGGTTGCCGGGCTCGGAGCTGCTGCGCGCCGGAGAGGCCGCCGGGCTGCGGGTGGTCTCGGAGGGCTTTGCGGATCGCGCCTACGAGCCCGACGGCTCGCTGTCGCCGCGGACCCGCCCCGGATCGGTCATCGACGATCCCGATCGGGTGGTCGCGCGGGCCGTACGACTCGTGCGGGACGGAAGGGTGACCTGCGCGGACGGTACCGAGCTGGCCATCGAGGTGGAAACGCTCTGCACGCACGGCGACACGCCTGGAGCTGGCGAGCTCACGCGACGGCTCCGTGAGGGTCTTGGCGCAGCCGGGATCACCGTGTGCGCCCTCGGCGGTTCCTCCTGACGCCGATGGGGCCGTCCGTCCCTGCGCCAACCTCGTATCGCCCTGGCCTGTTCGGCTGGTGGCGTGCGGGCAGCTCCGATGCCCACCGGGCGCTGCTGGCCGCGTCGCTCGGATGGATGCTGGACGCGTTCGACGTGATGCTCTACGCCCTCGTGGTGACGTCGATCATCAGCGAGATGGGCATCACGACCGGGACCGCGGGTGCGCTGGCCTCGGCCACGCTCGTGTCGTCGGCGGCCGGCGGAATCCTCTTCGGCGTGGTCGCCGACCGGTACGGCCGCACGCGCGCCCTGATCGCGAGCGTCCTGATCTACTCGGTGTTCACGGCGGCGTGTGGCCTCGCCGTCACGGTCTGGCAGCTGGCGCTCTTCCGCGTGCTGCTCGGCATCGGCATGGGCGGCGAGTGGGCGAGCGGCGCCGCTCTGGTCACCGAGACCTGGCCCGCGGAGCACCGCGGCAAGGCCCTCGGTCTCATGCAGAGCGCCTGGGCAGTGGGCTACGGCGCGGCGGCGGTCGTCACGATGGTCGTGTTGCCGCGGTGGGGCTGGCGGGCGGTGTTCTTCGTGGGTATCCTGCCGGCCCTGCTCACGATCTGGGTCAGGTCGAGCGTGCGCGAGCCCGAGCTCTGGGAACGAGCGCGGGAGCAGCCGGCGGGCGTGCGCCCCGGCGCCGGGCAGATCTTCTCCGGCAGGCTGGCCTCGCTGACCCTGGCTGTGAGCCTGATGAACGCCTGTACGATGTTCGCGTGGTGGGGCTTCAACCAGTGGCTGCCCGCCTACCTCTCGTTGCCGGCCGCCGAAGGCGGCGTGGGGCTTACGACCACCCGCATGACGGCCTTCGTGGTCGCGATGCAGGTCGGGATGTGGTTCGGATACGTCACGTTCGGTTTCGTCAGCGATGCGTTCGGGCGGAAACGCTCCTACGTGACCTACACGCTCGCCGCCGCGGCGCTGATTGCGATTTACGTCTCCGTCCGCGCGCCGCTGCTGCTCCTCGTGCTCGGTCCCTTCGTGGCGTTCTTCGCGACCGGGTACTTCAGCGGCTTCGGCGCGGTCACCGCGGAGATCTACCCGACGGCAATCCGGGCGACCGCGCAGGGGTTCACGTACAACATCGGCCGCGTGGCGAGTGCCGCGGCGCCCTACGCCGTGGGCACGCTCGCGCAGACGCGCGGCTTCGACACGGCGCTCTTGCTGACCTCCGCTGCGTTCGTCGCTGCCGCCGTTCTGTGGATCTGGATTCCTGAAACGAGGGGGAGACAGCTTGCGTAGCGGGAGGCTGTACGAAGGCATCCGGACGCTGCTGGGGGTTGCGGCGCTGCTCGTCGCAGCTGTTGCGGCGCCGGGTTGTCTCGTGCTCAGCCTGAATCCCGCGTACGACGATGAGACGATTGGGTTCGATCCGGGCCTGCTGGGCACGTGGCTCGATGCGGAGGACAAGTCGTCGCTCGAGATCGAGCGCGGCGACTGGAAGTCGTATCGCATCCGGTACGTGCATCCGGTCGAGACCGGCACGCTGACGGCCTACCTGACGGTGGCCGGCGATCACCGGGTGCTGGACGTGATGCCGCTGCGAGGCGAGGACCGCGGATCGTTCGTGATCCCGGTGCACGCCGTCGTCCGCGTGGAGCTCGCCGGCGATCGGCTCGACCTGACGCCGTTGTCGTTCGACTGGTTCGACGAACGCCTCCGACGCGAGCTGCCGATCCCGGGGATCGAGGCCGTGCTCGACCAGAAGGAGAACGCGATCCTGTTGTCTCCGACGGCCGCGCTTCGCGCGTGGCTCCGGGGGCTCGCCCCCGACGCGCCCGTCTTCGGCGCCGCCGCCACGTTCATCCGGAAGCGAGACGGGATGTGAGGTCGTCCGCCCACTCGCTCGAATCCTGCAGCATCCGCCCGCGCGGCGGGCTACTATCCTCGAGGCCCGGGGCCGGACTCTGGGGGGAAGCCACCGAACCTTGACCTCGAACCTTGAACCCTGAACCCGGAACCCGCGATGCTCAAGGGCTCCCGAACCGTGCTCGTGAAGAAGATTCAGCCCGTCAGTATCCACGGGCAGATCTCGCTGGACGTCTACTTCGTGGATCCGGACGAACCCGATGGCCAGGTCAGCCTGGCACGGCTCGGTCCCGAATCGGTGCCGCGGAACCTCGAGGCGGGCGATCGCATCGACGTCCACTACGTGCTGGGCGTGGTGACCCGCATCACGCGAGGCCCCGCGCCGGACGACGATTGATAGCTGTTGCGCAGCCTTCCCGGTTGCCGCACACTGAAAGGGCCCCCATACCCCGGGTCCCGGAAGGAGCCCACCTCCGTATGCGTCTGATCTCACGTCCATCGGGCCTGCTGTGGCCCGCAGCGGTCCTGTGTGCGACGGTTGCGCTCGGCGCCCAGAGCCGTCCTGAGCCGAAGGCCGCGCCTTCACCGGCTGAGCAGCCGGCAGCAGCGCAGAAGCTGCCTCCGGCGCGCGAGATTCTCGATCGGCACGTGAAGGCCATCGGCGGCCGCCAGGCGATTCTCTCCCACAGCTCCACCCGGGCGGCGGGTAAGGTGGAGCTGCCGGCGATGGGGCTCACGGGAGAGCTCGAGGTGTTCGCGGCCAAACCCGACAGGAGTCTGATCCGGTTCGTGCTGCCGGGAGTCGGCGAGATTCAGGAGGGGTTCAACGGCAAGATCGGCTGGTCGATCTCCGCGCTCACGGGGCCGACGCTGCTCGAGGGCCGCCAGCTCGAGGAGCGCCGTTTCGATTCCGACTTCTACTCGGAGGTGCGGGCGCAGGAGCGCTACACCTCGATGAGCACGGTCGAGCAGACGGCCTTTGATGGCCGTCCGTGTTACAAGCTCCGTCTGGTGCGGCGCGGCGGCGGGGAAGACTTCGAGTTCTACGACGTCCAGACCGGGCTGCGGGCCGGCCGCATCGGTACCCGCGAGATGCAGATGGGCGCCGTGACGGGCACGACGATCGAGTCCGAATATCGGAAGTTCGGCAATACGCTCGTCGCCACGAGGATCCGGCAGACGGCGATGGGCGTCGAGACGGTGATGACGCTCACGGTGGTCGAGTTCGATACGCTCGAGGAGAGCGTCTTCCATCCGCCCCCGGCAATCCAGGCACTGCTCAAGCCGTGAGCCCCGCGATCCGCCAGGTTGCGGGGCCGCTCGCCGTGCTCGTGTCGCTCGCGAGTGGCGCCCTGGTCCCGGCCCAGGTCCACAAAGGACTCGAGACGTTCGACGCCGTCTGGACCATCGTCCGCGACTCGCACTTCGATCCGGCGCTGAACGGCGTGGACTGGGGGGCCGTGCGGGAAGAGCTCCGGCCCGGCGCCGCCTCTGCCACGACTGACGGCGAGCTGCGCAGCGTCATTCGCGAGATGCTCGGCCGGCTCGGCCAGTCTCACTTCGCGCTGGTTCCGTCGACCGCAGACACCCCACTCGAGAGCGGGGACACCAGCGGCGACCCTGGTTTCGACGTGCGGCTCATCGGCCGCGAGGTCATCGTGATCTCCACCGATCGCGGCGGGAGCGCGGCGGCCGCGGGCGTGAGGCCGGGATGGCGGCTCACGGCCATCGACGCCCGGCTCGTGTCGTCGATGCTCGACGCGCTGCCCGATGGGATGGCCGATCGGCTCCTTCACGTGGAAGGCTGGCGCATCGTGACGAGCCGCCTGCGCGGGCCGCGGGGGTCAAGCGTGCCCCTGACGTTCGAGGACGGCTCCGGGCGGGAAATGCGCGTGCAGGTCCAGCGCCGGGCCGAACAAGGGGAACCGGCCACCGTCGGTCACATGCCGACGATGTTCGTCCAGGTGGAGTCCGGGACGCGGCGCACGCCCGCGGGTGCGGCGGTCGGCCTCGTGCGGTTCAACGTCTGGATGCCCGCGGTCGACGCGCGCTTCGCCGAGGCCATCGACCGCTTCCGCGCGCTGCCCGGGATCGTGCTCGATCTGCGCGGCAATCCCGGGGGGCTGGCCGCGATGATCATGGGCATTTCCGGGCACTTCCTGACCGAGCGCAAGCCGCTCGGGGTGATGAAGACCCGCGACAGCGAGCTGCGCTTCTTCTCGAATCCGAGGCTCGTCAACGCGGCGGGTCAGCGCGTGAAGCCGTTTGGCGGCCGCCTGGCGATCCTGATGGACGGGATGAGCGGCAGCGCCTCCGAATGCTTCGCCGGCGGCCTCCAGTCGCTCGGCCGTGCGCGTGTCTTCGGGCAGACCTCCATGGGCCAGGCGCTGCCGGCGCTGTTCGACCTGCTGCCAAATGGAGACGTGTTCATCCACGCGTACGGCGACTTCGTGACGGCGACGGGCGTTCGCCTCGAGGGCCGTGGTGTCATACCCGACGAAGCCGTGCCGCTCCGGCGCGCCGACCTCCTGGCCGGACGCGACGTCACGCTCGAGCGGGCCCTCGCCTGGATCGATCGCCAGGACGGCGGCTAAGGGCACAGGGCCGCCTGCGCGGAGATGGATGCGACGAGATGTGTGCCGCCTCCGGTGTCGGAGGTCTCCTCACGTGAGGCGATTGATCCGCGAAAGTCCGCGTCCATCCACGTCCCGTGTATGGGGGAATCAGCGAGAATCCGCGTCCCGTGAGACCGGTCGTTCGGGAAATCCGCGGTAGGGGCGGCGCGAATCCTGCCAGCCTCCCAGGAAATGGCGTCCTGTCCGACGGCGGCCAGATGTGGCCCGAAACGAGCCACCAGCGGTTGCGCGGCGGGGGATCCGTCTGTTAGACTCAACAGACCCTCTGGCCAGCGGTCTTTCCAGCCAATCTAATCGGAATAAATCGGGGGAGTGAATGGAGCAGCGCCGGCTGCGTCTCGGTGACATATTGGACGACTACTGTCCGCGCGAGCGCCGCGTGACCAATCACGCGATCGTCGCGATGGTGGAAGACGACATCAAGCAGACGCGCTGCACCACCTGCGACGCCGAGCATCCGTACAAAGGCGGGAAGGCCCCCCGACGTCGGCGCAAGGACGCCCCCTCGGCGCTCTACAATGAGGTGCTCGCGGGGCTCCCGGACGGCGAGCCGGCGCCCGTGTTGACGTCGCCCGACGACGATGTGGCTGCGAACTCCGAGCCGCAGGCGGCCGACATCGTCGACGTGACCGAAGAGTCCATGGGCGCTCTCCCGGAGGCTGCGTCGCCGGCCGCCGCGCCGCAACCGGAAGACGACGCCGCGAGCGCGCCGGACGTCGAAGAGGGTCCTGTGCACAGGCCCCTGATTCGCGCCACGCTCCCGCGTCCGGAAGGTCAGAAGGACACGCGGCCGCTGCCGGAGTTCACGATTCGCCAGTCAGGGCGGGGGAACGGCCAGTTCCGGGGCGACGCCCGCATGAAGGGGCGCGCCGGCGGGCCGCCGAACGGAAATCGTGCGCCGGGCGGGCCGCGTTTCGGCGGAGGTCGGCCCGGGCACGGTCGTCCTGGTGGTGGTGCACGCAGCCACGGCGGCGGCTTCCGCTCGTCACAGTCGCCGCGCCACGGCGGCAAGAAGCGCTCTCGCTGAGCGCGCGCCGGCTCGCGCACTCCGCCACACCGCCCCCGCTTCCCTTTCTCCTCCGTTCTGTGGTCTGCTGTGGCGGTGATTCCGTTCACGCTCTTCTTCCTGCTGCAGTCAGCCGTGTCCGCGCAGGGATCTACTGTGACGTACGAGCCGGTCGAGGGTGTGCAGACGTTTGCGGTTCGTGATCCAGTCTTGCGAATCAGCCCCGGCACGACCGTGCAGACGCGCACGTTCTCGCGGCCGGGTGACTACTACGAGCGCGCGGGCGGGCCGTGGCCCGGAGAGGTCGGGCCCTTCTACATCGAGGGGGCGACGCCCGACGATACGCTGGTAGTTCGCATCGTCCGCCTCCGGCCCAACCGCGATATGGCGGTGTCGGCGGTGAATCCCGGCGGCATCAGCGCGGTCGTGCCGGACGCGCGTACCAGGATGCTGACCGACCCGCTTCCGGCGAGGCGCTTCGTGTGGCGCCTGGATCGCGAGCGGAGCGTGGGCATCCTGGATCTTCCCAACTCCGCGTCGAAGCGCATCGAGATGCCGCTCCGGCCGATGCTCGGGCGGCTCGCGGTCGCGCCGGCGGGCGAGGAGGCGTTCGGCGGCCTGTGGCCGGGCAATTTCGGCGGGAACATGGATGCCGCTGACGCGCGCGAGGGCACGACCGTCTACCTGCCCATCTTCCACCCCGGCGCGCTCTTCTATTTCGGCGACGGCCACGCGCTCCAGGGCGACGGCGAGATCTGCGGCTCGGGCCTCGAGACGACCATGGACGTGACGTTCGAGTTCGATCTGATCAAGGGGCGGCCTATCCGCTGGCCGCGCATGGAGGACGCCGACGACATCATGGTCGCCGGCAGCGCGCGGCCGCTCGTGGACGCGTTCCGGATCGCGCAGGTCGAGCTCATCGAGTGGCTGGTCGCCGAGTACGGGTTCGAGAAGATGGAAGCCTACCAGGTGGTCTCGCAGGGCGGGCACTCGCGGGTTGCCAACGTCGTGGATCCGAACTACACGGTCGTCGCGAAGTTCCCGAAGCGGCTGCTGCCCTCGAGACGATGACGGCTTCCACGGAAAGCGAGGCCACGCTCACGATGGGAGAGCTGTCGGGCACGCACGGGCTGATCGTCGGTGTCGCCAACCGGCGTTCGATCGCCTGGGCCATCGCGCAGGCGGCGTCGGCAGCCGGCGCGCGGCTGGCCCTCACGTACCAGGGGGAGCGACTGGAGGAGAACGTCCGGGAGCTCGGCGCCTCGCTCGCGAGCCCGCTCGTCCTGCCGTGCGACGTCACGGACGATGCGCAGATGGCCGCGCTCTTCGCGGCGATCGACCGGGAGTTCGGCGGCCTCGACTTCCTGGTGCACGGTGCCGCGTTCGCCCCGCGCGAGGAGCTCGCCGCCCCCTTCGTGCAGACCAGCCGTGAGGGCTTCCGGATCTCGCTGGATATCAGCGCCTACTCGCTCGTGGCGCTCGCACGCGGCGCGCTGCCGCTGATGGAGCGCCGCGGCGGCGGCAGCATCCTGACCCTGACGTATCTCGGAAGCGAGCGCGTGTTCCAGAACTACAACGTCATGGGGGTGGCCAAGGCGGCGCTCGAAGCGTGCGTCCGCTATCTGGCGGCCGACCTGGGGCCGAAGGGGATCCGCGTCAACGCGATCTCGGCCGGGCCGATCAAGACGCTCGCGGCGTCGGGCATCTCCGGGTTCTCGAACATCCTCCAGCACTATCGCGATCGCGCCCCGCTGCGGCGGACGGTCGACACGGCCGAGGTGGCGGCTGCGGCCATGTTCCTGATCGGCCCGGCCGGGCGTGCCGTCACGGCCGAGGTTCTGATGGTGGACGCCGGTTACCACGCGACGGGCATGTAGCTTGCACCATCCAGGGTGTGTGGAGGGCTTCCGATGCTGAAATATCGCTCCATTTCCGCGCTGGCGCTGGCATTGATCCTGGCGGCGCCGCTGCTGCTCGCCGGTTGCGGAAAGACGATCGGCGAGACGATTGACGACGGCACGATCACGGCGCGCGTGAAGACGGCGCTGCTGAACGATCGGGACATAGCCGGGATGACGATCGACGTCGACACGTTCAAGGGTGTGGTCACGCTGTCGGGCGCCGTGAAATCAGCGGCCGAGCGCGACAGGGCGATCGCCCTCGCCCGCAGCGTCGACGGCGTCACCGACGTGAAGTCGACGCTCCAGATCCAGCAGTAGTCCGGCGGCGGGGCGCAAGCGCTCCCTACCATTCCTCGACGCGTATTTGCGCGCGCGGCACGCCGAGCTCACGCAGCATCAGCGGCACCTCGTGCACCATCGCCGCTGGCCCGCAGACGAAACAGAGCGCCGATCCATCGTCCACGAACGGTGTGAGCTCGGCGCGCGTGATGCGTCCCCGTGCCCCGCGCCAGCGCGGGGGGGCTTCGCGCGTCACGTGCAGGCGCAGCTGGATGTCGCCTTGCCGCGCCATGGCCCGCAGCTCCGGAAGGTACGCCAGCTCGTCGGCGGATCGCGCGCTGTACAGGAGCTGGACCGGCGCCGGTTCCGGTGTGAGGAGGGCGTGACGGATCATGGAGCGTATCGGGGAAATCCCCGTGCCGCCGGCGATGAAGAGCAGCCGGCGCGCGCGCGGCTGCTTCGAGTAGACGAACGAGCCGTAGGGGCCGCGAAGGCCGATCTCCATCCCCCGCGCGAGGTCGTCGAAGAGATGGCCCCAGCGCCCGGATGATTCCACCCTGATCAGGAACTCCAGCGTGCCGCTCTCGCGCGTGTCCTCCGGCGCGCACGCAATCGAGTAGGGCACACGCTCGCTGCGCAGGGCGGGGCCGATGAGCGCCGCCTGGCCGGCCTCGAACGTGAACCTCGCACCCGCCAGGTCGGCCCGCACGATCCGGGTCGTCGGCGTGGCGCGCCGCATGCTCTGCACCCTCAGGCGCAGCTCTGGACCTTTCACTCCCCCTCAGTTTACCCACAGCGGCACGCAGGGACGGGCTCCGCAGGCGCTGGCGGACGCATCCTGCAGGGACGTCGGAAAGGCAAAGAGGAAAACGGAAAACGATTCAGGCCGGCGCTCGTCAGCGGCCTGTCAGAGCATCCCCGCCGCCGTGCGGCCGATCGGGGGGACGTCGTTGCCAGGCGGCAGCGCCGTATCGGATGAGCGCTGCTTCCGCGCGGCCTTGTTCTGATACATGCGGCTGTCGGCCGTTGCAAGCAGCGACTCGTACGTGTCGCCGTCGTGCGGGAAGATGGCCGTGCCGATGCTGACGCCGAGGCGAATCCGCCGCCCGGGCCGCACTTCCAGGAACGTGTCGTCGATCGCCTGCTGCAGCTCGCGCCGCTTCTCTTCGGCCTCGCTGGCGCCGCATCCGGAGAGGACCAGGATGAACTCGTCGCCGGCATAGCGGACGCAGATGTCGTAGGGACGGATGCCGGCGCGCAGGATCCGTGCGATCTCACAGAGCGCGCGGTCGCCGACGTGGTGGCCGTAGTTGTCGTTGACGTCCTTGAACTGGTCGAGGTCCATGACCATCAGGCTCACTTCCGACTGCAGGCGCTCGGCCCGCGCCAGGTCGCGTGTCAGGTGTAGAAACAGGAAGCGCGTGTTCGGAAGCCCGGTCAGCGGATCCGTGAGCGAATCATCGCGGGTCTGCTCGAAGATGATCGAGTTGTGGATCACGGCCGCAGCCTGCTCCGAGACGCGATCCAGCAGCCGGCGGTGGTCCTCGCGGTAGAACATGGGCTCGAGGTGGTAGACGGCGAGTGCGCCGATGAACCGGTCGTTGAAGAGCAGCGGGCACACCAGCGCGGACTGGAGCGTCGTGCTCAGCATGCCGAGGCCAGACGCATCGAGATCCGCGCTCGGCCGCGCGTTCACGAGGGGCCGCCGGTTCCGGGCGACCCACCCCGTCAGCCCGTCGCCCGTGCGCACCGTGATCTGCTGGATCACGTCCGCGTCGGTCCCGGACGCGAAGCGGCACTGAATCGTCTCCGTGTCCTCGTCGAAGAGGAAGAGCGCTGCGCACGAGAACGGCACCAGGTTGCTCAGCTTGGCCGTGATGAGCGCCATGGTGTCCGACACCCCCAGGCTCGTGCCCATCGCCTGCGCGATCTCGTACAACGCGTAGATCTCGCGGTGGGCGAGGGCGATGTCCTCGAAGACGTTCTTCTTCCCGGCCTCGGGCGCCAGGCCGGTCGCCGGCTCCCCCAGCGAATGCGGTCCGGTGTCAGCGGCCGTCTTGCGCATGGACTGCTCCAGTTCGCCGGCCTCGGCCTCCAGCGCCGGCAGCAGCTCGATGAACTTCGCCACGACCACCGGGTCGAGCCCCTTGCCCGCCTCCTGCTTCAGCAGGCCGATTGCCGCCTCCGAGCTCATGGCCTTGTGATACGGACGCTCGGCCATCAACGCATCGAAGTAGTCGACGACCGAGAGCACCCGGGCGCCGAGCGGGATCTCCTCGCCTTTGAGCCCGCTCGGGTAGCCCTTGCCGTCCCAGCGCTCGTGATGGCTCAGGATCAACGGGGCCACCGGGTACGGGAATGGCACCGAGCTGACGATATCGGCACCGACCTTCGGGTGGGCGCGGATCTTCTGGAATTCCTCCGGCGTGAGCGGCCCGGGCTTCGACAGGATGTGCTCGGGGACCGCGAGCTTGCCGATATCGTGCAGCAGCGCCGCCGTCTTCACTCCCTGCACGTCCTTGTCGGACATGCCGAGCGCCCGGGCGACCGAAGCGGCGTAGAGCTGCACGCGCCGGATGTGCGACTGCGAGGTCTGATCCTTGGCGTCGATCGCCAGCGCGAGCGCTTCGATCGTCGCCAGGTGGAGGTCGGCCATCTCGCGGGTGTGGCGCTGCTCGTCCTCGATCCGGCCGAGGTACACCTTGTAGGTGCGATACGTGAGGTAGAGCGGCGCGGCAGCCAGGGTGGCCAGCCAGTGAACCGAGAGGCCCACGATCATCCACGAGGCAATGGCCGCGGCACCCGCGCCCACGAAATAGCTCGGGGCGCTCCAGAGGAAGTTCTCGTGCCAGACGCGGACGACCGGCTGCTTCGTGGAGAGCGCGATGGCGGTGGCAATAGCCAGCGTGTTCACGACGAAGTACGTCGTCGCGGCACCGACGAGCGGTTTGGGAAGGCTCGCGAACGCAATGCGGCCCGGCGTCCCTCCCAGGAGGATGTACGCCGTGCCCGCCGCCTGCACGGTGACGATCAGGCACGCCATGCTGAAGAGCGTGCGGTGGACGGGGTTGGGTTCCTTGATGCGGAACGTGCACTGCGTGTAGGCGCTCGCGGCTGCCACGATCATCGTTTCGTGCGGACCGAGCAGCAGCAGGGACGCGAAGTCCACGGCGTACGACACCGACATGGTCGAGCCGCTCCGCGCGAGCGGCAGGTTCACCTTGAACACCGACGTGGCCGACGAGAGCACGAGCATGAGCAGGAAGAGCCACAGCCCGTCTGGTTCCAGCGCGTCGACCGGGAAGAACACGGCGAGCAGAACGGCTCCCGCCGTGATGACGGAACCGACATAGATCCTGGCGGCCAGCGGCAGCGCGCTCATCGGCGCCTCCGTGCCACCGGCTCGACGCACACGGGTTCGCCGCGGGGCGTCCACAGGAGGTGCGGGGCCGAGTCGCATCGCGCATGGCCGGCCACGACCAGACCCAGGCCGGCGTCGAAGGCGTGGCCTTCCACCCACGCCAGGGGCTCTTCCAGGCACGCAGCGCCGTCACACAGCGGCGTCACGACGATGTCGCGTGCGCAGTCAGCCGTGCTGGGGCATTCGTCGGTCCACGCGACGGGCTGCCCGCCGGGCATCGTGGCGGCTCCCCAGTCCACGCCCAGGTCCCAGGCGCGGGCCGCGGAGGGCAGCCGCGGCGCGGTGATGCGGGACGCGCCCCAGAAGATCTGACGGCCCCAGCGTGCTGCTTGCGTGCGGTCCTCGGGCTCGACGCCGGCGAACACCCGGGCGAGGTGCACGGCGCCGCGCGTGTTCAGAAAGCCCGCGCCCTGCGTCAGGTGGTCGTATTCCGGCCTGATCTCGGCCGTGTACTGGAGGATGGCCTTGACCGCGTTGGGCGTCAGGGCGGGGTTGACATGCAGCATGAGCGCCGCGGTCGCGGCAACGACGGGCGCCGCCATGCTCGTGCCGCTCAGGGCGAGGTAGGGCTCGTGGATGGTGGCGGCCGTGCCCGCGACGCGAGAGGCCGGGTAGGCCGCGAACAGCGCACTGGCAGGCTCGGTGGTCGATTCGATGCCGACGCCGGGTGCGACCAGATCCGGCTTCGGGATCCGATCCACCGGCGTCGGCCCCCGCGAGCTGAATCCGGCGACGACGTCGTCGGACCGCTCGGGAGTGCCCATGTGGCTGCTGGCGCCGGCGGTGAGGACCCATGGAGCATTGCCCGGCGCAGCAATGGCTCCGTACTGCGGGTCGCCTCCAAGCCCGCGGCCGAGGTTGCCGGCTGCCGCCACGACCACGAGGCCGGCGTTGACCGCGCGGCGGGCGGCGAGCGCGAGCGGGTCTCGTGAGTACGAATCGAACACGCCTGCGGCGACCGACAGGTTGATGACCCGGATGTTGAACGCTGCGCGATTGGCAATCGCGAAGTCGATCGCGGCCATGACATTGCTGATGTAGCCGCCGCCCGCCGCGTCGAGCGCCTTCAGCACGACGAGATGCGCTCCGGGGGCGATTCCCCGCCGGGCGCCGTCGGAGTCCTTTCCGCTCCCGGCGAGAATCCCGGCCACGTGCGTCCCGTGGCCGTAGTCGTCGTACGGCGACGGCTGGTGGTTCACGAAATCGACGAAGCGCGCCACACGCCCTTGCGGAAGATCGTCGTGCCAGGGTGATATCCCGGAATCGATGGTCGCGATGCCGACACCGGTTCCGTCCACGCCGAGATGCTCGTGGACCCACCGCGCCCCGATCGCCGTCGAGGTCCGCCCGATGGCGCCCCGGACCGGGCGATCGAGGCTGATCGCGAGGACGTCAGGCCGCGAGGCCAGCTGATCGAGCGCGCGGCTCTCGATCAGGGCGACATGGTCATGCGAGTGAGGCAGGTACCCGAGAACGTGTCCCCCGGCCGCACGGATCGCATCCGTCCCTGTCCCGTCGGCGGTGGACACGATGACCCGGGCGAAGTCTCCGGAGGCGTGGGCGAGCGCCCGGAGGGCGGGATCCAGCTTGCCGTGGCCGTCCCGACGGACGCTGGTTCCCGATGCGGTGAGCACCGCCACGAGGGCGAGCGAGCTGAGGGCGCGCAGCGGCATGGTCCGGCTTGTGTCAGTGGGACGCGAACGGCTGTGCAAGGGGACTGCCGCAGGTCAGCCGATCGGGGCAGGACTGCGTAAATCGTTGCAGTTCTGGACGTTGTGGGGCATCAGGGGTGCCCGCATCCAGCCGGTCGCGGCCCCGGTGTGCGCCCGAGAGTGTGTTGTTCTGCGACAGGGAATGACCGGAACTGCGGAAACTGTTATCACTGAGCGCTTTTTGTAGGCTCATCCGTGGTCAGATTCGGAACAGTCCGGAATCTGCCCCGCACACGGCTGTGTTACTGAGCTGCCCGCCGTGGTCGGGTCCGAGACGCTGCGGCGTCGGCGTCGAGACCGTACTCGACGATCTTCCGGTACAGCGTTCCGCGGCTGATTTCGAGCACCGCCGCCGCCTGCTTCTTGTTCCAGCTCACGCTTTCCAGGACGCGGACGATGTGGGCCCGTTCGGCCTCGGCCAGGGAAGGCAGCCGCTCCCGCGCGGTCTCGACGGGCGTCTCGCTGGCGTGCAGGAACTCGATGTCGCCCGGACGGATCACGCGACCCGGCGACGACAGCGCCGCCCGCGACACGGTGCTCTCCAACTCGCGGATGTTCCCCGGCCAGTGATAGCGCACCAGCAGATCCAGCCCCTCCCGTGAGAAGGACTTGCCGTCGATGGGCAGCCCGTTCGCGGCGCAGTATCGCGCCAGGAAGCGCTGCGCGAGCACGGGGATGTCAGTCGTGCGCTCGCGGAGCGAGGGCAGCCGGATCGAGAAGGCGTTGACGCGATAGTAGAGATCCTCGCGGAACCGGGAGTCGCGGACGAACTGATCGAGCGGACGGTTCGTCGCGGAGATCAGCCGGAAGTTCACCTCGATCGGCGTGTTCCCTCCGAGGCGCTCGAAGCGCCGCTCCTCGAGGACGCGCAGGAGTTTGGCCTGCGCGACGATGGACAGATCACCGATTTCGTCGAGGAACAGCGTGCCGTTGTTGGCGAGCTCGAGCCGGCCCGGCTTGCGGTCGTGCGCTCCGGTGAAGGCGCCCTTCTCGTAGCCGAAGATCTCGGACTCGAACAGCGTATCGGGCAGCGCAGCGCAGTTGACGGCCTGGAACTTGTTCGTGCCGCGGCGACTGAGCTCGTGGATCATCCGGGCCACGACTTCCTTGCCCGAGCCGGTCGGCCCCAGGATGAGCACGGAGATGTCGGACTTGGCTGCCGTGCGAATCCATTCGAAGACGACGAGCATCTTCTCGTCGCGGCCGATCATCTCCCTGAACCGCTGCACCGACGGGGAGCGGTCCTCGTGCGAGACCGTGGCGCGGCGCTCGAGGAACTGGTCCAGCAGGTCGCGGACGGCGTCCTGCTCGGGCTGGACGAACGCGTAGCGCGCCGCACCGCCACCGGCCACGCGCTGCGCGAGGCCGAACGCGACGAGCTCGCGGGTGCAGTTCTCGACGTCCAGCCGCATGCGGCCGAACGTCTGCATCAGGGCCTCGACGTCGAAGGCTTCGCCGGGCCGCGAGCAGAGGAAGCGGAGGATGGCCGCGCGCAGCGGGGATTGCACGAGGGCCTGGAAGCGCGCTTCGAGTTCGGTCGGTTCGGCCAATGCTTATGCGTCCTTCACGCCGCCGCGGGCCCGATAGTACTCCGACTGGAACTGCTCGATCAGTCGCTTCATCTCGATCGCATCCGCCTTCCGGTGTCCGTAGCAGCGCACGGTGCTCGTCCCGCCCGTGCTCTCGATGAGCACGTTCGAGAAGAAGAGGTTCCGATCGATGAGCACCGAGGCGACGTGGGAGATGTGCATGGAATGCTCCCGGCCGCCCACCAGCTCAGGCGTGTAGTGGACCACGCTCGTCGGCGTCACCGAAACCTGGGCAGGGTACAGCAGGTTCCCTCGGCTGAAGCGGCTCGCCCGGAAGACGTGGGCGCCGGCAATCCGTCGCCCCTTCGACCAGAAGAACGCGACGGCCGCGGCTCCCAGCACCAGCACCGCGAGGACGACCAGCCAGACGATGTCCACCCTGAGTCCTGAAGCCTTCCGCTGTCAAGGGGTTTCGGTCGATCGGCCCCGGTCCTACAGGCGCACTGGTGCTAAGCTACCCGTCATGCCCCACCGCGCGCCCGGTGCCGCGGGCCAGCCGGCCGGCAGCTACCTGACCGGCGCACCCATCCAGTACTACAGGCCCCGCGGCCTGGCGGAGGTCCGCCAGCTCGTCGACGGCGCCTACCAGGCCTTCAACGCCGGGCGGCTCTCGGAGGCCTGCCACATCTTCACCGACAAGATGCTGGCCCCCGAGCACGACACGACCATCGGCCTGACGGTGGCAGGCGCGATGACGCCGGCCGGCCTGGGCGGGTGCGTCATCGAGCTGATGGACCGCGGGCTCGTGGACTTCGTGATCAGCACGGGCGCGAACCTGTACCATGACCTGCATTACGCCCTGAACTTCACCCTGCACCGCGGGTCTCCCTTCCTCGACGACGTCGAGCTGTACGAGCAGGGCATCATCCGGATCTACGACGTCCTGTTTCCCGCGACGGTGCTGCTCGAGACCGACGCCTACATCCGCGACTTCCTGGTCCGCTCGAACCTGTCGGGGCCGATATCGAGCTCTGAGCTCCACTACCGGCTCGGGCTCGACCTGCTGGACCAGTACCCCGGCTGCGAGGAGTACTCCGTGGTCGCACGCGCGGCGCTCGCCGGCGTGCCCATCTACACCTCCTCCCCCGGCGACAGCTCGATCGGCATGAACCTCGCCTATCACGAGCTGATGAACGGTTCCACGCTGATGGTCGATCCGAACCGCGACGTGAACGAGGTGTGCGCGATCATCCTGGCGGGCCGTCGGAACGGCTGCGTGATCCTCGGCGGCGGATCGCCCAAGAACTTCTACCTCCAGGGCCAGCCGACGCTCTGGGAGGTGTACGGCATCCCGAAGGGTGGCAACGACTACTTCATCCAGATCACCACCGACCAGGTCGTCTGGGGCGGGCTATCGGGTGCGACCCCCGCCGAAGCGGTCAGCTGGGGCAAGGTGAACCCCGGCGTGCTGCCGGACACCGTGGTCGCCTACTGCGACTCGACGATCGCCTTCCCGATTTTCTGCGAGTACGCGATCGGCTCGCCGCACGGGCGCCGGACCCGGCGGGAGCTGATTCACGGGCGCGAGGCCCTCGTCGCCGATCTGCTGCGGCAGGCGAAGCAGACGCGATCGAAGCCCGTGGAGGAACAGCCGGCGGAAATCGATCGGCATCGCTGACTTTGCATTCAAGGTTCAAGGGTCAGGGTTCATGGGTTCACTGTCATCCGAGCTCGCGCCTTTCGTGGCGGACGCCGCCGGGTCGCCGCGGGTCTACGCGGACGCCAACATGCCGTCCGGCGTCGTGTCGTACATGCGCGCACAGCTCGGGTGGGACGTGCTCTTCGTGCTGGAGCACGACGACCTGCGCCGGGCTCCGGACCTCGAGCATTTCCGGCTGGCGCGACGGCTGGGTCGCACGCTCGTGACGCTCGATCACGACTACGTGGACGATCGTCGCTTCCCGCCGGAGGAGACCGCCGGGGTCATCGTCCTCTCCGCGCCCGACGAGCGGTGGCTGCGGCGCCTCCTGCGCAGGGCCGATCGCACCATCTTCCGGGCCGACGGGGCGGCGTCGCTGCCGCTCGACCGGCGGAAGCTGGTGTGGCACACCGGCCCGTGACCTGCTCCGCATGATCTTCCTGTCGGGCGCCGATGTCGTCCTGCCGGACCGCGTGCTCGGACCGGCGACGATCGCGATCGACGAGGGCCGTATCGTCGAAATCGCTTCGGGCGTCCGCCCGCGCGGGGCCCGCGACGAGGTCGTGGATATCCACCAGCACGTGGTCGTTCCCGGCTTCATCGACGTGCACGTTCACGGGGTCGAAGGGTCCGACACGCTCGACGGGGGCGAGGCGATCCGGCGGATCGCGAGCCGGCTCCCGCGCTTCGGCGTCACCGCGTTCTGCCCGACGTCCATCGCGTGCCACCCCGGCGCACTCCGCCGCATGCTGGGCGCCGTGCGAGAGGCGCGGCTCCGGCCCGAGCGCGGCGCCAGCCGCGTGCTCCCCGCGCACCTCGAGAGCAACTTCATCAACCCGGCGTTCAATGGCGCCCAGCCGCTCGAATGTCTCCGGCTCCCCGTGAGCTCGCAGCCGACCGACAAGGAATCCGGCGAGGCCGAGGATTTCTCGGGCGCCGACATCCTGCGCGAGATCGACTCGGCGTCGGCCGATATCGGCATCGTCACGCTCGCGCCCGAGCTGGATGGCGGAATCGATCTCGTGAGGCACCTCGTGGCCGCCGGCCACCACGTGTCGCTCGGCCACTCGGGGGCCACCTACGAGGAAGCGCAGGCCGGCATTGCCGCCGGCGCGCGCCAGGCCACACACCTCTTCAATCGCATGTCGCCGCTGGGCCATCGCGCCCCCGGGTTGACCGGAGCCGTCCTCGAACGCGAGGACGTCACAGTCGAGCTGGTCTCTGACGGTGTCCATGTGCACCCGGCCGTGATGCGCGTGGCGCTCGCCGCCAAGACGCCGGCGCGCGTGATGGCCATCACCGACGGGACGGCCGGTTCGGGTCTGCCCCGCGGGGCCCGGACCACGATCGGGGGGCGCCCCATCACGGTCGGCGATGTGGCCCGCCTCGATGACGGAACCATCGCGGGCAGCGTGCTCACGATGGATCGGGCGTTCGGCGTTCTCGTCGCGGCCTGCGGCCTGGGGCTTGTCGAGGCGGCCGCCATCTGTTCGACGACGCCCGCCCGGCAGCTCGGGCTCCAAGGCCTCGGCACGATCTCGCCCGGCAGCACGGCCGACCTGGTTGTGCTGGATGCCCGGTTGCGCGTGGCCCAGACCTGGATCGGCGGCACCCGCGTCTGGCCGCTGTCCTGAATCGGCTTCGGGCAGCGGGCTGCGGGGACGCCTCGGGGTTTGGGCGGAAAGTGACGGCCGAACGCTGAAGGCTGAGGGGGAGCGCTGAAAAGCTCTGGAACGCATCGCTCGCGCGGGCCGTCTACTTGCGTATGCATCCTGCCTTCCGGGCTGCGCCCCTGGCGCTCGCCGTGGCCGCCTCGGGCTGCGTGATCAGCGTCGATTCCCAGGCCCAGGTCGTCCGTGACGAAAAGCGCTTCACCATCTCCGGCGTTCCGGACGTGCGGCTGACGACCTTCGACGGCGCCATAGAAATCCGCTCGTGGGAGCAGCCGGACGTGCTGGTCGAGATCGAGAAGCGGGGCACGACGCAGGAGGCCGTCGAGGAGCTGGAAGTCCTGACTTCGCAGGATGGCCGGCGCATCGAGCTGGAAGTCAAGCGCCCGCGCTCCGAGGGCTTCCGCGGCATCGGCTTCCACCCGTCCGCGAGCGCCACGCTTCGTGTGTCGCTGCCGCGCCGATCGGACGTGATGGCGCGGAGCGGCGACGGCTCGATCCGCATCGAGCGCGTTGAAGGGCGGATCGAAGTGAGGACGGGCGACGGCAGCATCCGGGGATTGGATCTGACCGGGGATCTCACCATGCAGACCGGCGATGGTTCAGTCACCGTGGAGGGGGCGGCGGGCCGTCTCGAGCTCGAGACGGGC
>DASPFV010000169.1:0-3105 GCA_035620975.1 Vicinamibacterales bacterium
CAACGCGTTGTCGTACGTCATTGCAAGACCTGACCCCGCTGCGTCGGGCCGGGCGAGAGCGGGGTCCTGCAGGAACGCCTGGTCCGTCAGGCTCTCGAGGAAGGCCACGAGATCCGCCGCGTCCGTGCCGCTCAGGGAAAAGCCCTGCACGCGAGGGCTCCGGAGCGGGCTCCGCCGGCCGCCCGACGCGTAGTGGGCCACGACCGCGGCGAGCGTCGGCACGCTGCCGTCGTGCATGTACGGCGCCGTCACGGCCACGTTGCGCAGCGTGGGCGCCCGGAAGCGGCCCATGTCGTCGGGACGCCTCGTGAGATCGATGAGCCCGCGATCCACGGCCGGATAGCCACCCGCGCCGTCCACGTCGTAGAGCCCGGTGTTGTGGAAGGACGGCTCGACAGCCTCGCCAGCCTCGAACACCACCGGACCGGACAGGTTGAACGTGCCGTGGCACTCCGCACAGCGGAGGCGATCGGAGAAGAACAGCTTCATGCCGCGCAGGGCGGCTGGAGACATCGCGCCCCGCTCGTCGCCGTAGAGATACCGGTCCAGCGGTGACTCGCCGGAGACGAGGGTGCGCTCGAACGAGGCGATCGCCTTCACGATGTGATCCAGCGAAACGGCCGGTTCGACACCCGGGAACGCGGCCCGGAAGGCGTCGACGTCGGCCGGGTTCCCGGCGACGCGCGCCACCACTTCCCGCTCGCGACCGCGAAGGCCCAGCTCGACTGGATGCTCGTTGAACATCGGCACCGCCATCTGCGCCTCGAGCGAGCGCCTCTCCGGATCCGCCCAGCCAAAGGAGGCGTTGTACGCGACATTGGCGAGCGACATGGTGTTGCGAACGTGGTGCTGGCCGGTGGACCCGACGGCGAACGGGCGGCCGTCCGTGAACGCCCGCGCCTGCTGATGGCAGCTCGCGCACGAGAAGGTGCCGTTGCCCGACAGCCGCGTGTCGTAGAACAGCCGGCGGCCGAGCGCGACTTTCCCGGCCGTCATGGGATTGTCGTCGGGAACCTCCGGCTGCGGAAAGCCGCGCGGCAGGCGACATTGATAGGGCGGCGGCGCGGCCGGCTGCACCGGGGCCTCAGGCCTGGCGCACCCGGTGGCGACCACGCAGCCGAGAACGGATCCCCGGACGAGGCGCCGCCACCGCCCCGGGGGCCCGAGCCCGCCGCGTCTTCCGCCTGACGGCGGAAGCCCCATGGCTCCTACCGCCAGGTCATGTGGCGCTGGTCGAGCGCCATCAGGCGCGTCTCTCGTGCGACGCCGGCGCGCTCCTCGAGCCACGTCTCGAACGCGGACAGCGCGGCCGGGTCCACGCCGGCCGGATCGCCCCGGCGCTGCGCGACCCAGTCCTTCATCGCCTCCATCAGCTGGTCGGCCTGCTTCCGGTCCATCGCGAACAGGGCCAGATACGCCTGCTTCGCGTCGTCGATCCGGTTGAGCGCGAGGTACGCCTCCGCGCGGTACTCGATGGCGTCCGGGAAGTTGGGCGCCAGCTGGAGGGCCCGGTCATAGTAGTCGAGCGCCTTCTGGTAGTCGCCCAGCTTGCGGGTGGCAAAGCCCATCCCGTTCCAGGCCTGCGGCAGCTTCGGGTTGTAGTCGGCCGCCTTCCGGAACTCCTTCAGCGCGCGCTCGTACTCCTCGCGCGCTTTCTTCTGTTCCTTCAGCCGGTCAGAGTCTTTCCTGGCCGCCAGCGCCTTCTGCTCGGCCTTCATGCCGCGGTCGCGGCGGTCGAGACCCGTGTTGTAGGCGTGGACGGCGAGGTCCTCGGGCGTCATGTCCCGGGCCGGCAGCGGCGACGCCGACGGGGATGGGGGCACGGTCGACCCGTTCGCGCGCGCGGCCGCCTGATACAGGCAGGCTGCGGCCGCAACCAGCAGCGCCGCCGCGAAAGTGCGTGACATGTCCTACTCCTTTGCGCTCCTGGTCAGCTCGAGATCGATCGTGATGCTGACCTGATCGCCGATGACCGCGCCGCCGCCCTCGAGCAGCCGGCTGTACATAATCCCGAAGTGCCGTCGATCCAGCGTGGTGGTGGCCGTAGCCCCGATTCGCTTCTGACCCCAGACGTCCAGCACTTCCTCACTGGGCCCCTCTACGTCGAGGGTCACCTCGCGCGTGATGCCGCGCATCGTGAGATCCCCGATCACCCGAAGCCGGCCCGGACCCGCCGCCTCGGCGCGGCGCGACGTGAACCGGATCGCCGGATACCGCTCCACGTCGAAGAACTCGGGGCCGCGGAGATCCCGATCGCGATCCGCATTGTGAGTATTGATCGAGCGGGTCGCGATGGTCGCGTCCACGCGCAGGCTGGCCGGATCGGCCGGATCGAACCGCACCGTCCCCGTCGGGCCGTCGAACTGTCCGCGTACGTTCGACACGAGCATGTGGCGCACGGAGAACTGCGCGAGCGAGTGCCCGGGATCGATCGTCCACTCGACCGGCTGCGCGCCGGCGGCCGTGGCCAGGATGACGAACCATGCCACCAGCAGGCTGCGCATGCGACACCATCCTAGCAGCAACGGACGTGCCCGACGTGACGTGCGAGCTGCAGGGGATTGAACATGATGGCCGGAGCACCGTCCTGCTCCAGCTTACGCAGCACGTCGCTCAGCTTTCGACGCTCGAATGCTCGCTCGAGTCGGCCTCGGCGGCGGCCTTGTCGGCGTCCGCGGTGCGTCGGAGCCGCCGCTTGCGCAGCTGCCACCAGAGGAACGCCGTTCCGCCTGCCAGCAGTGTCGTCTTCCACGGCCAGCGGCTCGGGCGTGGCTCCGCCTCCCGCTCCCGCTCCCGTTCGCGCTCCGACTCCTCCTTCAGCACGCGCTCGAGCCGCCGCCGCGTGCTGTCCTTTTCCGGATCACCATCGAAGTACAGGTCACCCATCCCTTCGGATGGTAAAGCCTTCGTATGCGAAATGGGAAATGAAAGGGAACGCGTGCGGAGCCGGTCGGCTTCGAGGGCGGGGAGGGAGCCCCGCGGCTCCCTCCCCGACCGTCCTCCTCCCGGGTCGAATCAGAATCCGACGCGGACGCCGAAGCGCAGGATGCGCGGACTCAGGTTCTGGGTGAGCCGGCCGAAGCTCGTCGAGGCGATGTTCCGCTG
>DASPFV010000170.1:0-47445 GCA_035620975.1 Vicinamibacterales bacterium
GGCCGCCGCGAAGCTGACGAGCACCCCCTGTGCGACCACGGCCGCCGGCAGGTGGTACTGCAACGTCGGGAACCGGAAGAAGTCGTTGTAGATCGACGTCATGCCCGAACCGAGCCACGCGCCGAAGACGGTGCCGATCACCGCGCCCGCCGTGCCGATGACGAGGCTCAGCTTCGTGTAGTGCCAGCCCAGCTCCCGGTTCGTGTAGCCCAGCGCCTTCAGGGCCGCGATCTGCTCGCGCTGCACCGAGACGATCCGCGTCAGGACGACGTTGAGCAGGAAGGCGGCCACCAGCAGGAACACGATCGGCAGCACGAAGCCGACGCTCTGCAGCTGCGTCAGCTCGTTGTCGAGGAACCAGTGGGACGTCTGGCGCGCCCGGGGCTGCGCGCCGAGCCCGCCGTACGGCTGCAGCAGGCGGTCCAGCCGCGCGATCACGTCCGGCTCCGACGCGCCGGGCAGGAGCGTGAGCGAGAGGTCGTTGAACCCCCCTTCCATGTCGAACGCCGCCGCCAGCCCTCGCCAGTGCATCCAGAACACGCCGAAGCGCGAATCGTCGGGGATCAGCTCGCCGGGCCTGATGCTGTAGACGTACTCGGGCGACAGCGCCACGCCCACGATGGTCAGCTCCCGCCGCCGCCCGTTGATGATGGCCCCCAGACGATCTCCGGGGCCGAGGTCCCGCGCGATCGCGAACGCCTCGCTGACGAGGACCTCGTCGGGGTGCCCTGGCGCCGGATAACGCCCCCGCCGCAGGAAGACGTCGTTCAGAGACGGCCGCGGCGGGATCTCGATCCCGATCAGCCGGCCACTCGCCGGCTCGGTCAGATCGGGCACGTCCAGCGTCACCTCGACGACGACGCGGGCCTCCGCACGCGCAACACCCGGGATGGCCGCCGCCCGCTCGCGCAGCGCGAGCGGCGCGCGAATGAGCATCGCGAACACGTGCGCGAACCGGTACCGCTCGTAGTAGGTCTGCTGCGTGAGCCTCAGCGAGGAGAACGTGCTGAGGTACATGACGAACATCGCCACGCCGGCCCCGATCACCAGGCTGATCGCCAGCGCCTGCCCCTTCAGGCTCCACAGGTCCCGGGCCAGCTTGCGGTCGAGCGGTCTCACCAGCTCAGCTCTGACGCCTTCTGCTTCCGCTCGTTCCGCCGGATGTTCGAGATCCGGCCGTCGAACAGCGAGACGACGCGGTCGGCCATCCCCGCGACTGCCGCGTTGTGCGTGATCACCGCCGTCGTGGTGCCGAGCTCGCGGTTCACCTGGTCGATGGCGTCCAGCACCAGGACGCCGGTCGAGATGTCGAGTGCGCCGGTCGGCTCGTCGCACAGCAGCACGTCCGGCCGCTTGGCCACGGCGCGGGCGATGGCCACCCGCTGCTGCTCGCCGCCCGAGAGCTGCGAGGGGAAGTGGTCGAGCCGCTCGCCGAGGTTCACGAGCCGCAGCGCCGCCTCCGGGGCCATAGGATCCTCGACGATGTCCGTGACGAGCGCGACGTTCTCGCGCGCCGTGAGGCTGGGAATCAGGTTGTAGAACTGGAACACGAACCCGACGTGCCGCCGGCGGTACATCGTGAGTGCGCGCTCGCCGGCCGTGGTGAGGTTCTGACCCCGGTACGTCACCGAGCCGGAGGTCGGCACGTCGAGGCCGCCGAGGATGTTGAGCAGCGTCGACTTGCCGCTGCCGGAGGGCCCGAGCAGGACGAGGAACTCCGACTCGAAGAGGTCGAGGCTGACGCCGCGCAGCGCGTGCACGTCCACCTCGCCCATGTGATAGACCTTCGTGATCTCACGCGCGACGAAGACGGCTTCCGCGTCCGGCATCAGCGTCGCACGAGCCGCTTCTCGACGCACCAGGTCGTCATGCACCGCTGCCCCTGGACGATGGTGGTCTTCAGCGGATCGGTGAGCGCGCCGCCGAGGCGGGCCGTCCATTCCAGGAGCAGCGGCTCGTCGGCGACGAAGCGATCCGTCCCGTCGGGCAGCCGCATGCGCCCGCGCGCGGCCGGCAGCCGCGCCTCCAGCCCGATGCTCGACGCCAGCCGCGCGAAGAACAGCCCGCCGGGTGCGAGCACGCGCCAGAGCTCCGACACCATCCGTCCGAAATGGACCTCGTCGTCCGCGAAGTGCAGCAGGGCGCTCGCCAGGACGGCGTCGAACGCGCCGTCCGGCCAGGGCAGCGCCTCGACCGCGCCCTGTACGACGTTGTCGGCCGGCAGTTGCGGCGCCAGCCGCGCGAGCAGCCGGCGTACGGCCGCAACCGCGGCAGGATCGAGGTCGACCGCGCAGATGTCGTAGCCCCGCTGGAGGAAGTAGGGCAGGTTGCGGCCGCCGCCACACCCGGCGTCGAGGACGCGCCGCCGGGCGTCGAACGCGCCCCGGAGGAGCTGATCGAACAGATAGATGTCAATCGCGCCAACCAGCGTCTGGAGTTCGGCCGAGACAGGCTCGAGGGCGTCGGGAGTGCTCACGCGTCCGCAGCCTTCATTGTATGGCACGCGTGCGCGCAGCTGAGGCAAGATAGGGCCCATGCTCCGGCGCATTCTGAAGGTTGTCGCGTTCTCGGTGCTCGCGCTCGTGCTGGCCGGCGCGGTGCTGTTCGCCTTCGGCCTCCGCATCGTCCTCGACGGCGGCGGTTCGCCCCACCTGCGGTTCGTGCCGTCCGATCGCGCGCAGCTCGAGGCCATCGCCCGTCACCGCGAGGCGCAGCGAAGCCCGTCGCCTCAGCCGGCGACCGCCGCCGACCCGCCCGCCGACCGCGAGCCGCCTGCGGCGCCGCCGCCGCCAGCGGATACGCCGGCAGCCGGCCCTGCCGCGGCGCGTCCCGATCCGCCGACCCGACGCGCGTTCTGGACCGACTTCCGCGGCCCGCGCCGCGACGGCCACTACACCGAGCGCAGCATCGAGACGGCCTGGCCGGCCCGGGGCCTCGTTCCCATCTGGAAGCAGCCGGTTGGAGGCGGCTACGCGTCATTCGCCGTCGCCCACGGGCGTGCGTTCACGATCGAGCAGCGCGGCGACGAGGAAGTGGCCGCCGCCTACGACGTCGCGACAGGCCGCGAGCTGTGGACGAACCGCTGGAAGGCCCGTTTCTCGGAGCTGATGGGCGGACCCGGCCCGCGCGCGACGCCCACCTGGTTCGACGGCCACGTGTACGTCCTCGGCGGCGACGGCGAGCTGCGCTGCCTGGACGACGGAGATGGCCGGCTCGTCTGGCGAACCAACATCCTCGAGGACGCCGGCGCGACGAACCTGCAGTGGGGCATGTCCGCTTCGCCGCTGATTGTGGACGACACGGTCGTGGTGCTGCCGGGCGGATCCAACAACACGTCCGTCGTCGCCTACGATCGCCGCACCGGCGCGCAGGCGTGGGCCGCCCTGCCGGATCGTCAGTCGTACTCCTCGCCGATGCTCGTCACGATCGGTGGCGTGCGGCAGGTGCTCGTGTTCAGCGCCTCGCGGCTCATGGGCCTCACGCCGGATCGGGGCCAGGTCCTGTGGGAGTACCCCTGGACGACACAACCGGAGGTCAACGCCTCGCAGCCGCTGCTCATCGGCGACAACCGGGTGTTCGTCTCGACCGGCTATGGCACCGGCGCCGCCGTGATCGAGCTGACCCGTACGGACGGCCGATTCGACGTGCGGGAGGTCTGGCGGAACATCCGGATGAAGAACCAGTTCACCAGCTCGGTGCTGCACGAGGGCTTCATCTACGGGCTGGACGAGGCGATCCTGGCGTGCGTCGACGCCGCGACCGGCGAGCTGAAATGGAAGGGCGGACGCTACGGCTACGGCCAGGTGCTGCTCGCCAGCGGCCACCTCATCGTCCTCACCGAGGCGGGCGAGCTCGCGCTCGTTCGCGCCACGCCCGACCGGCACGTGGAGCTCGCACGGTTCCCGGTGCTCGACGGAAAGGGCTGGAACCACCCGGCGATGGCCGACGGGTACCTGCTGGTCCGGACCGACACCGAGATGGCGGGGTTCGACCTGCGCCCGGGTCGCCGATCGGCCCGCTGAATCGCGGATTCCCGCGGGTCCTTGCTCACGCGACGCGGATTCTCGCGGGTGACTGCACGGGCGCGGACTTGTCCACCGTAGACCGACGGGGCGAAGGTGGATGTCCGCGCATTCACGCGGATTACCGGACGGTACGCGGTCCCTCAAACACGAAGTCAGGGCTCCGCCGGGTAGCCCGGGCTGGTCTTGACCTCCTCGATCTGCGCCGTGTGCCGCGCGCAGTGACCGCCAAGGAACAGAATCCACTGGTACCCATCGAGCATCTTCATCACGGGGTGCGGGCCCCCGTGGCTGCGCAGATCCTCGGTCGTGGTCTTCACGTACTCGATGGTCTTCTGCCGCTCGGCCAGGAAGTCCTTCAGGAGGGCGTCCCGAGTCGCCCAGCGATTCGTCGGCCGCAGCATCTCGGGCGCCTGGAACTTCGACGTCCGATCGACCACCCCCTCGATGATGCGCTTGTCCTCCAGCTTCGGCGTATCGGCAGGGATGGCCGGGCCCTTGACGATCTTCTCGGTGATCAACTGGAACAGCGTGCCTTCGCTCACCGCGATGTGCTCGGCCGTCTCGGCGATGGACCAGCGATCGGGACCTGCCTTGAACGTCCACTGGGCCTCGGAGACGTTCTCGATCGAGTCGACGAACGTCCGGCTCGTCTCTTCCAGGTACTTGACGGCTGCGTCCCGCTCCTGGGCGGTCAGCGTCGCAGGCGGGGCGGCTGGCGCGACGGCGAGAACGGCAAGACAGAGGAGCGAGATCAGGCGCATGTGACCTTCCTGTTCGATATGAGCAGGGCGAATCATACCCCGGCTGTCTCATATACTGCAGGCCATGTCCGAAACCATTGGCTTCATCGGCCTGGGGATCATGGGCAGGCCCATGGCCCGCAACCTCCTGGCCAGAAGATACGCGCTCGTGGTCCACAGCCGCAGCCCCGGCCCGGTGGACGAGATCGTCTCGCTGGGCGCCGTGCGAGCCGGCTCGCCAGCCGACGTCGCGCGTCAGGCGACGCGGATCATCACCATGCTGCCGGACTCGCCCGACGTGGAGCTCGTGCTCGAGGGTCCGGAGGGGGTCTTCAGCGCCCTGCAGGCCGGCACGATCCTCATCGATACGAGCAGCATCGCGCCGGCGGTGGCCCGGCGCCTGGCTGACCGGGCGCGTGCGCGCGGCGCCACGATGCTGGATGCCCCCGTCAGCGGCGGCGAGATTGGGGCCATCAACGCCTCGCTGTCGATCATGGTCGGCGGCGATCCGGACGCGTTCGCGGCGGTCAAGCCGATCCTCGATGCGATGGGCAACCCCGAGCGCGTGATCCGGATCGGGGAGTCCGGGGCCGGACAGATCTGCAAGGTGTGCAACCAGATGGTCATCGGCGGCGCGTTGGCCGCGGTGAGCGAGGCGTTCGCGCTGGCGCGCAAGGCGCACATCGACCCGGCGAAGGTCCGCGAGGCACTGATGGGCGGCTTCGCCGCGAGCCGCGTGCTGGACGTGCACGGGCAGCGGATCCTGGACTCGAACTACACGCCCGGGTTCCGCGCGCAGCTCTACGCCAAGGACCTGCGCATCGCCGGCCAGACGCTCGCCGAGTACGAGTGTCCCGCCCCGGCATCCAGCGTCGTCCAGCAGCTCGTGACGTCGCTCGTGGCGTCGGGCCACGGGGCCGACGACTACTCGGCGCTGGCGACGGTGATCTTCCGCATGGCGGGGTTGTGAGGCTGGAAAGTCAACGGACACGAGCTGCGCCCGACTTTCAGGGCTTCCTTCCCCGAGCAAATCGACTCGAGCAGATCGATGCCACAGACCGGCGATTGATTGTTCTGGCGTCGATCAGCTGCCTGAGCAATACTGCTCCGCCGTCCTTTGCACTCAAACGTCCGCCCATGGAGGTTATGCGATGAAAGTACTCATTTCCGGCCTGATCTTCCTCGCGCTGGTCGGGGCCGCTGGCGCGGCCTCGGCGCAGACCTGGAGTCCCGAGCAACAGGAGATCTGGAAGTTCGAAGAACAACAATGGCAGATGTCCAAGGACAAGGACCTGAGCTGGATCGACAAGATGGTGCACCCGAATCTCAGCTACTGGGACGTCGATCTGCCCGCGCCGCAGAACAAGGCCTCGCTCACTCGCTGGAACCGCTATAACAGCGGGACGACGACGGTCCTCGAGCAGGAGCTCTTCCCGATCTCCGTGACCATTACCGGCAACATCGCGGTCGTGCACTATCGGTACACGATGGCGCGGGAGAACCTCAAGAAGGAGCGCGAGACCGTGACCGGCCGGTACACGGACGTCCTGGTCAGGGAAGGCGGCCGCTGGCTGTTCATCAGCTGGGCAGGCGGTGAGGATCCCAAGAACTAGGCGAGCCACCGATCATCATGAGCCTTGTGGAGAGGCTGATTCGGGTCGTCGGATACGGCGGCGTGCTGACATGCGTGCTCGCCACCGGCGCGGGTCACGCCTTCGGCCAGTGGCCTCAGTTCCGCGGACCCAATGGGTCCGGCGTGGATTCGAGTGAGGGCTATCCCGCCGTCTTCTCGCCCGCCCGGAACGTCGTCTGGAAGACCCCGGTGCCCCATGGGCAGTCATCGCCGGTGGTGGCTGACGGACACCTGTACGTGACCGCCAGCCACGGTGACCTGCTGCTGACGGTCTGCCTCGACGCGGAGACGGGCCGCGAGCTGTGGCGGCGCGGGCTCCGGCGCTCCCGGGTGCAGAAGGTCTATCGCGCCAACGACCCCGCTTCTCCGACCGCAGTGGCCGACACCGACGGCGTGGTGGTGTTCTTCCCCGATTTCGGTCTGGCGGCCTACACCTCTGATGGAAAGGATCGGTGGACGGTTCCTCTCGGGCCGTTCCACAGCTTCTACGGCATGGCGGGATCCCCCATCGTCGCGGCGGATCTCGTCATTCTGCTCTGCGATCAGCGGATGGGCTCGTTCGTGCTCGCCGTCGACCGGCGAACCGGCCGGCAGCGGTGGAAACAGGGACGAACCTCGTCGCCGGAAGGCTGGGCCACGCCGATCGTGTTCCGGCCGGCGGCAGGCCCGACGCAGTTGATCGTGCTCGGCTCGACCCGCCTCGATTCCTATGCCCTCGAGACCGGCGAATCGCGCTGGTGGATGCCGATCGGCTCCAGCGGCGCGATGGGAACCGTCGTCACCGGCGGGGAGACGCTGTATCTCTCGACGGTCGGCGGCAGCGAGCCGTCGCTGCCGACCTTCGATGCGGTTCTCGACAAGTACGACGGGAACAAGGATCGACGGCTCTCGCACGCGGAGCTCCTCCTCGACAAGGAGCTGGGCGAGCACTTCGGCTGGATCGACGCGGACTCCGACGACGTGATTACCGAAACGGAGTGGAAAACGACCAGAAATCTCGGCTCCGGCGCATCCGGAGCGGTCGCCATCCGCCCGGAGGGTGCCCGCGGTGCGCTGGATGCCTCTTCCGTGTTGTGGCGCTTCGAGAGGAACCTCCCGTACATCCCGGCGCCGTTGCTCTATCAGAACGTTCTCTATCTGGTGAAGACCGGAGGGATCGTCACCTCGCTCGATCCGGCGACCGGCCGCCTTTTGAAGGAGGGGCGCGCCCCGGGGGCTCTGGGACCGTATTACGCGTCGCCGGTTGCCGCCGACGGCAAGGTCTTCCTGACCAGCACCGAAGGCAAGA
The DNA here is from genome assembly GCA_035620975.1 of Vicinamibacterales bacterium. Classification (GTDB taxonomy): domain Bacteria; phylum Acidobacteriota; class Vicinamibacteria; order Vicinamibacterales; family 2-12-FULL-66-21; genus DASPFV01. Next base: position 7,687 of record DASPFV010000170.1, read on the forward strand.
TCACCGTGCTGAAGGCCGCCGGCGACTGGCAGGTGCTGGAGGTCAACGATATCGGCGAGGAGATCCACGCCACGCCAGCCCTCGCAGGCGGCCGCGTTTTCGTCCGCACGCGGAGCAGCATGTACTGTTTCGGGGGCAACTAGCAGCGACGGCAGCGATCGTGAGCCTGGCTACAGATGAGCGATGAGTATTTCGATTGCCGCGGCCGCCCGGATGTTCTCGCCGGGGGCGTTCGAATGGTCCCTGTCACGACGCCCGCGGGCACGTTCCGGGTGTGGACCAAGCGCGTCGGGAACAACCCGCGGATCAAGCTCCTGCTGCTGCACGGCGGCCCTGGGGCGACGCACGAATGCTTCGAGGCGTTCGACAGCTATCTGCCGTTCGAGGGGATCGAGTACTACTACTACGACCAGCTCGGCTCCTACTACAGCGACCAGCCCGAGATGACCGACGACCTGCTCGCCCTGCCACGCTTCGTGGACGAGGTCGAGCAGGTGCGGCAGGCCCTGGGCCTCGATCGCGGCAACTTCTACCTGCTCGGGCACTCGTGGGGCGGCATCCTGGCGATTGAGTACGCGCTGGCGCACCAGGATCACCTGAAAGCGCTCATCATCTCCAACATGATGGCCGGCATCCCTCAATACAACGAGTACGCCGAGCGCGTGCTGATGCCGGCGATGGACCAGGCGGTGCTGAGGGAGCTCGAGCAGATGGAGTCCGAGGGGCGCCACGAGGATCCGCGGTACATGGAACTCATGATCCCGCATCACTACGAGCAGCACGTCCTGCGGATGCCTGCCGACCAGTGGCCGGACCCCATCGCCCGCACGTTCAAGCACCTGAACGCGAAGGTCTACGTCCCGATGCAGGGACCGAGCGAGCTCGGCGCGGGTGGCAAGCTGCTGACCTGGGACCGGTCGGCGGACCTGGAGCGCATCACGGTCCCGACGCTCACGATCGGCGCCGCGTTCGACACCATGGATCCGAAGCACATGGAGTGGATGGCCACGCAGCTGCCGCGCGGACGCCACCTGCATTGCCCGCGTGGCAGCCACCTCGACATGTACGACGATCAGCAGACTTACATGACGGGGCTGGTGCGGTTCATCAGGGACGTAGACAGCGGCGCCGTCGCCTGACGGCGGCCGTCCCGGGCACGAAGGCCCTTGCGGGCATGTCACTGAAGCACACATCGACAGCGCGTGCGCCGTCAGGGACTCGTTGGGTAGCCCGTCCTTCCCTTATCGCCGCGAGGACGCGTCTGGAGTCCCCCGACCCTGCGCGAGCCATTCGGCAGTGCGCGCGCTGAGGTAGGGGAAGAACGGATTGCAGGTCAGCCGCATCAGCGTGTCTGACGGCACCGACAGGACCGCACGTTCGCCGCGTGGACTCAGGAGGCCGAGCCGGATCGTCGCCGGCAGATTGTCACCCTCCTCGCGTCCGTACACCGGATCCGACATGGGGAACGGGACCGCGATGTGGGAGAGGGAGTACACGTCGGGCGGCCAGGCGAGCCCCAGCGGGCGCGCTTCCACCGTAGTCGCGCCTGGCGCAACGGTGCGTTCACCGACCTCCAGTGACGAGGGATCGCGGTTGGTGACCAGGGTGCGCCGGTAGCGGCGCGGCGACGCATCGGTCAGACGCGAGACGAGCGCGGCATCGGCCGGCTGGATGAAGGGAACGAGTCCCGACGAACGATTGATGTCGAAAAGCACCAGCTCCGACCGCGCGTCCGCGATCACGTCATAGAACGCGTGGACGACCGCCGGCGTGCTGACAGTCGCGTCCACCAGCGAGTGGAAGGTCAGGACGGGCGGCAGCTCGCCGCCTCGTCCTGCTTCGGCGATCCGCGCGATCTGCGCCTGCAGCGCTCTCGTCAGACGCCAGGTCTGCAGACCCGCGTTCGCCGGGAACGAGGTGTACTTGAACGGGTTGTACTCCGGATAGACGTCGAGCCAGCGCGCCTTCTCGAAGGCAGGGATCGGACCGAGCAGGCTGATGACCCGCGCCAGCCACGCGAAACGGGGAACGCCGATCATCGGCGACAGCAGGACTATCCGCTCCGCCTGCGGATCGCCCGGGTCCTCGACGGCCTCGAGCGCATACTTCAGCACCAGCGCGCCGCCATTCGAGTAGCCGACGAGCACGAGCGGCCTGTCGACGCCGATCCGTGTGCGGAGGTCGCGGGCGGCGACGCGCACGGCCGAGAACCAGTCCTCCCAGGTAACGTCGGTGAGGCCGCCCGGCACCGTGCCGTGCCCCGGCACGCGCAGCGCGATCACCTGGTACCCGCGTCCCCGGAGCTCCTCGGCGATGCTGCGCAGGCTGTAGGGAGCGTCGGTGAGTCCGTGCACGAGCAGCGCGCCTCCGACAGGCTCCCCCTCGGGCGAGAGGATCTGCGTGCGGTTCCAGTCCGTCCCGAGGCGCGACGGATGCGAATGCCCGTCGCGGTTGTAGCGGTTGGCGGAAAGTCTCCATGCGGGGTCCAGCCGGTCCTCGATTCGTTCCCCGATCGCACGAAACGCCCGGTCCTCGATGGCGAGGTAGTCGGCCAGCGTGGAGGACGGCGTCAGCTCAGCGGCCCTCCAATCAGGAGGACTGATCCGATGCCACGGCTGGAGGTCGGGCAGCCGCCGCCGCGCGTCGAGCGCGCCGCCGATCACGAGAGTGACGAAGACGACTGCCGCGGTCCACACGAGGCGGAGTCCCCAGCGGCGCAGGAATCCTCGGACGCGGGTGGCTCTGGTCATCACAATGCGGGCGCTCAGCACGTCCAGTGCCGGGCCGGGAGTCCGTGTGTCACGAATCCAGCCGCTGCCTGAGGCCGTGTCCAGCGGGTCTCGAGACGGTCGGGCGGCCGAAGGCCCCGGCACGATCCGTCATACCGGAGGTCCCTCCGGTATATCGGTCGCCACGGCGTCGGGCACATCGGGACGTGCGGGAAGGCCTGGAGCGCTGGTACGTCGCCGTTCTCAGGAATACCTGCCGGCGAAGCTCGTTCCGTAGGCGGCGTCGGAGTTCTCAATCGATCACTTGCGGCGGATGGAGGCCATGCGGTCGGCCAGGCCAAGGGTCCGGAGGATCTCCGGCGACGCCTCCTCCATGGCGACGACTTCGTGGCACGACGAGCAGTCCTGCGGGATCGTCCGGCCATCCGCCGCCGTGTGCTGATCGTCATGACATCGGAAGCAGCCGGGCGATGAGGTGTGGCCCAGATTGTTCTTGTAGGTTCCCCAGGTGACGTTGAGATCGGGGAAGACGTTGCGTCCGTAGATCCCGGCGATATGGCGTCCGGCGCTCTGGATGTCGGCCGTGCGGGAGGCGTACACCTCCGGGTGTGACTGCTGGTAGTACCCGGCGACGGCTTCCGGGATCTTCTGGGCCGCCTCTGCACTCGACGCATACGTCGCCTGCAGGACGTCCAGGCCGACCTTCTTGAGGTACGGCAGCGACGTCGGCAGCCAGCCCCCGGCAAACGCAAGATCGAGTTCGGCGTCCGGCATGCCGAACGTATGGGTGGGCCGGTTGTGGCAGTCGACGCACTGCATCAGGATCTTCTGTCCTGCCGGAGTGCTCTCGGGGGGCGCATCGGCGGCGCGATACACTCGCGTCTCGCCCGTCTGCGCGTGGCGGTACTCGACCCAGGGGATGGACTGGCGCTCAGCGTCCGCGGGCAGGAAGCTGATCTCGATGCCCGACCCGAAGTGCTTGCCGTGGATACCTCCCGATCGGGTGCCGCCGACCATCATCATCATGACGGTCTGTGTCTCGCTGTTCGCTTCGTCGGCCGCGAACCGGGCGATCACCTTGAGGCGCGTCGCCGAGAACTTCTCGGGCCAGTGGCAGTGCTCGCACGTCTCGCGCGAGGGGACCAGCCGCCCGCTCGCAAGCGCCGACGGCACTGGCCGCGGATACCGGTTCAGGGCCACCTGGACCAGCTGCCGCGATCCCGCCGCCTTGCTCTCGAACCAGCCGCGCGCGCCCTCGGCGACGTGGCAGTCGACGCAGGCTACGCGCGCGTGCGGCGACACCGCGTGGTTCCTGGCCTGCGGTGTCATGACGTGGCAGGACTGGCCGCAGAACTGCACCGATTCCATGCGCTCGACCGCCCGGTACGTGAGCTGGGTGCCGGCGAGCACGTTCAGCAACGTGGTCACGCCGAAGAACAGGGCCAGCCGGCGCACGGCGCGTCCCCGATCGAACACGGTCGACGCGACGTGATCACGGATGCGCCGGCGGGCGAGGTACAGGCCGATGGGGACCGCGATCAGACCCGCGGCCAGGCAGATCGGAACCGCGACGAACACGACGATGCCGATGTACGGGTTCGGCTGCTGCCCCCGGGCGTGAAGCGGCAGAACGAATATCCACGTGATCAGGGCGGTAGCCACGAGGAACATGCCGAACATGCTCAGCCAGTGGCTGGTGAGCAGCAGGAGTACTGGCCGGTGGTTCCCCGATTCGGCGGCGCGAGGCGTGTCGGTCACAGGCGCTCCAACGAGTCATGTCTGCCCCGGACGTCGTCGACGGACGCCGCGAGCCTGGGCCAGGCCGAGGCTCGATCGCGGGCGAGGATTCGCGGATGATGGCGCGCTGGAGCTACTTCAGGCTCTGCAGGTACGCAACGAGCGCGTCGAGCTCGGCCTGCGGCAGCTTGGCGTACTTGGCCGGCATGGGCGGTTTCTTCGTCGACTTCGTCTTCGCTGTCATCTCGGCCGGGCTGACGATCCACTGCCTGATCTCTTCGGCGCTCAGCTTCTTCCCGACCCCGTCGAGCACGCTCATCTTGTTGCCTTTGCCCCCGATGGCGTGGCACATCGTGCATTTCTGTGCGGCGTAGACCTCCTGCCCCTTGTTGACCTGAGCGGCATCCTGCGCCGCGGCCGCGAGCGGGGCCGAGAGCACCAAGACCGCGGGGAGCATCTGGATTCGAGCCGACAGCATCCTGAACATTCGAGCCTCCAAGGAGATCATTGGTTCATGCGTTGGCAGCCTGGACTGGCGTTTCGGAATCGGACAGGATGGTCCCCGTCACGCGGCGGTGACCGTGAATGCGCAGAGACAGCGCGCGACGGCGGTGGACGTGCGGCACGAGTAGGTTCCTGTCGCAGGTGGACGGGCTTGGAGACCCCCACGCACACCGTGTACCGCCGGCGCCGGTCAGCTTTCTTCGGATATCCTCCAGGGACACGTCGCGGTCGGTACCCAGCCTACGAAATGCTGGAGGCGCCTCCGAAAGTCTGACAATTCGCGGAGCCAGGGTCGGACAGACGAGACCTGAGCGTCTGGGCGGACCGGCTCGACTGCTGGAGGCATCCATATGACACGGCTTCTGTCGGGCGTAATGGCGATCTTCCTCGTCGCCGGGGGCCTCCGGGGCCTGCCGGCAGGCGCGGCCTCGGCGCAGGCACGGGCCACGATGGTGGTCCGCCTCGGCTCGGAGGTCGGCGGCGGTCCGTTCGACGGCCGCCTGCTGCTGCTGATCTCGAAGAACTCCACTGGCGAGCCGCGCCTCCAGGTGAGCCAGACGAGCTACGCCTCCGCGCAGGTGTTCGGCATCGACGTCGAAGGCATGAAGCCTGGCGACGAGCGGACGCTCGACGCGGCCGTGCTCGGATACCCGCTCGAGTCGCTTTCCGATCTCCCGGCCGGCGAGTACGTCGTCCAGGGGCTGCTGCACAAGTACGAGACGTTCCGGCTCGCGACCGGCCACACGGTCAAGCTGCCGATGGACCGCGGAGAGGGGCAGCAGTGGAACCTGGCCCCGGGCAACGTCTACAGCGCGCCGCAGAAAGTGAGGTGGGATGGCGGCCGCGGCGCGACCGTCCGTCTCGAGCTCGATCAGGTCATCCCCCCGATCAAGGAGCCCGAAGACACCAGATACGTGAAGCACCTGCGCATCCGGAGCGAGCTGCTCTCGAAGTTCTGGGGCCGCGAGATGTTCCTCGGCGCGCACGTCCTCCTGCCCGAGGGGTTCGACACGCACCCCGAGGCGCGTTATCCGCTGGTCATCAACCACGGCCACTTCCCGAGCGACTTCGGCGGGTGGCGCGAGACGCCGCCGGATCCGGATCTGAAGTGCGAATACAGCCAGCGCTTCCGCCTCGACTGCTACAACCGGATCCAGCAGCAGGCGGCGTACGACTTCTACAAGGAATGGACGGGACCCGACTTCCCGCGCGTCCTGGCGATCGAGATCCAGCACGCCAACCCCTACTATGACGACTCGTACGCCGTGAACTCGGCGAACCTCGGCCCGTACGGCGACGCGATCATGAAGGAGCTCGTCCCCGAGATCGAGAAGCGCTTCCGGGGCATCGGCGCCGGGTGGGCGCGCGCGACCTACGGCGGATCGACGGGCGGCTGGGAAGCGCTGGCGGCGCAGATGTTCTACCCCGACGAGTTCAACGCCGCCTACGCCGCGTGCCCCGATCCCATCGACTTCCGCGCGTTCACGCTCGTCAACATCTACGAGGACGCCAACGCCTACTGGTCCGAGGGACCGTTCATGAAAGTGCCGCGGCCGGGGCACCGCGACTACCTGGGCCAGGTCTCCGCGACGATCGAGCAGATGAACCGCCTCGAGCTGGTGCTCGGCACGAAGACGCGCAGCGGCCAGCAGTGGGACATCTGGGAGGCGGTCTACTCGCCGCAGGGATCGGACGGCTACCCCGTCCGAATCTGGGACAAGCGCACGGGTGTCATCGATCGGAAGGTCGCCGAGTACTGGAAGGAGCACTACGACCTGTCGTGGATCCTCCGGCGCGACTGGAACAAGGGGCTGGGACGGAAGCTGGAAGGCAAGATCCACCTCTACGTCGGCGACATGGACAACTACTACCTGAACAACGCCGTGTACCTCGTCGAGGACTTCCTCGAGACGACCAGGGATCCGCACTACGGCGGCGAGGTCGCGTACGGCGACCGCGCCGAGCACTGCTGGAACGGCGACCCGACGCGCGCCAACGCGTACTCACGACTGCGGTATCACCAGATGTTCATCCCGAAGTTCGTCGAGCGGGCGCTGAAGACCGCGCCGGCGGGGGCGGACGTGAAGTCGTGGAGGTATTAGCAGGATGCTGAAGGAAGCACCCTGCAGGGGAATGGGAAGTGCCGTGATTCGACGGGTCGATTTCCCAGCTTCCGTTTCCCATTCAGGCCGGCGTTGTTCAGCCCAGGCCTGAACTAATGGTCCGGGCCGGAGTCCCTGCGGCCGCATGTGCCGTCCCGCCGTCCTCGTGCCGTCGTCCTGAATCGCCGTTCCGCGAGCCTCCCGGCGCCGGGGCCGCTCCGCGGCGATGGCGACACCGCCTGGGAGCGCCTTGCGATGGACGAGGCGCCGCGACCGCACGCGCCACGATGAGCTGCCCCGCACAATGGAACCCGCCGGCCGCGTGTGACGTCCTCCCTATTAGTTGTATATACAACTAGAAGGAGCGAACACATGACCTTCGAACTCCTCAGCAGCATCGAGCTCACCGCCAGCGCTGCGATAGTGGTGGCCCTCCTCGCCTCGGGTCTCGCGGCAACGCCGCATGGGCGTGCCGCGACCGCCGCCGGGTTCGCGATGTGGTTCCTGGGCGTCACCGCCGCCGCTGCGACCGGGCTCCTGCACCGTGCCGACGTCCTCGGACTCGCCGGCGTCGGGACCGCCGTCCTTGCGCCAATCGTCATCGCGGTCTGGGCGTTCTCGGTGTCGGAACGTGTCCGCACCGCGGTGCTCCGGATACCGCTGACGACGCTCGTGGCCGTCCACACCGTGCGGGTACTTGGAATCTCCTTCGTGCTGCTCTACGCGGCCGGGCGGCTCCCGGCGCCGTTCGCGCCCGTCGCAGGGTGGGGCGATATCGGGGTCGGCCTCGCCGCCCCTCTCGTGGCCTGGCTGGTTGCACAGCGTCACGCCAGGGGGAGGTCCGTGCTCATCGCCTGGAATACCGTCGGTCTCGCCGACCTCGTCGCTGCAGTCGGGCTCGGCGTCGCTTCGTCGCCGGGCATCCTCAACCTCTTCGGTGCCTCGGTCGACGCCGGTCTGATGACGACGCTACCGTGGCTGCTGATTCCCGGATTCCTGGTGCCGACGCTGGCCGCCAGCCACGTCGCGATCTTCTTCAGGCTGCGGGCCGGCCTGGACACTCCGCCCGCGCGGGCATCGGCGGCACTCCCCCATCGTGTGGTGGCCGGGCTGTGACGCGGTCACGTCGTCCGCTCGATAGTCGCGCCGAATCCGCTGCAGCCGACGCTGCGCAGATGATTGCCGGGCAGTGCCTGGCGCTTCGCGCCCGCCGGCTGCAGCGGACGGTCACACGTGCCTACGACGCGGCGCTGCGCCCTCACGGCCTGACCGTCGCGCAGCTCGGCCTGCTGTCGGCGCTGGCGCTCGCCCCGGACGCGCAGCCGAAGACGCTGTGCACCATGCTGGATCTGGAGAAATCGACGCTGTCCAGGAACGTCCGGCTCCTGGCGGCACAAGGCTGGATCGATGCCAGCCGGACGGGACGCACGCAGCGCCTGCGCCTGACGCCGCTCGGCGGCAGGACACTCGGCGCCGCCCTCCCGGCCTGGCAGCGGGCGCAGCAGAGAATGCTCCGCCTGCTCCCGGCTGACGACATCCAGACTCTGCGCCGATCGTGGGGGCCGCGGCCAACGGGGTTGTCCGGTCCGTCTTCCTGACATACCCGCCGGCCGCGCTCCCGGGCCGCTCTGCCGGAGCGGCCACGGGACCGCCAGCCTCGCGGCGCCCCGGTTTGCGGCTTCGCTCAGGTATGGTGCTCCCGCGTCACTCTTCCCGTCGCGTCTGGCCCCTCGTCGCACTCGAGGATCCCGGCGGCGCCGGCGCCGTGCACACGAAGTTCGCCGCGTCGTCGATCGAGCCCGAGCCCGAGTGCTTCGCCACCTGCGGATACGGGCACAGCGGCCGCGTGCGCGTCGTCTTGCCGTCCACGACCTTGCTGGCGACGATGCGGTCCGGGGCAACACCCTGCTCGACCCACTGGGCGAGCGTCGTGATCGCGTCGAAGCGATCGGGCCCCACGCCGCCGGCGCAATGGAACACCCCCGGCATCATGAACAGCCGGAAGAAATCGGTCGCGCCCGCCCCCATCGTCTGGCGCACGCGCTCGTAGTATTCGACGCCCATCATCGCGTTCAGGGCCGGGTCGGCCCAGCCGTAGTACATGAGGATCTTGCCGCCGCGCGCCTTGAACCGGTTCAGGTCCGGATCGGTGGCATCCAGCAGCGTCGAGATCGATCGCGTCATCTCGACGCTCTTCGCCAGGTCCACCGTCGTCCAGTCGATCTCCGTCCCGGGCGTGACCATGTACTTGAAGAAGGTCTCCAGGAACCGGGTGGAGATCGGGGGCTGGCCGCTGGCCGCGACGATCCACGGATCCCAGCCGCTCTGAGGCCCCTTCGGCGTGGGCACACTGGCCTCGGCCCCGGGCGGGAAGCCCGGGAACCGCTTCACGCCGCCAATCGCGACGTCGCCGTACACCGCCTGCAGCGCCTTCACCTCTTCTGCCGTGAAGCAGGAATCGCCGTTCGAGCCCGCCGTGCAGGCCGCGAGATCCGCTGCGGGATCGAACCGGCACGCGCGCGGGTCGTCGATCAGCCCGTCCTTCACGCCGTCAGCGCCATCGCACTTGCCGTAGATGGCGGACTCGACGGCGTTCATCTTCTTCGCCAGGCCTGACGCGGCGCGCATCGCCTGGTTCACCTGGAGGTAATGAATCATCGTCCCCGAGAAATCGAGGACCGGGGCGCCGACGACGATGCCGTCGAAGTCGTCCGGGAAGCGCTGGGCCGAGATGAGGCCCTGGCGGCCGCCGGTCGAGCAGCCGTCGAAGTAGGACCGGTCCGGCCTGCGGCCGTAGTAGGTCTGCGCCAGGGACTTCGCCGCGAGCGCGGTGACGTGGACGGCCCGGTAGGCATAGTCCGAGAGCTTCTGCGGGTGCAGCGCGAAGCTCGCCAGCGGCTCGCGCGCGGCGCTGTGTCCGGTGTTGGTCTGCACGACCGCGAACCCCTTCGCGAGCGCCGCGTCGCGGAGATTCAGCCGGCCCTGGCTTCGCAGGTTCTCGCCGGCATAGCCTCCATTGCCGAACATGTAGAGCCGCCCGTTCCACGATCGCGGGAGGCTCAGCTCGAACCGCACCTCGGGCTGGATCAGTCCCTGGATCTCGCAGAACTCCGCAACGCCCGGCCGATCGCCGACGGCGACCGCCGCGTCGATCGAGAACTCGAAGCCGCTCACGGCACGCAGATCCCGGCACGCCGCTGCCGGAGCGTGGCCAGGCGAGGAGGCTTTCCACGTATCGAACCGCGTCGGAAGCTGAGCCTGGGCCGTGGTGCCGCCGAGACCACTGACGAGAATGACCAAGGCAACGAGCCGCCCGCGGACCGTCCATGTCTGCATCACAGTGGCCTCCTGGAAGCGCGGACGAGTGTAAGCCAGGACGGCGTCCGCGGTCACCGCTCATATCGACTTTGCGATCGAGCGAATCCGCGGACACCCGCGAGCATCCACGTTCGCCCGTCGGGCTACGGTGGACAAGTCCGCGTCCAAGGTGAAACCGGGGGGCTTCGCCCCGCCGGACCCCCCATCGCCGTCGCTCGCGGGGGCCCCACGATCCCCGCTTCCGCCTTCGCGCCGCAGGCGCTCCGGCGAGACCTCGCCGTAGCCGCTACGCGGCGGAGGCGGGCCGCTCCGGCGGGGCGCGCCCTTGGCGCGCCTCTCATGGCCTTGCGGGTCCGGCGCAGGCGAATGGGCAACTCGAGAGGCAGAGGAACAATCCGCGACACATCCGCGCGATAGAATGGACCCGCGCACACGATGTCCACGATCCTCCAGCACCTCCCCATCGGCGAGAGCGTCGGCATCGCGTTCTCCGGCGGCCTCGACACCAGCGCCGCGATCCACTGGATGCGTGCGAAGGGGGCCATCCCCTACGCCTACACCGCGAACCTCGGGCAGCCCGACGAACCTGATTACGACGAGATCCCACGCCGCGCCCTGGAGTACGGCGCCGAGCGTGCGCGCCTGATCGACTGCCGGTCGCAGCTCGTGCACGAGGGGCTCGCGGTCCTCCAGTGCGGCGCCTTCCACATCTCGACCGCCGGCGTGCCCTACTTCAACACGACGCCCGTCGGCCGCGCCGTCACGGGGACGATGCTCGTCGGCGCGATGAAGGAAGACGACGTCCACATCTGGGGGGATGGGAGCACCTTCAAGGGAAACGACATCGAGCGGTTCTACCGCTATGGCCTGCTCGCCAACCCCGCGCTCCGCATCTACAAACCCTGGCTCGATCAGTCGTTCATCGACGAGCTCGGCGGGCGGCGGGAGATGTCCGAGTACATGGAGCGCGCGGGATTCGCCTACCGCATGAGCGCCGAGAAGGCCTACTCCACCGACTCGAACATCCTCGGCGCCACCCACGAGGCCAAGGACCTGGAGCGGCTCGACACGGGGATCCGGATCGTGGAGCCCATCATGGGCGTGGCGTTCTGGCGCGACGACGTGGCCGTCAAGCGGGAGGAGGTGACGGTCCGGTTCGAGGACGGGCACCCAGTCGCGCTCAACGGCATCACCTTCCGCGATGCCGTCCAGCTGATGCTCGAGGCCAACCGGATCGGCGGCCGGCACGGCCTCGGGATGAGCGACCAGATCGAGAACCGGATCATCGAGGCCAAGAGCCGCGGCATCTACGAGGCCCCCGGCATGGCGCTGCTGTTCATCGCCTACGAGCGACTGATCACCGGCATCCACAACGAGGACACGATCGAGCAGTACCGCGACAGCGGGCAGCGGCTCGGCCGCCTGCTCTATCAGGGTCGCTGGTTCGACCCGCAGGCCATGATGCTCCGCGAGACCGCGCAGCGCTGGGTTGCGCGGGCCGTCACGGGCGAGGTCACGCTGGAGCTGCGGCGGGGGAACGACTACTCCATCCTCGACACGTCCTCGCCGAACCTGACCTACAAGCCCGAACGACTCACCATGGAGAAGGGCGAGTCGATGTTCACGCCGGCCGATCGAATCGGGCAATTGACCATGCGCAACCTGGACATCGTCGACACGCGCGACAAGCTGTTTGCCTACGTGAAGGCCGGCGTCCTGGCGCCCTGGACGGGCACGGCGCTGCCGCATCCCCTCGAGACCGGCTCACCCGACGCAGAGGTCCGGGCCCGGGACGCGGCCGATCCCCCGAAGAAGGATTGAATTCCGGCCGAAATATAAAGAGAATAGGCCGGATCGACCGCCCTCGGCTCGAACGGCAGAGCTTTGAGTCCGCGCGGGACGTGTCGGCGTCCAAATAGACAGGGACTACGATCTCCCATTGGGCGCGGGAGAGCGCGTACGGTTTCGAGACAGGCCCGGCCCTGCAAGGCGCGGCCGAGATCCAGGAGGGGTATGAGACCAGAAATCATCCGGCGGGCCAAGTCCGGATTGCTCGATGACGAAGAGCTGCAGCAGGTCATTTCCGAGCAGATTGAAGAGGATCCGTCGTTCTGGACCGGGGGCGGGAAGGCCCGGATCGTCATCAACGTCGAGGTCCACGACGGCCACGTCACGTTGAGCGGGGTGGTCCGCACCGCCGCCGACCGCCGCCGGGCCGACATCCTCGCCCGGGCGCTCGGCGCCTCCGGCGTGGACAATCGCCTCCGCGTGGCCAACGAGAGCAACACGAACGACAAGGGCCGCCGCGTCGCCTGAACCGCCTCCCGGCCCTGCCTGGGTGGTGACGGACGACGAGGCTGGCACCCGCCTCGACAAGTTCCTGGCCGCCAGCGGCCGTCTGGGCTCCCGCGCCCGGGCGCTGGCCGCCCTCGGGCGGGGCAAGGTCTACCTCAACAGTTCAGAAGCGACGCCGGCTGACGCCTCGTGCCGCGTGGCAGCCGGCGATCGCGTGCGCCTCTGGATGGATCGACCGGGCAGCGCCCGGCCCGGACCTCGAATCGGCGAGGTGCGCGGCCTGACGATCGTCTACGAAGACGACGTCCTGCTCGTGGTCGACAAGCCTCCGGGCCTCCTATCCGTCCCGCTCGAACGGAATCCGGGCATCCCCTCCATTTACGATCGGCTCGAAGCGCGCTTCCGCTCGCACGGTCGCCGTCGTCCGCTCGTCGTCCACCGCATCGACCAGGACACCTCCGGTCTCGTGGTGTTCGCCAAAGATGCGGCCGTGCAGGCGGCGCTGCACGGCCAGTTCCGGAAGCGGCTGACGGAACGTCTCTACGATGCCGTCGTCTACGGCCGGCCGGAGCCCGCGCAGGGCGTCTGGCGGGATGTGCTCGCCTGGAATTCGCGGGCGCTCATCCAGGAGCAGGCGCGGCCCGGGCAGCCCGGCGCGCAGGAAGCGGTCTGCGAGGACCGGACCGTCGAGGCGCTTCGGGGTGCGACGGTCCTGGAGATCGGATTGAGGACGGGGCGGCGGAACCAGATCCGGATTCAGGCGGCGCTGCGCGGACATCCCCTCGTCGGGGAGAAGCGCTACGTCTACGAAGCACCTGTGCAGCCGATCCGTTTCCCGCGCACGGCGCTGCACGCGCGGCGGCTCGCGTTCCGGCACCCGGTCGAGGATCGGCTCGTTTCGTTCGAGGCTCCGCGTCCGGCTGACCTGGCCGAGCTCATCGCGCGCCTCAAATGACCGCGGGAGCAGCAGGTGCTCTCGTGGTATCTTCGAGGTGCCAGCCCTCCTTCATGCGAGACCCGCGATGATCTGGTTCCTTTTCGCTCTGACCCTTGGCATCTCTTCCGTTCAGGACCATCCTCAGGAGCGGCCGCCGATCCCGGACGACTCGATCGAGGTCACCGTGATCGGTTGCCTCAACGGGCGGGCGCTGAGAGCCGCCGACTTGCGGGAGGCAGACGTGCAGAGCGGGCCCGACGTGCGCGGGCGTACGTTCCGCCTCGCGGGGAAGAAGGACGTGATGGAGCTGGTGAAGCGGCACAACAAGCAGCTCGTCGAGGTGACCGGCATCATCAAGCGCTCCGCGCTCGACGACCGCGGCGTGAAAGTCGGCCGCCAGGTCGAGATCAGCGGCGGCCTGCCCGTGGCCGGCCGGGGCATCCCGAGCGCGGCCGACAACGTGCCCGTGCTCGACGTGTCCTCCGTCCGCATGCGTTCGGCCTCGTGCGGCGGCGGATAGCGCGATTCGGCTGGCTTCCGCCTGAAGGCGGAAGCTACGAGATCTGGGACGAAGGCGGAGGCGAACTGGTCGGCTCTGCGCAGTCCGGAAATCGCCAATCGCCAATCGACAATAATCAATCACCAATCCGCCAATCGACCAATTCAATCGCCAATCCGCAATCGGCAATCGGCAATGTCATTTGCCCAGTTCCATCCTCTCGTCCAGCGGTGGTTCACCGAAGCGATCGGTGAGCCGACGGCCGCGCAGCTGCGGGGATGGGAAGCCATCCATGCCGGACGCCATTCGCTCATCGCCGCGCCGACCGGCTCGGGCAAGACGCTGGCGGCGTTCCTCTCGGCGCTCGACGGCCTGACGCAGGAAGGGCTGGCGTCGCCGCTGCCCGACGAGGTCCGCGTGCTCTACGTCTCGCCGCTCAAGGCGCTGAGCGCGGACATCCACCGGAACCTTGCCGAGCCGCGCCGGGCGCTCCGGAAGCTGGCGGAGGCCTCCGGCCTCGCGGCGCCGTCCATCACGGCCGCGGTCCGCACCGGCGACACGACGCAGGCGGAGCGCGCGGCCATCATCCGGACGCCGCCGCACATCCTGGTCACGACCCCTGAATCGCTCTACCTGCTCCTGACGGCGGACCGCAGCCGGCACCTCCTGCGGACCGTGCGCACCGTCATCGTCGACGAGATTCACGCGGTGATCGGCACGCGGCGCGGCGCGCATCTGGCGCTGTCGCTCGAGCGGCTGCAGGACGTCGCGATCGCGCCGTTGCAGCGCATCGGACTGTCGGCCACGCAGAAGCCGATCGATCTGGTCGCCCGGTATCTGACGGGAGCGGGACCAGCCGGCTCGTCCGATGCGGCCATTCCCCCGGATTGCGCCCTCGTGGACGAAGGCCACCGGCGACGGATGGATCTGGGCGTCGAGATCCCGCGGTCCCCGCTGGACGCGGTGATGTCGCGGGAGGTCTGGGAGGAGTACTACGACCGCCTGGCCGATCTCGTGCGGGCGCATCGTACCACGCTCGTCTTCGTGAACACGCGCCGGCTGGCCGAACGTGTGTGCCGCCACCTGGAGGAGCGGCTCGGCGAGGGCACGGTGACCGCGCACCACGGCAGCCTGTCGAAGGAGAAGCGGCTCGACGCGGAGACGCGCCTGAAGAGCGGCCGCCTCCGCGCGCTCGTCGCCACCGCCTCCCTCGAGCTGGGCATCGACATCGGCCACGTCGATCTCGTGTGCCAGCTCGGATCGCCGCACCGGATCGCGACGCTGCTCCAGCGCGTCGGGCGATCGGGCCACACCATCGACGGCCTGCCGAAGGGGCGGGTCTTCCCGGCGTCGCGCGACGACCTCGTCGAGTGCGCCGCGATGCTGCGCGCGATCCGCGGCGGCGAGCTCGATCGCGTTCTGGAGTACGACGCGCCGCTCGACGTGCTGGCGCAGCAGATCGTGGCCGAGGCTTCGACAGCGGACGAGGCGGCGCTGCCAGTCGATCGGCTGTTCGCCCTGGTCCGCCGGGCGTGGCCGTACCGGGAGCTCTCCCGCGCCGACTTCGACGCGGTCGTCCGGATGGCTGCGGAGGGCTACTCGACGCGGCGGGGCCGCCGTGCGGCGCTGCTGCACCACGACGAGGTGAACGGAACGATCCGCGGGCGCCGCGGGTCGCGGCTCCTCGCGCTGACGTCCGGCGGCGCGATCCCCGAGGTGGCCGACTACCGGGTCGTGCTCGAACCGGGGGACACGTTCATCGGGACGCTCAACGAGGACTTCGCGATCGAGTCGATGGCCGGCGACGTCTTCCAGCTCGGCAACGCGTCGTGGCGGGTCCTGCAGGTCTCGACCGGAACGGTCCGCGTGGCCGATGCCGCGGGCGTGCCGCCGAACATCCCGTTCTGGTTCGGCGAGGCGCCGGCGCGGAGCGATGAGCTCTCGCGGGCGGTGAGCGACCTGCGCGCCGACGTCGAACGGCGGCTCGTGGACGGGCCGCCCGCGGACGGCCGCGCGCCAGCCGTCGCGGCGTGGCTCTGCTCGGAAACCGGACTGGAGGCCGCAGCCGCGGAACAGATCGTCGAGTACCTGGACGACGGCCGGCGGCTGCTCGGCTGCGTGCCCACGCAGCAGACGCTCGTGCTCGAGCGCTTCTTCGACGAGTCGGGCGGGATGCAGCTCGTGCTGCACGCGCCGTTCGGCAGCCGCATCAACAAGGCCTGGGGGCTGGCGCTGCGCAAGCGGTTCTGCCGCCAGTTCAACTTCGAGCTGCAGGCGGCCGCCACCGAGGACGCGCTGCTGCTGTCGCTCGGGCCGCAGCATTCGTTCCCGCTCGCCGACGTGTTCCGCTATCTGCATCCGAACACGACACGCGATGTGCTCGTCCAGGCGTTCCTCGACGCGCCGATGTTCCAGACCCGCTGGCGCTGGAACGCGACGATCTCGCTCGCGGTTCCGCGAAGCCGCGGCGGCCGCAAGGTTGCTCCGCAGATCCAGCGCATGCTCGCCGAAGACCTGCTCGCGTCCGCGTTCCCGGATGCGGCCGCGTGCCTCGAGAACATCCCGGGCGACCGGGAGATCCCGGATCATCCCCTCGTGCAGCAGACGGTTCGGGACTGCCTGAGCGAGGCCATGGACCTGGACGGCCTGCTCGGTGTGCTCCGGCGCATCCACGACGGCACGATCGCGCTGGTGGCCCGCGATACTCCGGAACCGTCCGTCTTCACGCACGAGATCCTCAACGCGCGGCCCTACGCGTTCCTGGACGATGCCCCGCTCGAGGAGAGGCGGGCGCACGCGGTGCAGACGAGGCGCGCGGGGGAACCCTCGTCGGTGGGCGATCTCGGCGCGCTGGATCCCGCGGCAATCGAGCGGGTGCGCGACGAGGTCCGGCCGGATCCCCGTGACCCCGACGAGCTCCACGACGCGCTCGTCGTGGCGGGGTTCCTGCTCGACGCGGAGGTTGCCGACCCGTCCCTGATGGATGCGCTCGTCGAGGCCAGGCGTGCGGCGCACGTGCTTCCCTTCATCCACCCCGCCGCGGCAGAACCAGGAACGCCGCACGGCCTCTGGATTGCCGCCGAGCGCGTGCCGGAGCTGCGGGCCGTGCACCCCTCCGCGACACTCGACCCGCCGGTGGCGGCGCCGCCGTCGCGCGCGCGCGCCTGGACCCGCGACGAGGCGGTGATCGAGCTGGTGCGAGGGCGGCTGACGATCCTGGGACCGACTACGGCGGCGGCCGTCGCCGGGACGCTTGGACTGGGTGTCGCCGAGGCCGAGCCGGCGCTCGTCGCGCTGGAGTCCGAGGGCGTCGTCCTTCGCGGTGCGTTCACGCCGCGGGCTGGCGCCCCGGCGTCGCTCGAGTGGTGCGATCGCACGCTGCTCGCGCGCATCCACCGCTACACGCTCGGACGCCTCAGGGCCGAGATCGAGCCGGTCAGCCCGGCTGACTTCATGCGGTTCCTGTTCACGTGGCAGCACGTGTCGCCCGACTCGCGGCTGACCGGCGTCGAGGGCCTGCGCGAGGCGGTCGCACTGCTCGACGGCTTCGAGCTGGGCGCCTCGGCCTGGGAGCGTTCCGTGCTGCCGGCGCGGCTGGATCGATACGATCCCGCGATGCTCGACATGCTCTGCCTCGCGGGGGAGGTCGGCTGGACGCGCTTCTCGCGCGTCGCCGCCAGCGGCGAGCCCGCCCAGCTGGGACCGTCCACGCCGGTGGCGCTCTTCCTTCGCGAGCACGCCGGGGCCTGGCGAACGCTCGGACCGCAGGCGGTCGGGAACCAGGGATCCGATGGGGCCGGCGCGGAGTCCGGTGCCGAATCACGGCTGCCCGAAGACGCCCGGATGCTGCTCGGCGTGCTGCGCGATCGCGGAGCCTGCTTCTTCGCCGATCTGCAGTCGGCGTGCGGGTTCGACGCCGGCCGGACGCGACAGGCCATCGGGGCGCTGGTCGCGGCCGGGCTGGCGGCTTCCGACGGCTTCTCGGGGCTGCGTGCGCTCGTGAGCGCGGCCGCGGGGCGCCCCGGAGCGGCCGACCGACGAGCGAAGTTCGCGGGCCGCTGGACGGCGCTCCAGTCCGACGTGGACGACGACCCGGAGTCGGCGGTCCTCACACAGGCCTGGGTGCTGCTGCGCCGCTACGGGGTCGTGTTCCGGCGCGTCCTCGCGAGGGAGACGCTCGCCGTGCCATGGCGCGAGCTGGTCCGCGTCTACCGGCGGCTCGAAGCGCGCGGCGAGGTCCGCGGCGGCCGCTTCGTGTCCGGGATGTCGGGCGAACAGTTCGCTCTTCCAGACGCGATCCCGATGTTGCGCGAGACCCGCCGGAGACCGGCCGACGGCCGGCTCGTCGCCATTGCCGCTCCCGATCCGCTCAACCTGACCGGCCTGGTCACCGCCGGCGAGCGCATCCGCGCCGCGGGCCGCACCCGCATCGCCTACCGCGACGGCGTGCCCGTGGCGGTGCGCGAAGGGGATTACGTGCGGCACCTCGCGCCGCTCGATCCCGCGGCGGCCGCCGAGGTGGCCCGGGCCCTGGACCGCAGGACCATCCACACCCTGCGGCGCGCCCCTGCCAGCGCCGTTTGAGCTATCATGCGGCAGCCTGACGCCGTCAGCTGCGCGCTGATCGCGGATTCTCTGGTTAGCGGGACCCATTGCGCCGAAGCATGTCGGCCCACCGCGCCTCGGCCTGACGCGCGGAAAAACGCACCTCCGGCGATGGCCTCACGATGGCCGCTCCGGCTCGGGTGATCCGGGGGCCGGCGCCCAATCGGTTGGGCGGCCGGATGGTGCGGACGACATTGACGAATCAGCGCCTCCGCGGATCGGAGCGCCTGCGGTGCGTTTTTCGTGCTGACGCGGTCGCGCTGGCCGCACTGCGCCGTGGGCCGACATGCTCCGGCGCAACCCGCTAACCAGAACGCAGGAGCTGGTTGCTGGCCGCTGATGGCCACCTCCGGTCAACGGGGCGTGGGGTCCGCCTTCAGGCGAGTTCAGGTGACCGCGGCCAGGACACTGAGGCTGCAGTAGACAACCGGGAGCGAGGTGCCGAATGAAACGACGCGATTTCCTGACGGCCGTAGCGGCAGCCAGCGTCCTGCCTCACGTGACGCTCCGCGGGGCGCAGCGCACGCCAGGGGCGCCGGCGCTGAAGCTCGGCGTGGCCTCCTACTCCCTGCGCAAGTTCCCGTTCGAGAAAGCGCTCGAGATGGCGAAGGCGATGGACGTCAAGTACATCAACTTCAAGGACGTCCACCTCCCGCGCACCCTGTCGCCCGAGGAGCTGAAGGCCGCGCGCGCGAAGGTCGAGGCCGCCGGCTTCACGATCATGGGCGGCGGCACGATCACCTTCCGGAACGAGCCCGCCCAGGTGCGGGCCGACTTCGAATACGCGAAGCACGCGGGCATGCCGCTCATCGTGGCCGCACCCAGCTTCGACTCGCTCGACATCGTCGAGAGCTGCGCGAAGGAGTTCGACATCCGGGTCGCGATCCACAACCACGGACCCGAGGACAAGTTCTTCCCCTCGCCCTACGACGCCTACAAGCACATCAAGGGCCGGGATCAGCGGATGGGCCTGTGCGTGGACATCGGACACACGGTGCGGACCGGCACCGATCCGACCAAGGCCGTCCTCGAGCTGCGCGATCGCGTCTACGACCTGCACGTCAAGGACCTGCGCGACGTGAAGGACCGCGACAGCCAGGTGATCGTCGGCAAGGGCGCGATCGACTTCCCGGGCCTCTTCCGCGCACTGATCCAGATCGGGTTCACCGGGCACGTCGGACTCGAATACGAGATCGACGCCGGCGATCCGCTGCCCGGGATGCAGCAGTCCTTCGCCTACATGCGGGGCGTGCTGGCGGGCATCGGCCCGAGCAGCAACTGACGGCGCGTCCCCGGCGACGAGCGGCCGGACGAGGTATCCGGGTCCGGCCGCGAGCCCCCCGGTGACCGCCTGACTATGTTCGAAGCCTTTCGAGCGTCGGGACCGATCGCGCAGGCCCTGGTCGCGACGCTCGGCACCTGGCTGCTGACGGCCGTCGGCACGCTGCCGGTCCTCTTCGTGCGTTCGGCCCCACGCCGGCTGATGGACGCCATGATGGGGTTCGCCGGCGGCGTGATGGTGGCGGCCTCCTGCTGGTCGCTGCTCGTCCCGGCGATGGAACGCGGCGGCGTGCTCGCCGCGGCCATCGGCCTCCTCGCCGGAAGCGCCTTCATCTACGGCGCGGATCAGATCCTGCCCCATCTGCACCCCGAGTTTCCGGACGAGGCCCGTCCCGAGGGTCCGTCCGTGGCCTGGCGGCAGTCGGCGCTGCTCATGCTCGCCATGACGCTCCACAACTTTCCCGAGGGGATGGCAGTGGGCGTGGCGTTCGGCGGCGACGATCTGGGGTCCGCGATCGCGCTGGCGATCGGCATCGGCCTGCAGAACGTGCCGGAAGGGCTGGCGATCGCGCTGCCGCTGCGACGGAGCGGCATGTCGCGCGGCCGGGCGTTCTTCTGGGGGCAGCTGTCGGCCGCGATCGAGCCGGTGGCCGGCGTGCTGGGCGCGTATCTCGTGCTGACGTCAGCCGCGTTCCTCCCCTACGGCATGGCCGCGGCCGCCGGCGCCATGCTCTACGTCGTCGTCGAAGAACTGATTCCGGAGACCGTCCGCACGGGCAGCAGCGACGTCGCGACGCTGGGCTTCGTCATCGGGTTCACGGTGATGATGTCGCTGGACAATGCGCTCGGGTGAGAGACGTTGGCTCAGGGCTCTGGGCTCTGGGCTCTGGGCTCTGGGCTCTGGGCCTGTTCGGCTGCCGAATCTCATCGGCGCCTGGAGCTATGCCGTCGAATCCAGTCGGCGAGCGCATCTTCCGCGATGGTACCGTCCGCGACTGCCCGGATCTCGGCCACGACTTCGGCGTCGGTCGCACGAAACTCGTAGCCGTTGAGGTCGAGGAACGTGATCATCGCGAGGAATCCGATGCGCTTGTTGCCATCCCGGCAGGGATGATTCCTGACGAGCCCGAACGCGCAGGCGGCGGCGAGCATCGGAACGTCGGCCGCAGCCGTATGGCGCCACCTCTGTCGCGGTCGGGCCAGTGCCGATTCGAGAGCGTTCTCGTCCCGAGTTCCGCGTGACCCACCATGCTCCCGGAGCTGATCGGTGTGAATGGCGTCGAGCACGAGACGGCTGAGCCACTTCGGCTCCCGGCGCCTGGCCACCCTGCTATTTCGCCAGTTCGCGCAGAGCGTGGCGGTACTTCTTCGCGGCCTTTGATGCGATGCTCAGTGCGCGCTCGATCTCAGGATCGTAGGGCGTCAGCAGGATCCCGCGGTCGGTTTCCACCGCCAGCACGCGATCGCCAGCCTCGAGCCGCAGCCGGTCGGCCATGTCCTTGGGGAGGGTCGCGCTCACGGACCCGCCGGCCTGTCGAAGCGTGACTTCCTTGGTCATTTCCGGGGCATGGTAGCACATTAGTGCTACGGCAGCGTCTGCCATACCCGAGGGCGGTCCCTTAGTGCCGACGCGAAGCCGGGGGTTCACGGCGATTCATGGCTGGCTGACGGGTCATTCTGGTCGCCGTGAGACCGCATGTGTTCGCCGGGCGAGGCGGCAGCGGCCGCCTGCGTTTCCTTCCGCTCACGATCGCCGCGCGCTGAGCCGCCGTGTATCCGCAATCCCCGCCGATTTCGCCGGCCTCTCCGCGCTGCTCGAGGTCGTCGCGATCTGAATCGGCGATCGAGCAGTTCCCGGTGACCCGCGAACAGGTCAAGGCGGTGCTCGAGTTCGCCGCGCGCAGTCTCGACGCGCCGATTGCCCCGCGCTGATGCGCGTCCAGTTGCACAACGGAACGCCCCGAGGCGTCGCGGCGGCGCCGCCCGATCACGCGTCGACGAGGCGCGCTCTCGCGCCTGGGACAGTCTGGCGAACGGTGAACTCCTCGATGCGGCAGAACGCGCTGGATTCGATGTGTTCGTCACGACGGACCGAGACATCCGATATCAGCAGAGTGTGAGCCGCCGGACGCGTTCGAGCCGGCGTTCTGTCGCGAAGAGGGACGTGCGGGACCTCCGCTCGGGCCCTCCCGCTTCGCCGCGGGGAAAAACGCGCCCTCCGCCGTGCCGTCGGCGACCCGGGCTGGGTCCCGCAACCCAGCCCGGTCGTCTGGCTGCGGGCGCGTTTTTTGCGCTGACGCTGACCCGCGGCTCAGAGGTCGGGCGCGATCGGAGCTCCCGCACGCCCCGCCGTCCGACCGCAACGGCGCGGGCGGCGGCTCACGAGCGGCCGACTTCGCGAGGCCTTTCATCCTGCGGGGTCACCACAGGTCCTGAGCCCACTGGAAGCTGATCAAGGAGAGGCTTGCCGAGGTGGCCGCCGCAGTCGCGTCCGACCAGCCGGGAACCGTGACCGAGGTGGACATCGCGGAAAGGACGGCGCTGACCGGAGAATCGGCCGCTGCATTGTCAGTCGGAGAGACGCACAACGGCCCCGTCCCGGGGACGCAGGCGCATTACCGGGACATCCTCGCGACCGTCTGGCGCGCGGTACGCCACTTCTTTCTATGCATCCCATCCACGCCGTTGGGCATCCCGCTCCAAAATGACAACCTTTTCCTTGAGGCGGTTCTCGAATTCCGGGAGCGGTGGTGGGGCAAACCAGTCGAAGAGTTCAACAAGCTCGTCCCGGGGGATTAGTGCTGCCAAACGGCGCACGAGTGCATCGATCTGCGGCGAGTACACCTGAATACGATGATCGATGATGTCGCTGATTGGATGGTCCCCCGCCTTCCCATTGGACATCGTTCCTCCAACATGGTTCCACAAACTCCCAACGGCCAAGTCTTGATCGCTTCCTTGCCGGGAACGGCGGATTCGCGCCGGATACACGGGTTATGAGCCGCCGCACCAGGCAGCGGGAACCGCGCAACGATCGAGCATGAGCCGGCGCACGATCGCGGTGGTCGTGCGTGCAGCGCGCTGGAAAGCCGACCCAGGAGAGGCCTCCCATGGGGCCGCCGGGGTCCCCTCCGCCAGGCCGGGATTCCTCGATGAGGGAGGCGGGAATCCCAGCAGTGCTACAATGGAAGCATGAAGACGACGATCGATATTCCAGAGAACGAGCTGCGGGATGCCATGCGTTTTACCCGCGCGACTACCAAGCGTGAAGCGGTCGTCAAGGTCCTGGAAGAGTTCAATCGCCGGCGGCGGATGGCCGAACTGGTGAAGTACTCCGGCACGTTCAGCGACCGGTTTCCAACCAACGACGAGATCGAAGCGATCGACGGCAAGCGCGATCGGCACCTGAATGCCCGTCCTCGTCGATAGCTCGCTCTGGGTGCACCAGCTCCGAAAGAGTGGCGACCCGGCGAAGCGCGACCGCGTGAATGCGCTGTTGGAGCACGGCGCAGCCGCCTGGTGTCCCGCCGTCCGGCTCGAACTGTGGCGAGGCGTCACCAGCGACGCCGAGCGCAGGACGCTCCGTCGCTATGAGGCGCTGCTCCCCGACTACGAGATCTCTGCTGAGGTCTGGACGCGGGCGATTCAACTCGCCGATCGCGCCCGGGCATCCGGCGTGACGGTTCCCCTGGCGGATCTCCTCATATTTGCGTGCGCGAAGATCCATGGTCTCGAGGTCGCGCACGACGACGGCCACTTCGAGGACCTGAAGAGACTCGAGGCGTGACGCCCGGGTCCCTTGCGGGCCACCTCGAGCAAGACTCGCGCCTGGAAGAGGCACGCCAGAGAGGGAGAACCCCCACGCCTCACCCCAGCGCGCACTCGTAGCCTGGGAACCGGGCCCGCAGCGCGCCCAGCCCCCCGCCACCCGCCAGCGCCGCCGTCGACAGCGCGTCGCACTCGCAGGAGCGCGGACCGGTCACCACGGCGGACACGGCCGTCTCCGTCGGCCATCCCGTCCGCGGGTCCACGACGTGGCCGTACGCGCGGCCATCGACGTCGAAGACCCGCCCGTGCCCGGCCGAGACCGAGAGCGCGCCGTCGCGCAAATCGAACGTCCGGGCCTGACCGGCGCGCGGGCGCCACTCGATCGTCCACGCGCCCCGCTCGGGTGCGCCCAGCGCGTGGACGCTGCTCGTGCCGCCGTGCAGGAGCGCCCGCTCGACGCCCAGCCCGCGCAGCACCTCGATGGCGCGATCGATCGCGTAGCCCTTGCCCGCCGCGCCGAGATCGATAGACATCCCCGGCCTGCGGAAGCGGACGGTGCGCGCCGCGGCGTCCAGCTCGAGGTGACGGTACCCCGCCGCCTCGCGCGCGGCCGCGAGCGAGCGCTCGTCAGGCACCGCGCCGTCGCGCCCGGCCTGCCGCCACAGCCGGACCAGCGGCCCGACGGTGATATCGAACGCGCCGTCGGTCGCCTCCGACAGCCGCCGGCATCGCCGGAGCAGGTCGAAGAGCCCCGGTTCGACCTGCACCGGCCCGTGCGCGGCGCACGCATTGATCCACGTGACCTCGCTCGCCGGGCAGTAGAAGTTCAGCTGGTGCGCGAGCCGGGCGATCTCGGCCAGCGCCTCCTCGCCCGCCCCCCGCAGCCAGGCTGGATCCGATCCGGCCAGCACCAGTTCGAAGCGCGTGGCCATCGCCTCGATGGCGAGCCGCACCTCGCCCGCCGGCGCGCAGGCCGTTGCCATGGTTCCTGCGTGCCGCTCAGACGAGGATCTGCCGCGTCTTCTCGTCGAACCGCGCCAGCTTCTTCTTCCGGTAGGCCAGCTCCGCCATCGACACGATCGCCTGCACGCGGACCCCGAGATCCTCGTTGCAGGTCAGCGCGCCCTCGCCGCGGATGGCCTCGAAGAAGTTGCGCATGTGCTTGACGTGGCTCTCGCCGGCGTTCTCCGGCGACTCGTCGATCGCGTCGAGCTCGTCCACGTAGGGACGCTCGGGCGTAATCGCCACGCGGACGCCGCCCAGCGTCATGTTCGCCTTCTGGAGGCGGATGACGTCGTCCACGCCGCGCTCGTTCACGGTGGACCCGGCCAGCATGATCATGGCGCCGCTCGCGAACTCGACCATCATCAGGGTCGTGTCGGCCACTTCCCGCGGCTCGCCCTTCGGCTGACCCGACGCGTCCGTCCCGGTGTCGCTCTTGCAGAGGTCCCCGCCGATGCAGCTCACCGACGCGGGGAACTCGTTGATGCCCATCGCGAGCATCAGCGGGTGGAGCCGGTGCGGCCACAGGTCGCCGATGATGCCGGTCCCGTAGTCCCAGTACTTCCGCCACCGGAAGAAGCGCTCGGCGCTGAAGGCGCGTTTGGGCGCGGGGCCGAGCCATGTCTGCCAGTCGATCGACTGCGCCGTCGCCTCCGGCTCGAGCTTGTAGTTCCATTCGCCGTTCGGGTTGTTGCGGCAGTAGCTGCCCTGCGCCCACAGCAGACGCCCGTACGTGCCCGACGTGATCAGATCGCGCGCGCGGTGATACTTCGGGTCGCTGCAGCCGTGGGAACCCACCTGGACCAGCCGCTTCGTCCGCTTCGCCGCGTCGTGGATCGCGAAGGCCTCGTCGAGGTGCCGCGTCATCGGCTTCTCGACGTAGACGTGCTTCCCGGCCGTCAGCGCGTCCACGCTGATGCGGCCGTGCCAGTGATCGGGCGTGGCGACGATCACGGCGTCGACGTCCTTGTTGGCGAGGAGCTTCCGGTAGTCGCTGTAGACCTGGCTGTCGGGGCACTTCGCGCTGGTCTGCGCCTTCCGCCGCGCGTCTTCCCACACGTCGCACACGGCGATCACCGCGCCGTTGTCGTCGGCCATCGGGTCGCCCACGATGTTCCGCAGGTGCCCGCCGCCCATTCCCTTGACGCCGATCACGCCGACGTTGACCCGATCGTTCGCGCCGATGATGCGGGGATTCACGGCAGGTGCGTGGCCCGCCACGGGACCGGACGCCTGGAGGATGGTGGCCGCGGCGACCGCACCCGACGCGGTGCCCACGGTCGTCCGGATGAACTCACGACGCGACAGGTTGGTGGTCTCGTCACTCATGTTGCTCTCCTTCAGCTCTCAGCTGTCAGCTCTCAGCTGCCAGCTCGCATCACATCCGGTCAGCGGGTTGCGCCGGAGCCTGTCGGGCCACGGCGCGATGCGGCCAGCGCGACTGCGTCAGTCCAAAAACGCACCGGAGGCGCTCCGATCCGCGGAGGCGCTGTTTCGCCACCGCCGTACGGATCACCCATCCGCTCAACCGATTGGGCGCCGGCCCGCGGATCACCCGAACCGGAGCGGCCACCGTGAGGCATCGCCGAAGGTGCGTTTTTCCGCGCGTCCGGCCGAGGCGCCGCGGGCCGACAGGCTCCGGCGCAAGGGGTCCCGCTGACCAGAGACACTCAGGTTTCCAGCTCCCGGCTTTCAGCCGGGTGCGAATCACGGTCAGACCCCCGGGCGCGCGGGAGGTGCGCCCGTTTTCACCGGCGGAACGAGCGCGAGCCGCAACGGGGTGAGCCCGGAATACGCGTTCAGACGTCATAGGCGTCCGCGGCGACCTCGACGCGACCACCCGCCAGCGCCGCCTCGTTCGCTTTCAGCGCCGCCACGGTCGCCGCAAAACCTTCCTTCGCCCCGGCGGCCGGTGGAGCCGACTGCTGGATGCTGCGGATGAAGCTCTCGTAGGCCATCACCAGCGGCGGCTTCTCGGGCTCGACCGCGCCCGACTTCCCTGGCTCCACGCCCGCCTGCAGCAGCTTGGTCGCGTCGGCGACCATCGCGATCCCCATCTCGTCGTGGACCGGCTCCTTCCGCGCGTACACCTCCCACCCGAGGAGCGGCGAGTCCGCTTCCTTGATCATCCAGCCGCGGCTCTCCTTCATGAGGAGGCTGCTGTCGCTTCCCTGGAAGATCGTATAGGCACCCCCGAACGAGCTGGCCAGCGATACGCGGAACGTCGCGCGCGCCTTCGGGAACTCGATGAGCGACACGACGGAATCGGGGATCTGGCGGCCGTCGCGCCAGGCCGCGATCGCGCCGGCGCCGACGATGGCCGTCGGGCGCGCGTCGAGGTACTGCATGACGAGATCGAGCTGGTGAATCCCGACTTCGCCCATCAGCCCCGGCGACTCCCTGGCCAGCCGCCAGTTGACGGCGGCCTCCCGCTCGGGCGTGGGCGCCGGACGCCGCCAGCTCTCCTTCCGGTTCCACTGCGCGTTCACCAGCGTCAGCTCGCCGCCGAGCACGCCGGTCTTCACGAACTGCAGGACGTGGGTATAGAGCGCGTTCGCGCGCCCCTGGAGGCCGGCCTGGAACACGCGCCCGGACGCGGCCCCCGCGGCCCGCGCGATCGCGCGGGCGTCGTCGATGGACGCAGCCAGAGGCGCCTCGCAGTAGACGTGCTTGCCCGCCTGGAGCGCGGCCTCGACGATCTCGCGGTGCAGCGGCGTCGGGGTGGCGACGACGATGGCGTCCACGGGCGCCTCGAGCGCGCGACGCCAGTCGGTCACCGCCGTCGCGTTCGGCGCGCCGGGCGCGGCGCGCTTCAGGAACGGCTCGTAGACGTCGCACAGAACCCCGACCCGGGCCTGCGGGATGCGGCCGAGGGCCGCGAGCGTCTCGCGGCCCCAGGGGCCGAGGCCGATCACGCCAATGGTGACGGGCGGACCGGCCGGCGGCTCGGCCGCCGGCGTTTGCGCGGCCGACAGCCCGCCGCGGCTGAGGAGCAGCGTGAGCGTGCCGGCCGCGCTCTTGAGGAAATCACGGCGATCGAATGGTGCAGACATGGCGACTGAGCGCGGGGGAGCAAGAAGCGCACCCCGGACCGCGCCGCGCGCATCCCGCCGTTTCCCAGAGGCTTCCGGGGACGCTCGCGGCGGCCATGGACGACGCTGCCGGGATTCCGGCAGCCTTCGGGGTTCAGGGTTCGAGGTTCGTAACGGCCACCCTTCTCACCCCCGGACGGTTGAGCCAGTCGCGCGATGAAGATAGGATCCTGGCCGGGAGCGTGACATGCAGCTGTTGAACAGGATTCGAGTGAGGACGAGCGCCAGGTGGATTCTCGTGCCGGCCGTGATCGCCGTCGCGGGCCTGACGGCACTGGCCCAGCAGGGACCACCCGGAGGCGGGAGGCAGGGCGGACCCGGACGGCAGGGCGGGCCCGGACGGCAGGGCGGCCCGGGCTTCCCGCGCGTGCCGCAACTCCCCTTCCCCGACAAGCCCCAGGACCTCGAAACCCTGGGCCCCGCCATCCGCGTCGTCCCG
This sequence comes from Vicinamibacterales bacterium, assembly GCA_035620975.1. Taxonomy (GTDB): domain Bacteria; phylum Acidobacteriota; class Vicinamibacteria; order Vicinamibacterales; family 2-12-FULL-66-21; genus DASPFV01. The sequence continues at coordinate 35,995 of DASPFV010000170.1, forward strand.
ATCGCCAGCGGACTCGTCAACCCCTGGAGCCTGACGTTCCTGCCGAACGGCGACATGCTCGTGACCGAACGACCGGGACGCCTGCGCGTCGTCCGCAACGGGGTGCTCGTGCCGGAGCCAGTGTCGGGCGTGCCCGACGTCGTGGCGATGGGACAGGGCGGGCTGATGGAGGTCCTGCCGCACCCGAAGTTCGCCGAGAACCAGTGGCTCTACCTCACGTACTCGAAGCCCGGCGAGCAGGGGAACACGACGGCGCTGGCGCGCGGCCGCTTCGACGGCAAGGCGCTCACCGACGTGCGCGATCTGTTCGTGGCCGACAACTGGAGCAAGGGCGGCCTGCACTTCGGATCGAAGCTCGCCTGGGGGCGCGACGGCATGCTCTACATGACGGTCGGCGAGCGCAACGATCGCAAGCGCGCGCAGGACACCGCCATTCACGGCGGCAAGCTCCTCCGGCTGCGTGAAGACGGCACCGTGCCGCCCGACAACCCGTTCGTCGGCAAGGAGGGCTACAAGCCCGAGATCTACTCGTACGGCCACCGCAACGCGCAGGGGCTCGCGATTCACCCCGACACGGGGGAAGTCTGGCTGAACGAGCACGGCCCGCAGGGCGGCGACGAGCTGAACCTGATTCAGCCTGGCAGGAACTACGGCTGGCCCGTCGTCACCTACGGGCGCGAGTACAGCGGCGAGATCATCTCGCAGCAGCCGTGGAAGGAAGACATGGAGCAGCCGGTCATCTTCTGGGTCCCGTCGATCGGCATCTCGGGGATGGCGTTCTACAGCGGCGACAAGTTTCCCCAGTGGAAAGGCAACCTGTTCGTCGGCGGGCTGTCGGGGCTGCAGGTCCAGCGCGTCCAGTTCACCGAGAAGGGGCCAATCGGCCGCGAGACCCTGCTGAACCAGCTGAGACTGCGGATCAGGGACGTGCGCCAGGGTCCGGACGGCAATCTCTACGTCGCCGTGGACGCGAACCCTGGCGGCATCCTCAGGATCGAGCCGGCGCCTGGCGCCACGACCAGCAGCGCCCGATAGGCGGAAGACAGACACCGGCACGGGGGCCGCAGCGCGGCTCCCGGGTTGGACATCCCCTCGGCGCGCCAGCCCGCCGCCTCCTGGACGAACTCCGGGGTCTTTCCCATTTCCCCGTTACCATTTCCCATCCGCGAGAATCGCGGTCAGCACTCTCCCGTCCACTCCCTTCATCTCGAGACCGAGCAGCTGCGCCGCCGTCGGGGCGACGTCGACGGCGTCCACGGCATCGAGGACTACTCCACGCGCGATCCCGCGACCCGAGGCCACGAACAGCGCGCTCAGATCCGGGTCGCTCGCCAGGTACCCGTGCGCGCCGAGACTGCCCTCCGGCGCGTCGATCACCGCGTCGGCGCCGAGCGCCGCCGTGAACGCGTAGCCATCCTTCGCGCTGGCCAGGAGGACGCCCATCTGCGGATCGTCCGCGGGATCCGGCAGCCCGAGCGCCGCGTACTCCGACGGCTCGATCAGCCGGGCCACGCCTTCGAGCTCCGCGATCTCCTTCCGCACCCGCGCCAGCACGCGGCCGTCCGGATCGGGCGCCGTGAGATAGACGATAGCCGTCCCACCTTCGGGGACGACCCAGGCCCGGGTGCGCGTGACCTTGCCGTCGACGACTTCCACCAGCCCCGCACGTTCCAGCGCGACGTTCGGCCGGATCTGACGCCGCACCGCTTTGAACCCGTGATCCGACACGACGAACACCGTCGTCCGCTCCGCGATGCCGCCCTCGTCCAGCGCGTCCAGGATCGCGGCCACCTGCGTGTCGAGCCAGGCCATTGTCGTAAGCGCTGCGTGCGTGCGCGGGCCGTACCGGTGATGCGTCGAATCGAGGTTCAGGAGGTGGAACAGCAGCAGGTTCGGCCGATGACGACGGAGGATGTGCGCCGCAGCCGTGGTCCAGACGTGATCGCGAAAGACGATGTTCCTGGTAGCGAACGCCTGGACGTCGGTCTCGCTGACCAGACCGGCCTCGACGAGCTCGCGCGCGATGGGCCCCTGCGGATCGGGCCGCTCGCGGAACTCCCACGTGACGGTCGGGGCGTTCCAGATCGCGACCCAGTCGACCTGCGCCGTCGTGAGCCCCTGCTCGTGCGCGGCGTCGTACAGGGTCCGCGCACGAACCATCTCGGCCTTGTCGCGCCAGGGCTCGACGCGCGGCGGCAGCCCGGGCTCCCGGACGAGCGTCCCGTTGAAGAGCACGCCGTGCCGGGCCGGCGTGACGCCCGTGACCATCGACGTGTGATTCGGCCAGGTCACCGTGGGGTTGACGGGCCGCATCCCTCGCGCCATCGCCCCCTCCCTCGCGAGCCGCCGCAGTGTCGGAACCGGCAGCGCGGGGTCGTCGAGCGCCCATCCCGGAAAGCCGTCGAGACTGATGATCACGACGTGCGGGGAGCCGGCGGCAGCACCGGGCGGCTGGGCGGCCCGCAGGCCAAGGCCGCAAAGGGCGACCAGGAGCGCCAGCGCGACCCATCGGCGGCCCAGGCCAGCGTTGCGGAGAATCGACATGATGCCCTCGGCGCTTCGACTGTTACTCCGCACGAGATCAGGACAGCGCGCGGTCGATCGGGAACGACTGGCCCGTCCACGCCCGCATCGACGTCCACGGTTCGGCCGCGGCGCTCCAGAACTCGTCGTTCGCAGGCAGTCCGAGCGGAAGCAGCGCGACTGCGCAGAGATACAGGCTTCCGGTCGAGATGTAGCGTTCGCCGATGCCGGGCTGATGCCCGCAGAAGCCAATCCGGAGCCAGCCCGAGGAATCGAACGTTCCCTCAGCCTCCATCGTCCGGCGGATCACCGCGGTCAGCGCGCCGCGCGCCTGGGCTGGCGAGAGGCCTTCAGGCAGCGAGCGGCGCAGGGCGATCTGCGCCAGCAGATGGAAGGCGCCGCACCGGTACGCGAGCGAACGGCCGATGGGCGGAAAGCTGCCGTCTGGAGCAATCAGCCGCTCCTGCACGGCGGCATACCGGGCGGCCCGCTGCTGCTCGCGCGCGGCCAGCTCCTTCCAGGCCGCCGACTCGTCCGCGCAGGCGTCCAGGACGTCCAGCATCATCGGATGGATCACGAAGCTGTTGTAGTAGTCCCAGTGGAACTGGGGACCGTCCCCGTACGCGCCGTCGCCCTTGTACCACTGGTCGTGCTGGCGCAGGGCGTAGTCGACGCGCACGCGATCCCAGTCCGCACCCAGCCTGCGGAGGCCGGCCTCGACGGTTGCGGAAAACAGCAGCCAGTTGTTGAAGCCGGGCACGATTGACCGCGTGGACTCGAGCGCGGCAACCAGGTTGCGCTTCGTGCCTGGATCGAGCTCCGCGTTCAGCGTCCGCGGCGCGCGCAGGATGCCCTGCGCCAGGAACGCGGCGTCCACGAGGGGCTGGCGATCGCGCGTGAAGTTCAGGAAATCGGGCGAGGCCGGATCTACCGCGCGGTCGATCGCGCGACGCGTCAGCTCGGCGTAGCGGGCCCGATGGCGCCCCTCGGAGGTGTCATCGCCGGGCAGCTCCAGCCAGGGCGCGATTCCGGCCACGAGCCGTCCGATGGCCTCGAGGTGGCTCACGCTCTGGCGCCCGGCGCCGGCGGCCTGCTCGACGGGCATCCGCGTCTTCAGCGTTCCGGCGGCGAGGTTGTTCAGGACCGGATCGCTCAGCCGGGTGAGCACGTCGATCCAGACCTGCCGGTCGGCGGCCACTGCGGGAGCCGTCTGCGCCTTTCCGGGGACGTGCGTTCCGCCAGCCATGGCGGCGACGCTGCCCGCGCCGGCCGTTCTCAGGAATTCCCGTCGGTCCATGAAACTGCTCCTCATGATCGGTTCTCTTCCGCCTGAAGGCGGAAGCTACGGGCTGCTCCTCATGATCGGTTCTCTTCCGCCTGAAGGCGGAAGCTACGGGCGGAACGCTTCCGCCTTCAGGCGGAAGGCCGACACGCGTGGCTTCCGCCTTCAGGCGGAAGGCCGACACGCGAGGTTCTCTTCCGCCTAAAGGCGGAAGCTACGCGTTCTTCTCCGCCTTCAGGCGGAAGCCGGACACGCCGTCGACCTCGCGCTACCCCTGATCCATTCGTCAACGATCTCCGCGCCGCGCGCCGCCCCGCCCGCGTCGACGAACGAATCGCGAACGAGCCGGGCGCGCTCCCGGAATGCCGGCTCGCCCAGCAGCTGCAGCACGCCCGCACGAAGCGCATCCGCGGTCGCGGCCGGCTTGAGCAGGAGCAGGCCCGCGCCCAGCTCCTGCGTCCTGTGGCCGACGATCTGCTGCTCGCTCATCTGCGGGATCACGAGCACGGGTACGCCATTCCAGAGGCTCTCGGTGACGCTGTTCATCCCGCCGTGGGTCACGAACGCCGCAGCGCGTTCGAGCACCTCGAGCTGCGGCACCTGCGGCCTCACGATCGTGTTCGCGGGCGCCGGACCGAGCGCGTCCGGCGAGAGGCCCGTTCCGATCGACATGATCACCTGCACGTCGAGCCCGCCGAACGCCTCGAAGCAGGCGCGATAGAAGCCGGCCTCCCTGTTGAAGAGCGTTCCCAGCGAGACGTACAGGACCGGTGCGTTCCGCACGGCGTCCCACGGGAACGCGATCCCGGCGCGATGGGTGAACGTCGGGCCGACGAACTCGTACGACGCCCCGAACGTGCCGGCGCGTGGCTGGAAGTACCGCGACGTATAGACGATGTTGAGATCGGAGGAGGAGAAAGGCGCGACACCCGGGCCGCGGACGCCATACTGGCGCTGCAACGTGCGGCGCAGGCTGGCGGCCTTGAGCATGTGGCGGATCTTGGAGAGCAGGACCTGCGCACTCCTGGGCCGCACGCCGTGCGCGAGCGCGTAGGCCATCACGGCGCGGTTGACGGCGAAGGTGGGCACCGAGGTCACGACGGGCAGCCCCAACACCTCGCCAATCCAGCGTCCCCAGGGCGCGACCGCGTCCGTGATCACGTAGTCGGCGTGCTCATCCCGGATGCTCGCGAGATCCTCGAGCACCTCCGCCGTCGACCGCATCAGGAGCCAGGCGAGTTCGTCCATCCGATCGGGCAGCTGGCGCAGATCGGCCAGGAACGCGCTACGATACGGACGATACCGCGCGCCAGTCGCGCGCACCTGCCCGGCGAACGCCTCGGTGGACCAGTAGACGACTTCGTGTCCGCGCGACACGAGCGCGGCGGCGAGCGGCAGCGACGGATTGACGTGGCCGTGCGCGGGAAGGCTGAAGAACAGCGCCCTGGGCATGTGTCCGGCCAGCAGGGTATCAGCTTTCGGACCCGCGCGTGAGACGTCGCGCCCGGCATCGTGGACGCGGGCGCCTGCGGCGGCCGGCCCGATTCAACAAGATGATGATGAAACTCCTCGCGCGCGCAGCGCTGCTTCCTGCCCTCTTCCTGCTCACGACTCCCGATCCACGGCTCCGCGCGCAGCCGGCGCCTCAGGGTCCGCAGCGGCCCTTCGGCACGCTCCGCGAGCAGGCCACCCTGCAGCAGCAGTGGCTCCGGCAGCGCCTCGATACGTTCCTGCCCGGGCTGATGCGGACGCACGGCATCGACATGTGGGTCGTGCCGATGCGCGAGTACAACGAGGACCCGATTTTCAGCGCGATCACGGCGCCGGAGACGTTCGCGGCGCGACGCCGCACGATCTACGTGTTCTTCGACAGGTGCGCCGCGGGCGGGGCGCCTCCGTCCGCGGCGTGCACCGAGCGGATTGCGCTGGGCGGCACCTCGCAGGGCGGCGTGTTCGAAGCCCGGCGCTCGACGAAGGCCGCCGCGGGCGACGTCGGCCGGGGGCGGCAGGCCGAGCTGTGGGGCGACGAGCAGTGGGAGGTGCTGAAGCAGGTCATCGAGGAGCGGAAGCCGCAGGTCATCGGCATCAACCGATCGACGGTCTTCGCGTTCTCGGACGGCCTGTCGAGCGGCGAGCTGAAGGGCATGAGCGCGGCGCTCGGCGAGACGTGGACCTCGCGCTTCCGCGACGCCGAGGCGCTGCCGCTCGATCTGATCGCGGTGCGAGTACCGGACGAAGAGGCGTTCTTCAGGCGCATGCAGGAGCTCGTCTGGTCGCTCACCGGGCGCATGTTCTCGCGCGAGGTGATCACGCCCGGCGTCACGCGCACGAGCGATCTCGTCTGGTGGTGGCGCCAGCAGGTCAACGACCTCGGACTGGGCACCTGGTTCCAGCCGAGCGTCTCCGTGCAGCGGAAGGGGGCGGCCGAGAGCCAGCTCGGCCCGGATCCGGTGATCCAGCCGGGTGATCTGCTCCACTGCGACGTGGGAATCACGGTGGCGCGCCTGAACACCGATACGCAGCACAACGCCTACGTGCTGCGGCCGGGCGAGACGGACGCCCCCGAAGGCCTCCGGCGCGCGCTCGCCAACGCCAACGCGCTCCAGGACATCGTCATGGACGAGATCCGGCCCGGGCGGACGGGGAACGAGATCCTGGCCGCATCGCTGGCGCGGATGAAGGCGAAGGGAATCACCGGGACCGTCTACTCGCATCCCATCGGGCTGCACGGGCACGGCGCCGGGCCGCTCATCGGCCTCTGGGACTACCAGGACGGCGTGCCCGGCCGCGGCGACGCGAAGGTCATCCCGTCGATGTGGTACTCCGTCGAGCTGCAGGCCACGACGCCGGTGCCCGAATGGGATGACCAGGCAGTCCGGATGGCGCAGGAAGAGGACGCCGTCGTCGGCGCCGACGGCCGGATCCGCTGGGCCCTCCGGCGGCAGGATCGCCTGTTTCTGGTTCGGTGACATGCCTTTGCGACGAACCCTCGCCGCGACCTTCCTGACCATCGCCGCCGCGGGCGCGGTGCTGGCACAGAACCCCATAGAGGCGCGTATCCAGCGGATCGCGAACGGGCTCGTGCCGCCGGTCGTGCTCGAGGGACGACCCGTCGCCACGACCCGCCTCGCGGATCGCATGCGCGACTCCCGGATCCAGGGCGTCAGCATCGCCGTGTTCGTGGACGGCCGGATCGACTGGGCGCGCGGGTGGGGATTCGCCGACGTCGAGTCGGGCCGGAAGGTCGACGAGCGCACCCGGTTCCAGGCGGCCTCGATCAGCAAGCCCGTGGCAGCGGTGGCCGCGCTGGCGCTCGCCGCGCGTGGACGGCTGTCGCTCGACGGCGACGTGAACGCGTCGCTCAAGTCGTGGAAGGTACCGGAGAACGAGTTCACCGCGTCTTCGAAGGTCACGCTGCGACGGCTGCTCAGCCATTCGGCCGGCACGACCGTGTCCGGCTTCCGCGGGTACGCGAAGAACGAAGCCGTTCCCACGCTCGTGCAGGTGCTCGACGGCGAGAAGCCGGCCAACTCTGCGCCGGTGCGTGTCGACATCCCGATCGGATCACGCTGGCGCTACTCGGGCGGCGGGTTCTCGATCGTTCAGCTGCTGGTCGAAGACGAAACGGGCAAACCGTTCGCACAGTCCGCGCGCGAGCTGGTGCTGGAGCCCTTCGGCATGAGCCGGAGCACGTTCCTGCAACCGCTGCCGCCGGAGCTGCGGCGCGACGCGGCCACCGGATACCAGTCGGACGGCCGTCCCATCGACGGCAACTGGCACGTCTACCCCGAACAGGCGGCGGCCGGATTGTGGACGACCCCGTCGGATCTCGCGCGCTTCGCGATCGAGCTGCAGCGCATTGCCGCGGGACGATCGAACCGCGTCCTGGGGACGGATCTCGCCAGGCAGATGCTGCAGCCGCAGATGGAGGATTACGGCCTGGGCGTCGGCGTCGAGGGCACGGGGACCTCCGCCACGTTCGGGCACGGCGGCGCGAACGCGGGCTTCCGCTGCCAGCTCGTCGCCTACCGGGACCAGGCATCCGGCGTCGTCGTGATGACCAACTCCGACAGCGGCGGGGCGATCCTGCAGGACGTCGTCCGCGCCGTGGCGCGCGAGTACGGGTGGCCAGGCCTGGCGCCGGTCACGCGGCGGCTCGGGACGGCCGACCCCGCCGCCTACGCCGACTTCGCCGGCCGCTACGAGATCCCCACCCGGTCGCCGGCAGTCGTGCTGCGCGTCGAGACCGAGAGCGGCAGGCTGTTCGCCTCGGCTGGCGACACCCGATCGGAGCTGCTGCCGGAAGACGCGACGACCTTCTTCGCGCTCGACCGCGACTTCAGGATCCGGTTCGTACGCGATGCGACCGGCCGCGTCAGCGAAGCCCGTGTCTGGCAGGGGACACGTGAGCGCACGGCGACGCGCGTGCCGTAGCGTCCTCTGCCCTGCACATGAGTGTTCTGACGACGGGCAATGCCGCAGGGCGTGACGCATTCGCCGGCCGAATGCCACCGTGAATGACGAGAGCCAGGACTCAGGCCAGGGCGCGCAGGCCCCGCACGAGGCGGGTGATGCCCTCCGCGATGGTGTCGGCCCCCAGCGCGCCGTAGGAAATCCTGATCGAACACGGCGCCGCGTCCGCGAACGCCGAGCCTGGAATCGCAGCCACGCGGTGCTCCCGAATCAGGCGCTCCGCCAGCGTCATGGGATCCAGGCTCGACTGCACGCGCACCAGATAGTAGAAAGCTCCGTCGGCGGCCGGCACGTCGCACGGCAGGCCGGGTTCCCGCAGCGCCGAGAGGATCGAGCGCCGCGTCGCGTCGAGGCGGGCGAGGTGACTGGCGGCATGGGACCGGCCCACCTGCAATGCCGCCAGCGCGGCGTGCTGCGACACGGCCGGCGGGCAGATCAGGATCGTGTCCTGGATCTTGTTGACGGCGTCCCACAGCGCATCGGGCACCACCATGTATCCCACGCGCCAGCTCGCCATGCCGTAGGCCTTCGAAAGGGAGAAGAGCGAGATCGTGTGTGGCGCCGCGTCATCAATCGATCCGGGTGAGAAGTGCCGCGCGTCACCATACGTGAAGTACTCGTAGGCCTCGTCGTGGACGTGGAACGCGCCTCGATCGCGGCACAGCGCGTTCACCGCGCGCAGCGCGGATTCGGGATACACGGCGCCGGTCGGGTTGTTCGGTGAAACCGTGACCACGGCCCGAGTCCTGGGGGTCATGGCCCTGGCAATGGCGCCAGGGTCGAGCTGATAGCTGCCGGTGGTCGGGACCGCCACGGGGACGGCGCCGGCCATCACGATCGCCATCTCGTGGTTGAAGTAGAACGGCACGGGCAGCAGCACCTCGTCGCCCGGATCCGTGACGGCCAGGACGGCGTTCATGAACGCGAGGTTGCCGCCGGCGGTGACGACCACGCGGCTTCGTGGCCGCACCTGGATGTCATTCTCGCGCGCCAGCTTCTCTTCGAGCGTCGCCACGAGCGGCGGCAGCCCCTCGACGGGCCCGTAGCGGTGGTCGGCCAGCGTCGCGCCGAACCGGTGGGCTGCCTGGATGGCTGCCTCGGGCGGCTCGTAGGAGACGACACCCTGGCCCAGCGAGATCGTGCCGGGGGTCTCGGCTATCCAGCGGCCGACGATGGGAATGACCGGGGCCTGGACGGCCGCGAGACGACGGGACTGGTCGTGGGCGAGGCGCACGGGATAAAGCTATCAGCTAGAGTCCCGAATCAGTGATTCGTGGTGAGTCGCGGAGCCCTGCGCCCGGATGGCGAGGCGCGACGACCGGGAATATTGGGCATATTCGAGGGAGGAGCAACGCAGCCAGCCGGGATGCCCCGCCCGCGAATCATGTCGCGTATCACTGATTCGGGACACTGCAGCAGCCGCCTTCCAGGGGTCGCGCGCCGCCAGGCGCAACGAGCCGGCAGGATTCGTTGCCACCGGAACCCGCCAACCAGATCCTGCAGCGTCGGGCTCGTCACCGGATCGCGACTGGCGCCACCGTCGATCCGGTTCCGCCCTGGATCTTGAGCGGCTGCACGACGAAGGCGAACTCGTAGACGCGCTTCGCGGCAAGCTCGTCCAGCTTCATGTTCTCGAGCAGGTGGATGCCGTTGACGACGAGCATCAGCTGATGGATGGGAAGCGAGAGCTGCGGATCGGGATTGGGCGCCACTTCGACTGGCCAGTTGTCGGAGCCGACGAGCATCGGGTCCTGTTTCGCGAGCCATGTCGCCGCCGCGATTCCCAGCCCCGGGCAGCTCTTCACGTACCGCTCGTTGTCGGTCGTCCAGAGCGTGCCCCAGCCGGTGTGGACGATTACCGCATCGCCGGGCTGGAGCGCCAGTTTCTGCCTCGAGAGCGCCTGCTCGAGATCCTGCACGGTGATCTCGTAGGTATCGGGCAGCCGTTCCACGCCTTTGAGAGCGGCCACGTCGATGAGCACGCCGCGCGTGATGAGGGCGCCCACCTTCTCGATCCCCATCTTCCTGAAGCCGGTCCGGGTCGCGGTCTCGTCGACGGGGACGCAGTTGTAGAAGCGGTCCTCGTGCGTCTGGTGCGTGAAGCCGTCGAACTGGGTCCCGACGTGTCCGATCTCGCTGACGACGACCTCCTCGTTGCTGCCGCGGCGGTTGGAGAACTCGTTCATGAAGGTACGCTTCGTGTGCACGTCGAAGCGGCGCGTCCCGAAGAAGGGCATCGCAGCGGAGAGCACGTGGCTCAGCTCGATGACCTCGCCGGTCCGGATGAGCCGCGTCGCGCGCAGCACGGTCTCGGGCTTCATGTGGTTGGCGGATCCACGCTCGTCGGCGGCGCCCCATTTCGACGGGCACCGCTCGTCCGGTCCGGGTACCTTCCAGGTCTGGGCCCCGGCCCGGGTTGCGGTCAGCAGGAGGAGCGCCAGTGTGGCAGTCGTGATGCGCATGCCGTGTTCCTGAGGCGTCCGGCTCGGGCCGGTCCTAGCGAGACCGTCCGGCTAGCAGGGCGCGCGCCTCGCGGACGGTCAGGATCTTGTTGTAGAGCGCCGTATCCGGCTGCTGGCGGCGGCCACCGTCGGCGAGCGAGCCGGTGTCGACCGGGCCGAACCCGATTCCCTCGATGAGGCCCATGACGATTCGCTTGGCGTCCTCATCGTCTCCCGCCACGAAGATCGCATGGCGATCGTCGACGGGCGCGTCCGGGCGTCCGCGCTCGGCGAGGTGACGGTACCAGATGGTGTTGAAGGCCTTCACGAGGCGCGCGGCCGGGAGCCGGCGGCGCGTTTCCTCCGACGAACTGCCGGAACCGAGATCGGCGATGCTCCCGTCAGGGCCGTACGGGTTCATGGCATCGATCACGATCTTTCCGGCGACCGAGTCCGAGGGCGGCAGCGCTTCGGGCTTGCGCCAGGGCACCGCAAGGAGCAGCACGTCTGCCCAGCGCGCGGCGCCGGCGACATCGAGGGCCCTGGCGGCAGGCCCAAGCTCCGCGACGAGCCCCGCGAGCGACGCCGGACCGCGTGAGTTCGCGATCGCGATCTCGTGGCCGGCGCTGACGAAGAGCCGGGCCGCCGTCGAGCCGATCATCCCGGCGCCGATGATGCCGATTTTCACGCGGCCATTCTAGATCGCCGCGACGGGAAAAGCCGGGGTCAGGT
>DASPFV010000171.1:0-6822 GCA_035620975.1 Vicinamibacterales bacterium
GCAAGACCTGACCCCCATCCTCCGCCCCCGGCTCACGGTGACAGCTGCTCCGCTGCCCGCCGGAGGGCGGCGGCCAGCCGGGTTGCCTGCCGTGTCGCGAGCGGGCGGTCACCGCCGGCGAGCGCCTCCGCCACTCCCGGCAGCAGCTCGGGAGCGTAGGTGAACTTCGGCGCATAGACGAGATGCCGATACCAGGGACGACCGGGTATCCCACCCGGCTCCAGCAGCGCCCGCTCCACCGACATCAGCCTCGCGTTCAGCCCGTCCAGCCGCTGCCGGTCGCCGCGCGTGAGCGCGCTGCGGCGGGCCTCGTTGAACGCGGCGGCCGCGCTCCGCAGAGACGCCGCTGCGTCCCGGACATCAGCCAGATCGACGTGCTCCGGTGGCTGATGGCTGGCGTTCCACGTGCCAGCGATCTCGGCCGCGAACTCGTCGATCCGCTGCGCGTACGGCTCGTAATCGAGCGGAATCACGTCCGCGTCCGCAAGGCGCAGCGTCAGGACGCCCCACAGCTGGACCATCGCGACGTGATAGCGGAATCCCGGGTCCCCGATTCTCGCCACCCAGTTGTAATTGTCGTACATCGAGTGGTACACCCCGTACGGTCCGTCGAACGTCAGGTCCGCGATCGGCACTCCCAGGTGGTTCAGGAATACGGTGTAGTCTGACCCGCTGCCCAGCCGGTTGCTGACGAGATCTCCGGCGCCGGCCGTCGGGAGCGTACCGCCCTCGCCGCTCTGCCGGTCTCGCGCCATGGCAGCGATTGACGCCCGCGTCGCAGGGTCGCGCACCAGCTGCGCGGCCTCGGCGATCAGCTGGTTGAGCGCCGGCACGGCGGCTGCGCTGAACCGGGGGCCCGATGCCGCGCTGTCAACGTTGAGATAGGCGACGGCATTCCGACCGAGCCGCTCGGCGTGCTGCTCGCCCCACTCCGTCGACGACGTCAGCGTGAACTCCTCGGCATCCCAGCTGGCGAACAGGATCGAGCGTCTGGGCCGCCAGCCGCCGCGCACGAGCTCGCCCAGCGTGCGCGCGAGTTCCATGAGCGCCGCGGATCCGCTCGACGGATCGACACCGCCGAAAATCCAGGCGTCGCGATGGTTGCCGACGATCACGACGTCGTCCGGCCGCTCGGCGCCACGAATGCGGCCGGTGACCGTCCAGATCGGGCGAACGCGGTCGTCGGACTTCACCCGCAGCCGCACGACGGCCCCGCTTCCGCCCATCCTGTACGGGATCGGCAGAGCGCCTTTCCAGGCTGCCGGCGCTTCCGGTCCGCCGATGTGCTCCAGGATGACGCGGGCATCCTTATATGAGAGCGGTGCGCTGATGATCTTCGGGAGGGATACGGCGTCGGCTGCCGGGGTGCGCTTTGCACCGGGCACCGACGCCCAGCCCGGCGTGAGCGGATCCCCGGGCACCATGAAATCGTAGACGATGCCACCGCGCTGGATGTGGCTCTCGGGCCCCCATGGGCCGTCCGGGTACACCTTGCCCTTGGCGAACCCGTCGTCTGCGGGATCGGAGTAGATCAGGATCCCGGCGAGCCCGCGCCGCTGTGCCGTGAGGGCCTTGTACCCCCGATAACTGTACGGGACCGAGTACCGGACCAGCGCGATGCGCCCGCGGATGTCGATCCCCTGCGACTCCAGCAGGTCGTAATCCGCAGGATTGCCGCTCCCCGCGTAGACGACAGGAGCGACGACCTCGCCGGACGCCGAGTAGGCGTGATAAGGGATTCCGGCCAGCGCGGGATCGATGTGCGTATACGCGTCGCCTTCGATTGGATCCTCACGCATGGACGCCTGCCAGGCGACAGGCTCCGTCAGCGAGACCGACACCTCCTCCGGCCACGGCAGCAGCACCTCGTGTGTGGTGATCTCGACGTCCTCCAGACCGAAAGCCTGGAACTGATCGCGCGTCCATTCGGCGAGTTCGCGATCCCGCCGAGTGCCGGCCATGTGCGGCTGGTCCGCCAGATGCCGGAGTGCCTTGTCAATGCGCCCGGCGGAGGGCAGATCGAGAAAGCGGCGCTCGAGCCTGTGGTGCCGCGCGGCAGACTCAGGCGAAAACCCCAGAGGCGCAGGTCCCGATGGCTGTCGCGCCGCGGCGAGGAGACCGAGACCCAGACCGAGAACCCCCACTCCGATGAGGATGCGCATGGATGAACTACTTCTTGAGCTCGGCGGCAATCTCGCGTGCGGCGTTCTGGCCGGAGCCGCCGACGAGTCCACCACCGGGATGCGTGCCCGATCCGCAGAGGTACAGATGCTCGATCGGGCTTCGATACTGCGCCCAGCCCAGCGTCGGCCGCATGGTGAACAGCTGATCCAGGGACGGCTCACCGTGCAGGATGTGTCCGCCGGTCAGACCATAGACCGTCTCGAGATCCCGCGGCGTGATCACCTGCTGCTGCACGATCAGCCGCCCGAACCCGGGAGCGTGTCGATCGATGGCCTGGACGACGTTCGCGGCGAGCTCGGAGGCCGCATCGGTCCAGGGTCGGTCCGCGGCCAACCGGTACGGCGCGAACTGCGCGTACACCGACATCACATGCGCGCCGGTGGGCGCCATCGTCGGATCGTGCAGCGACGGCACCGTGATGTCGAGCCACGGTTCCGGGGAGATCTCGCCGTACTTCGAGGCGTCGAACGCCCGTTCCAGGTAGTCGATGCTGGGACCGATCTGCAGCCGGCCCCGGAGCTCCGGCGGGCCCGGGAGCCCGCGGAACACCGGCACCGCGCTGAGTGCGAAGTTGACCTTGGCCGCCGTACCCCGTGAGCGGAAGTTGCGGATGCGCGCCAGGAACCCGGGGTCGAGATCCACCGGGTCCACGAGCTGGAGGAACGTGTGCTTCGGATCCGCCGAGGAAATGACGGCGCGGGCGGTGATCTCCGTCCCGTCCGCGAGGGCCACGGCAGCCGCGCGTCCATCGCGTACGACGATGCGGCTGACGGCCGCTCCCGTCCGGATCTCGGCTCCAGCCTGCCTGGCGGCATCGGCCATCGCGCGTGTGAGCACGCCCGGCCCTCCTTTCACCAGGACGCTGCTGCCCGCCGGCACGGGGTCGGCCGCCGCGTTCATGAGCAGCACGGCGCCGGTTCCGGCCGACCAGGGTCCCTGTGCCGTCCCGAAGATCCCGCGGGCGGCCACGGCGGCCTGCAGCACGTCGGTCGTGAACCATTCGGCGACGAGATCGGCCACCGCCATCGGCATCCAGCGGAGCAACCGGAACGCGTCGGTCCTGCCGAGCGCGCGGAAGCGCCGTCCGGTTTTCAAGAGATCCCACAGCTCCGAGGCGCCAGGGCCGTCGAGTGAGGGCGGCGTCATCTCGAGAATCGGGGCGAGGAACGCGCCGAGCCTGGCAAGGGTGCGGCCGAACTCGGGGTAGGCCGCAGCGTCCTGAGTGGAAAACCCGCGGATGGCGTCCACCGTCTTCGCTTCGTCGGCGGCAAACACCAGAGGGCGGCCATCTCCGGCGAACGCGACCAGGCGCGGATCCGGGTGTACGAGCTCGACGCCACGGGCCCCCAGGCGCATGTCCCGGAAAACGGAGGGCCGAAGCGGCCCGGTGGCGTGCGCGAGCGTGGGAGCCGTATAACCCGGCGCGAGCTCCTCGGAGATCGCGGCGCCACCCACGATCGGACGTCGCTCGAGCACGAGGGCAGGCACGCCGGCCCGACCCAGGTAGAACGCCGCGATCAGTCCATTGTGGCCGGCTCCGATGATGACGACGGGCGTCACCGGCCTCCTGCCTCTTTCAGGATCCGTCTCGCGGCATTACGCCCCGGGGCGCCCATGATCCCGCCGCCGGGATGGGTCGCCGAACCGCACATGTAGAGGTTCCTGACAGGCGTCCGGTACTGGGCCCATCCGGCTGCGGGGCGCAGAAAGAAGAGCTGCTCGAGCGTCAGCTCGCCTTGGAAGATGTTGCCTTCGGTCAGGCCCCATTCCCGCTCCAGATCGAGGGGCGTGAGGATCTGACGATGCAGAATGATGTCCCGGATGTTCGGGGCGTACTCGGCAATGGTGTCGATGACGGTGTCCCCGAAGGCGTCACGGTGGTCGTCCCACGAGCCTTCTTTGAGGTGGTAGGGCGCGTACTGCACGAAGCACGACATGACGTGCTTGCCCGGCGGTGCTACCGAGGGGTCGGTGAGGCTCGGGATCACCATGTCGATATACGGTCGGCGCGAGTAGCGGCCGTATTTGGCCTCGTCGTACGCGCGCTCCATGTAGTCGACGCCGGGCGAGATCGAGACGGCACCGCGGAGGTGCGCGCCGGGTCCTGGACGGGATCGGAAATCGGGCAGCGAGTCGAGCGCCAGGTTCACCTTGCCAGACGAGCCGCGGTATTTGTAGCGCCGGACGTCGGCGACGAACTCGTCCGGCAGGTGCTCGGCGCCGACCATCCGCAGGAACGTGAGGTTCGGGTCGACGCTCGAGGAGACGACGCCGGCGGTCAGGTAATCGCCGTTCTCCAGCACGACGCCGACAGCTGCGCCGTCCTTGACGATGATCTTGGAGACGGCTGTGCTGGTCCGGATCTCGGCGCCGGCCTTCCGCGCGGCGTCCCCGATGGCGTTCGAGATGGCGCCGGTTCCGCCCCGGGAGAGGCCCCACGAACGGAAGGCCCCGTCGATCTCCCCCATGTAATGGTGCAGGAGCACGTAGGCCGTGCCGGGTGAGCGCACGCCCAGGAACGTCCCGATGATCCCCGACGCCGACATGGTCGCCTTGAGCACGTCCGTCTCGAACCACTGGTCGAGGAAGTCGACGGCGCTCATCGTCATGAGCTGGATCTGGTTGTACTTGTCCTCGACGGGGAGCGCCGCGAATCGCCGGCCGAGGAACAGCAGGTCCATCAGGCCGCGAGGCTCGAGCGACGTCGGGTCCGGAGGCGTCATGTCGAGGATCGGCTTGACGAAGCGGCCCATGTCGACCATGGCCTTGCCGTACTCGTCGTATGCCTCCGCGTCGAGCTTCGAGTGGCGCGCGATCTCGCGGCGCGTTGTGGCGTGGTCGTTCACGCGCCAGAGATAGTTGCCGTTCGGCATGGGCGTAAACGTGCCGTCGAGCGGCAGAATCTCGAGCCCGTGGCCCGGCAGGTCCAGCTCGCGGATGATCTCGGGCCGCAGGAGCGACACGACGTAGGAGCAGACCGAGAACTTGAAGCCGGGGAATACCTCCTCCGTCACGGCGGCGCCGCCGAGCACGTGCCGGCGCTCCAGCACGAGCACGCGGCGTCCCGCGCGCGCGAGGTACGCCGCATTCACCAGCCCGTTATGGCCGCCGCCGATGACGATCGCGTCGTAGTGGGACACCAGCGTGTGCGTGTGCCAGCTTAACCTATAATCGCGGAGAACCGCGGAGGCCCGTGGTTCGGCGGGACGCGGTTGGCCGGTGGGGATCCGCGGACGCCGTGGTTCCGAAGGGACGCGGAAGAGAGCGCTACGCCGTGATCCGGACGCGGGCGGATGCAGGCGTCGGAACGTGCGCGCGGAACGCGAAGCCTCCGCATCCACGAGCATCATGCCGATTGGCACTGCCCTACACGACCGCACGTTCGCGCTCTGCGAGAGCCTCAACTACCGCGAGTGGTCCGGGTATTACGCAGTCAGCGCCTACGAGAGCCATCACGAGCACGAGTACAACGCGATCCGCAATGCTGCAGCGCTGATCGACGTCTCTCCGCTGTTCAAGTACCTGGTCACGGGGCGGGATGCCGCCCGCCTGGTTGATCGGCTGATCACGCGCGATGTCGGCAAGATGGCCGTCGGCCAGGTCTACTACACGCCCTGGTGCGACGAGCACGGCAAGGTGATCGACGATGGCACGGTCTCGCGGCTCGACGAGCAGGTGTTCCGATGGACGGCCGCCGATCCCAGCCTCCGCTGGTTCACTCAGAACGCCGCCGGGCTCGAGGTCGTGATCGACGACATGTCGGAGGAGGTGGCGGCGCTCGCACTCCAGGGACCCACGTCGGCGCGCGTGCTTCGCGCGGCCTCGGACGTGGACATCGAGGCGCTCAAGTACTTCCGCGTGGCGAGCGGGATGGTTGCGGGCGTGCCGGTCGATATCTCACGCACCGGCTATACAGGCGATCTCGGCTACGAGGTGTGGATGCGCGCGCGTCACGCGGTCCACGTCTGGGACGCCCTGATAGAGGCCGGCCGGCCACACGATCTCAAGCCTGCCGGCATGCTGGCCCTCGACGTGGCCAGGGTCGAGGCCGGCCTGCTCCTGATCGACGTCGACTTCTTCGGGAGCAAGAAGGCGCTGGTGCCGGCCCAGAAGTACACGCCGTACGAAATGGGGCTGGGCCGGTTGGTGAGTCTCGACAAGGGCCGTTTCATCGGGCAGCAGGCGCTGCGGGAGGAGCAGCGCCGCGGACACGTCCGGCAGGTCGTGGGGCTGGCCGTGGACTGGTCGGAGGTCGAGGGCATCTACGATCGGGCCGGGCTGCCGCCGACCGTCGGCGCCACGGCGTCGCGGGTCGCCGTGCCGCTCTATCGAAGCGGTCGGCAGGTGGGCCGCGCGACCACGACGACCTGGTCCCCGGTCCTCAAGCGATTGATCGCGCTCGGCACGGTCGACCGTCCGCACTACGCGGAGGGGACCGTGCTCCAGATGGAGGCAACCGTCGAGGCCGTCCGCCACAAAGTGTCCGCGACGGTCGTGAAGACCCCGTTCTTCAACCCTCCGCGCAAAGCGGCCACGCCCCCGGCGTAGGGGTCAGGTCTTGCATTGACGTACGGTGACAACCGCAGGTGTCAGGACGGCTGGGGTCAGGTCTTGCATTGACGTACTCCGCTGGGCCGA
>DASPFV010000172.1:0-19838 GCA_035620975.1 Vicinamibacterales bacterium
GGCGATTCTGCGCGACGGGACGAAGCTGCCGGTCAGCCGGGCGGGGTACGCGCGGCTCTCGAAGCTGCTGTGAGGCGGCGGGGCGGCCGCGGCTTGACACGCCCCGGCGGGCGGTGTTAAATGTCTGGTTAGTTAGTTTGAACTGACCGGTTAGTTAATGCCGCGCCGTCGTCCCGCCCGCACCGCCGTCCGCCACCGCCCGCCCGCGCCGCGGGCCCGCCCTCCACGTCCGCCCGGGCGCCCGCGCCGGGACGCGGCCTCGTCACGCCAGCGCCTCCTCGACGCGGCCGCCGCCGAGTTCGCCGCGCACGGCTTCGCCGGCGCCAGCGTCGACCGCATTGCCGCCGCGGCCGGGCTCAACAAGGCGATGATCTACTACCACTTCGCCAGCAAGGCCGGCCTCTACGGCGAGATCCTCCGCGACATGTTCGGCGCCGTCTCGGTCGAGGTCCGGGCCGTGGCGGCCTCGTCCGAGCCGCCGCCACAGAAGATCCGGGCCTTCGTCGAGGCCATCGCCCGCGAAGCCGAGGACCGTCCCCACTTCCCCCCGATCTGGTTCCGCGAGATCGCCGAGGGCGGCGCTCACCTCGACGCCGCCGTCCTGCGCATCCTCGGCGGCATCGTCGGCAGCCTGGCCTCGATTGTGGAGGAGGGCGTCCACGCGGGCCGGTTCGTTCGCGTCGACCCCCTGGTCATTCACGCAGCCATCGTCGCCCCCCTGCTGCTGTTCTTTGCGAGCCGCGGCGTCCGCGGTCGCCTGGAGCGGGCCGGGCTGCCAGGGGCCACCGCCGTGACCCGCCAGATGGTTGTCGGTCACGTGCAGAGGATGTCGCTTGCGGCGCTCGAGGGAAGGCTCTAGCAGGTTGAGGACGCCGATGACGGGATTCGCGCGCGGTTGGGGGATTCACGGGACTGCCGTCGCGGCTATCGTGATGGCCGCCGCCTGTTCCTCCGGCAACGGGACGGCCCCGCTCCGGGCGTCCGGGTACGTCGAGGCCACGGAGGTGCGCGTGGCCCCGGAGGTCGGCGGCCGCGTCCTGACGATCGACGTCGCCGAAGGCGACCGCGTCGTGCCTGGCGCGCCGGTGGCTCGGCTGGCGACCACTGATACCGAGCTCGCCATCCGACGCGCGCAGGCCGAGCGGGATCAGGCGGTGGCCCAGCTGCAGCTGCTGCAGGCCGGAGCACGACCGGAGGAACTGCGGCAGGCTTCGGCCCAGGTCGATACGGCGCGGGCAGATGTGCGCGCCGCCCAGTCCGAGCTCGAGTCAGCCGAGGCCGACCTGCGCCGGTTCGAGGCGCTCCTCGAAGTGAATGCCGGATCCCGCAAGCAGCGCGACGATGCCGCCACCCGCCGGGATGTAGCGCAGGCGCGCGTGAAGGCGGCGCAGGAGCGGATGCGTGCGGCGGCCGAGGGGCTGGCGAGGCTCGAGGCAGGCGCGCGCCGCGAAGAGCTCGCCGCAGGGCGGGCTCGCGTCGCGGTGGTCGAGGCGCAGATCGCGGCGCTGGAGAAGACGCTGCGAGACGCCGAGGTCCTGTCGCCGCTCGCCGGCGTCGTCACGTCGAAGCTCGTCGATGCCGGCGAGATCGTCGCGGCTCGAACGCCGCTCGTCGTCGTGACCGACCTGGATCATGCGTGGGCGAACGTCTATATCGACGAGCCGGTCGTGCCGACGCTGAAGCTCGGCGATGCCGTCACGCTCGTCACCGACGCCGGGCAGCGGCTGCCCGGCACAATCACGTACATCTCGCCCAGGGCCGAGTTCACGCCGCGCAACGTGCAGACGGCGGAGGAGCGCTCCCGGCTGGTGTACCGCATCAAGGTCACCGCGGACAACCGCGAGGGCATCCTCAAGCCGGGCATGCCCGTGGAAGCGGAGATCCCGCGCCGCAACGGGGCGGCACAATCCACGGGCTGAGAACCAGGAACCCTGAACCTTGAACCCTGAACCTGAAATGAGCGCGATCGAGTTCAACCGCGTCTCCCGGATGTACGCCACGACGCGTGCGCTCGACGACGTGAGTCTCGAGGTCGGTCGCGGGGAGATGTTCGGCCTCATCGGTCCCGACGGCGCCGGCAAGACGACGGCAATCCGGCTGGCTTGCGGACTCCTGCGCGTGTCCTCGGGCCGTGTGACCGTCCTCGGCCGCGATCCCGTCGCGGAGCACCGCGCAATCACGGGCGCCATCGGCTACCTCTCCCAGCGGTTCAGCCTGTATGGCGATCTCACGATCGACGAGAACGTCGCCTTCTTCGCCGAGATCCACGGGATGCGCCGCTATCGTGACGCCCGGGATCGTCTGCTCGACCTGACGCAGCTGACCCCGTTCCGGTCGCGCCGCGCCGATCGCCTCTCGGGCGGCATGAAGCAGAAGCTCGCGCTGGCGTGCACGCTCGTGCACGAGCCGGAGGTACTGATCCTGGACGAGCCCACGACGGGCGTCGATCCCGTGTCGCGCCGGGAGTTCTGGAAGCTGCTCTCCGAGTTCCTCTCGCGCGGGTTGACCATCCTGATGGCCACGCCCTACCTCGACGAAGCCGAGCGCTGCGGCCGCGTCGCGCTGCTGCACGAGGGACGCGTGCTGGCCGTCGATGCGCCGGCCCGGCTGCAGGGAGCCTTCGGAGGACAGCTCGTCGAAGTCGTCGCCGACACCGCCCGCCCGCCGCTCGCCGCGCTGGGCGCCGTGCCGGGCGTGGCGGCCGTTCAGGCGTTCGGCGATCGGGCGCACGTGCGGCTGGCCGACGTGCCCGTCGAGGCCGGCATGGTCAGCCTGACCGCGGCTGTCGAACAGGCGGGCCATCGCGTCCTGAGCGTACGGCCGGTTCCCCCGTCGCTCGAAGACGTGTTCATCGACCTGATTGCCGGGAGCTGATCGTGTCGAGAATGTCGCAGGCACACGTTCCGACCGCGCGCGCCGTGATCGCGGGCGCGTTGCTGCTGGCGCTCGTGCCCGGTGCGCGCGGGCAGGAGCTGCCGCTGGCGTTGACGCTCGAGGAGGCCCTGGCCAGGGCGCGGGCCCACAGCCTCAGGCTGGTCGAGCTGCAGGCGCGCCAGGAGGGCAGCGCGGCGCAGGTGGAGGCCAGAGAGGCGGACCGGCGGCCGGTCGCCTCCATCCTGGGCGGCTACACCCGCACGAGCCACGTGCCGGAGTTCTCGGTCTTCCAGCCCGGGCAGGGCGCCAGCGTGATCTACCCGGACGTACCCGACAACTTCCGCAGTCGGATCGACCTCCAGTGGCCCATCTACACGGGGGGGCGGCTGGACGCGCTCGAACGTGCGGCGCGGGCCGAGCGCGACGCCTCCGGCGAGGAGCTCGAGACCGCGCGCGCGGACCTGCGGCTCGAGGTGACCCGCGCGTTCTGGGCGCTCGTGACCGCGCGGGAGACGGAGCGGGTGCTCGAGCGATCGCTCGAGGCGATCGATGCCCACGTCCGCGATCTCCGCGCCAGGCTCGATCAGGGGCTGATCCCTCCGAACGACGTCCTGTCGGCCGAGGCCCGGCAGTCCCGCGAGCGGCTGCTGGCGATCGAAGCCGCCAACGCGCGCCGGGTGGCCGAGGCCGACCTGAGGCGGCTGCTCGGCCTCGAAGGTTTCGCGCCGATCGAGCCTCGGGCCGTGCTCACGCCGGCTGCGCCGCCCGCAGCCGATGTCCCACGGCTGCTCGTCGAGGCAAGAGAGGGACGAGCCGAGCGTCGCGCACTGCAGGCCCGGATCGCGGCGGCGCAGGCCCGCGAAGAGGGGGCCGGGGCCGGCACGCTGCCGCAGGTGGCGTTCAACGCCGGGTACGACTACGCCCGGCCGAACTCCAGGATCTTCCCCCGCGAAGACACCTGGCAGGACTTCTGGGACGTCTCGATCAACGTGTCCTGGGCCGTGTGGGACGGGGGGCGCGCGCGCGCGAGCCGTGCCGAAGCCGACGCGGCCAGGCGGGCGGCCGAGGCGCGCGCGGCCGAGTTCGACCGCACGTTGACGTTCGAGGTCCAGCAGCGGCTCTTCGAGCTGGAGTCCAGCCTGGCCGCCATTCCCGTGGCCGACGACGGGGTCCGCGCGGCGGCGGAAGCGCGCCGCGTCGTGGGCGAGCGCTTCAACGCCGGCGTAGCGACCAGCACCGACGTGCTCGACGCGCAGACGGACCTGCTGTCGGCGGACCTCGCGCGCACGCGCGCGCTCGCCAACCTTCGCATCGCGGAGGCGCGGCTGGACCGCGCGATCGGGCGCTAGCGCATGACGCCTGCGCCTGCCATCGACGTTCGGCACCTCTCACGACGGTTCGGCGCCTTCACCGCCGTCGACGACCTGTCGTTCCAGGTCGGCCGCGGCGAGATCCTCGGCTTCCTCGGCAGCAACGGCGCGGGGAAGTCGACCACGATCCGCATGCTCTGCGGCCTGCTGCGCCCTTCGGCCGGCACCGCGCTGGTGGACGGCATCGACGTGGCCGCGGAGCCCGAGGCCGTCAAGCGCCGCATCGGCTACATGTCCCAGCGGTTCTCGCTGTACGAGCTCCTGACGGTCGACCAGAACATCCGGTTCTTCGCCGGCGTGTACGGGCTCGATGCGGGGCAGCTGGAAGCCCGCCGCGGCTTCGTCATCGAGATGGCGGGCCTGAAGGGGCGCGAACAGATGCTCGCCCGCGATCTCTCGGGAGGCTGGCGGCAGCGGCTCGCTCTGGGGTGCGCCATCCTGCACGAGCCTCCGATCCTCTTCCTCGACGAGCCCACGGGTGGCGTCGATCCGCTGTCGCGGCGGCAGTTCTGGCGTCTGATCGACACGCTCTCGACGGAGGGCGTCACCGTGCTCGTGACGACGCACTACCTGGACGAGGCCGAACGGTGTCATCGGGTCGCACTGATTCACGCGGGCCGGCTCGCGGCGCTGGGAAGTCCCCGCGAGGTCAAAGCCGTGTTCCACGGGCGGCCCATCATCGAGATCCGGTCCGACAATCCCGTCGACGCCATGCGTGAGCTGGATGCGATGGAGGACGTCGAGAAGACGAGTCTGTTCGGGACCGCCGTGCACGCCGTCCTCCGCGGGGAGGGCGTGACGCCCGCTGCCCTCGCCGGCCGGCTCCGCGCGCGAGGCCTCGCCGTGAGATCGGCCGACCGGGTCCCGCCGTCGCTCGAGGACGTGTTCCTCGATGTCGTGGACCGTGCCGGAGGCACCGCCGCATGATCAAGGCGGCGGCCGTCTGCCGGAAGGAGCTGAGACAGATCCGGCGCGATCGCCGGACGCTGCTGATCCTCGTGTTCGTGCCGGCGTTCTTCCTGCTGATCTACGGGTATGCGCTGAACTTCGACATCCGGCACGTCGCGCTGGCGGTCGAGGATCGGGATGGCGGCGCGGAGAGCCGCGCGCTCGTGTCGGCGTTCGTCAACTCCGGCTACTTCGACCTGGTGGGCCGCATCCATGCGCCGCGGGAAGCCGAACGGCTGCTGGACCTGAACCGCGCCCGCGCGGTGCTCGTGATCCCGGCGCAGTTCGGGCGGGACCTGCGCGCCGGGCGCGTGCCGGCCGTGCAGGTCATCGTGAGCGGCGACAACGCGAACACCGCCACCACCGTGATGGGATACGCGAGCACGATCGTCCGCTCAGTAGGACGCGACCTCGCACGGGGCAGCGCTCCGGGTCAGGCGCGGCTCTCCGTGGAGCCGCGCATCTGGTACAACCCGGAGCTGCGCAGCACGCTCTTCCTCGTGCCGGGCCTGATCGCCTACATCGCGATGATCACGGCGGTGACCTCCACCGCGCTGTCGATCGTCCGCGAGAAGGAGAGCGGCACCATGGAGCAGGTCCGGATGGCGCCGATCGATACCCTCTCGTTCGTGATCGGCAAGACCGCGCCGTACTTCGTGATCTCGCTGGCCTCGGCGGCGCTGATCATCCTCGCGTCAATGGCGCTGTTCGGGCTGCCCATGCGCGGCAACTGGCTGGCGCTGCTGGTTGCGCTGTCGCTGTTTCTCATCGGGGCCCTCGGTACCGGGCTGCTGATCTCCACGATTGCCGAGAGCCAGCAGGTCGCGTTCCAGATCGCGTTGCTCGTCTCGCTGCTGCCGACGATCATGCTCTCCGGCTTCATCTTTCCGATCTCGAGCATGCCGGCGTTCCTGCAGCTGGTCACGCACGCGGTGCCCGCCCGCTATTTCCTGGTCGCACTCCGCGGCATCGTGCTGAAGGGAGCCGGGCTGCAGCTCCTGCTGCCGCAGCTCGGGGCGCTGTCGATCTATGCGGTGGCCATGCTGGGACTGGCGTCGCTGCGCCTCGCGCGGGAGCGCCTCTGATGCAGCGCCTGCGCTTTCTCGTCTGGAAGGAGTTCCTGGAGCTGCGGCAGAATCCGCGGCTGTTCGGGATCGTGATCGCCGCGCCGATCATCCAGCTCACGATGCTCGGCTATGCGGCCACGACCGACGTCCGGGACGTGCCGGTCGTCGTCGCCGACGGCGATCGATCCCGCGAGAGCCGTGAGCTCGTCGCCAGGTTCGAGGGCTCGCCGAACTTCCGGATCATCGATCTCGTCACCACGGTCGCCGAGATTCCGCCATACCTCGAGCGCGGCCGGGCCTGGCTGGCGCTGTCGATTCCGGCCGGCTACGGCGCCAGTCTGGCGGCGGGCCGGGCGGTGACGCTCCAGCTCGTCGCAGACGGGACCGACTCGAACTCCACCAACGTCGCGCTCGGCTACGCGACCAGCCTGATTGGCACGTATGGCGAGGAGCTGGCCTCGGAGGCGGCCGCAGGGACGGAGCGGGTCGAGACGGCGGCCGCGGGGGCGATCGAAGGCCGGATCCGCGTCTGGTTCAATCCGCAGCTCGAGAGCCGCTTTTTCATGATTCCGGGGGTGCTGGCGCTCGTCCTGCTCGTCGTCACGGCCAACCTCGCATCGATGGCCATCGTCCGGGAGAAGGAGCTCGGGACGCTCGAGCAGCTCAACGTCACCCCGCTGCGCCGCTGGGAGCTCATCGTCGGCAAACTGCTGCCCTACGGGCTCATCGGACTCGTGGACGTGCTCCTCGTTGTCGCCGTGGCCGTGCTGTGGTTCGAGATCCCGTTGCGTGGAAGCCTGGCGCTGCTGTTCGCGGTCAGCCTGCTGTACGTCCTGTGCACGCTGGCGCTCGGCCTGTTCATTTCCACGATCTCGGGAACGCAGCAGCAGGCGATGATGACCGCGACGTTCTTCTTCCTGATGCCGATGATCTATCTGTCGGGCTTCATCTTCCCGATCGAGAACATGCCGGCCGCTATCCGGCCGGTGACGTATCTGATACCGCTCACGTACTTCCTGGTGATGGTCCGCGGCATCTTCCTGAAGGGCATCGGCCTCGACCTGCTCTGGCCGCAGGCCGTTGCGCTGGCGCTCTGGGGCTCCGCCATGCTGGCGCTGGCCGTGGCGCGCAGCCGCAAGCGGACCGGCTGAGGCGCCGCGAGCGCGGCGGCCGGCGTCAGGGCTTCTGCGTGCCGATCACGACGAACCCGAGGCCGAGCCTGGCGGCGCGGTCGTTGATGGCGGCGACCTCGCCGCCGAGGAACGTCGCGGCCTGGCGCTCGAGCTCGGCGAGCTCCTTCTCCTGCTGCTCCAGGACCTGGGCCATCCCCGCCGTCGGCGGCCCTTCGCCCTCGACCGCCCACATCAGAAGGGGCGCCAGCCGGGAGTAGAGACGCGTGCCGCCGCGCATGGCCAGGATGTCGTAGACAATCTCGGCGCTCGGATTGTGGAAGCGGTCCTCGAGCGCCGTGGCGGTCCGGACGGCCTGCTCCGAGGCGGCGAGGAGCTCCCCGATGGCCGATTCGGACCTGCGCCGCTCGAGCGCGCGGGCGCGGGCCTCCAGCTGGTCCCGGACGGAGCGGATCTCGCCGACCCTGTCGGTGAGCCGCGAGATGGCGTCTCGCACCCGCAGCGCGAAGGCAAGCTGCGCCTGCAGATCGCTCGTCGGCGCGCTCCCCGCGGGGTCCGCCACGATCTGCAGCGGGGAGGTCAGCGTACGTTCATCCACGGTCAGGCGGACGGTGTACGAACCGGGGATCGCGCGCGGGCCGCTCGCAGGATCTCCCGTATCGATCTTGCCGCTCTTGATCTTGCGCGCCCCGTCCCACGAAAGATCCCAGGCCGCCAGCTGGACGCCCGGCTCGGCCGGCAGCGCAGCTTTCTTGAGCTCTTCGGGGTCGTCGTATTCGCTGCTGTAGTCGGGCACGCGCGGCACGCTGCTCAGGGTCCGGACGGACCGGCCGTCCTGGTCGAGGATCTCGATTTTCAGCTCGCCCTTGGGCTTGTCGCGCAGCCAGTAGTAGATCGAGGCCCCGTAGGGCGGGTTCGAGTACTTCGCGTGATCCTCCGCCCACGACCCGCCGCCCCCGCGCCACCGCACCGCATCCGCCACGGGGAAGAGATGCACCGGCGTCTGCACGATGCCGGCGGTCAGCTCCCGCACGGGCTGCAGGTCGTCGAGAATCCAGATGGATCGACCGTGCGTGCCGACGACGAGGTCGTCGCCCTTGACGACCAGATCGTGCACGGCGACAGTCGGCAGGTTCAGCTTCAGCGCGCGCCAGGTCTTGCCGTCGTCGGGCGAGTACATGACGCCCCGTTCCGTGCCCAGATAGAGCTGCCCCTGCTTCACCGGATCCTCGCGGACGGCGTGCAGATACACGTCCTGCGGAAGCGTTCCGTCGAGTCGCGTCCAGGTGCGGCCGTAGTCCGAGGTCTTGAAGAGATACGGCCGCATGTCGTCGAGGCGGTGCGCGTCGACGACGACGTAGGCGGTCGCGGCATCGAACGGGGACGGTTCGATGAGGCTCACCGTGCCCCACTCGGGAAAGCCGGGCATGCCCCTGGTGACGTTCGTCCAGGTCTTCCCGCCGTCGCGGGTGACATGTACCAGGCCGTCGTCGCTGCCGGCCCAGATGAGCCCCCGTGCCTTCGGCGACTCGGCCAGGGCGAAGATGGTGCAATAGGTCTCGACGCCCGTGTTGTCGCCAGTGATGGGACCGCCGGACCACTGCTGCTTCGACTTGTCGTCGCGCGTCAGATCGGGGCTGATGACCTCCCAGCTCTGCCCGCCATCCGACGTCCGGAAGATCACCTGCGCGGCGTGATAGATCACGTTCGGATCGTGGGGAGAGGCCGCGATCGGCGCTGTCCACTGGAAGCGGTAACGCATGTCCACGCCGCCGTGACCGGAGGGGTTCTCGGGCCAGGCGCTGATGTTCCTTGATTCGCCGGTCCGGTGATCGTAACGGGTGATGATCCCGAGATACTCGCCGGCGTACACGATGTTCGGGTCGGTCCAGTCGGAGACGACGTGTCCGGCCTCGCCGCCGCCGACGCTGTACCAGTCGGCCAGCGAGATGCTGCCGCTGCGGCCGCGGCTCGGTCCCTGGGCCGTCCCGTTGTCCTGCATGGCGCCCGAGACGTGATACGGCAGGCGGTTGTCGACCGACACGTGGTAGAACTGCGCGATCGGCAGCGGGGGCGCGTACCAGGTCTCGCCGCCGTTCGTGCTGATGTCGACCCCTCCGTCGTTGGCGTCGATCATCCGCCTGGGATCGCGCGGATCGATCCAGAGGTCGTGGTGATCGACATGGTGGATGCCCTTGACCCGCGTGAGGGATTTCCCGCCGTCGATCGACCTCAGCATGGGCACCTGCGGGAACCACACGTCGTCGGCGTTTTGCGGGTTGACCGTGATGGTCGAGTAGTACCACGCCCGCTGCCGCAGCTCTCGAGACGGGTTCACGAGCGCCCAGCTCTCGCCTCCATCGTCGGATCGGAAGAGCCCGCCCTTCTCGGCTTCGATCAGGGCGTAGACGCGCCGGCCGTCGGAGGCCGCCACCGAAACGCCGACCTTGCCCCAGGTGCCGTCGGGCAGTCCGCTTCCCGTCAGCTGTTTCCAGGTGTCGCCGCCATCGCGTGAGACGTGCAGCCCGCTGCCGGGACCACCGCTCGTCAGATCCCAGGGACGCCGGCGGGCCTCCCAGAACCCGGCGAAGACGATGGCCGGATTCGACGGATCGAGCGCGACGTCCGACGCGCCCGCATCCGGGCTTTTCGCGAGCACCTGCGTCCAGCTCCGCCCGCCGTCGACAGTCCGGTAGACGCCGCGCTCAGGATTCGGCCCGAACGCATGGCCGAGCACGGCGGCGAAGGCGATGTCCGGGTTGGATGGATGCACCGCCATCGTGCCGATCTGTCCCTCCTGCTTCCAGACGTGGGTCCACGTCTTTCCCGCGTCGCTCGATTTGTAGATGCCGTTGCCGGCCGCGACGTTGCCGCGGATGTTGGCCTCCCCGGAGCCGACGTAAACGATGTTCGGGTTCGATGGCGAGACGGCAATGGATCCGATCGACGAGATCGGCTGCTCGTCGAACACCGGCTTCCAGGTGGTGCCCCCGTCGGTCGACTTCCAGACGCCGCCGGACGCCGTCGCGGCGTAGTAGGTCGACGGATCGCCGGGCACGCCCGCGACCCTGGAAACGCGCCCTCCCGCCGCAGGCCCGATCAGACGGTACTTGAGCCCTTTGAACTCGAACGGGGAGGCCGAGGCCGTCTTCGCAGGCGGCGGCGCTGCCTGTCTGGCAGCGGGAGCCGCTGCCGACGCGATCGACACGATCAGCAGCAGGAACGCGATGCGGGGCTTGAACATAGGACGATCGACAAGTCAGGATGACGGAAGCGCCGGCCCGGGTCGGCCCGGGATCGCCCGGGCCACGGCCCGTGAACCGGGTCCGGGAAACCGAGCGATCTTACTCCACGCGCAGGGCGTGCATCGGGTCCACGCGGAGCGCGCGGCGGGCAGGGACGTACGTCGCGAGAGCAGCGGCTGCGAGCAGCAGGGCGGCGCTCGCGGCCAGGGTGAACGGGTCGGCGGTTTCCACGCCCAAGACGAGCGTCGCGAGCATGCGGCCGGACAGCAGCGCGCCGGCGAGGCCCAGCCCGACACCGGACACACTCAGGATCACGCCTTCGCGAATCATGAGCGCGAGGACGAGGCGGGGCGGCGCACCCAGCGCGAGCCGGATGCCGATCTCGCGAGTGCGCTGCGTCACGGAGTAGCTGATCAGGCCGTAGACCCCGACGACCGCGAGCACGAGTGCCGCGACGGCGAACGCCGAAACGACCCACGCCCGGAATCGCGGCTCGTCGAGGGAGTCGTGCAGGACGCTCTGCAGGCTCCGCATCTCACCTGGCGCGAGGTCCGGGTCGATCCCCGCCAGCCGCGCGCGGACGAGCGAAGCGACGACGCCGGCCGGTGCCGTGCTCCGGATGGCCAGATTGGTGAACGGCAGCGGAAACTGCGCGTAGGGGATGAACATGATCGGCGGCGTGTCCGCGTGGAGACCGAGCTGCCGCGTGTCGCCGACCACGCCCACGACCGTGCGCCAGGGCGCGCCGCCGTCGTCGTCGAACCGCAGGCGCTTGCCGACCGCGCTCTCGCCGGGCCAGTACCGGCGCGCCAGCGCCCGGCTGACGAGCGCGACATCTGGCGCGCTGGCCGTATCGGTCTCCGAGAAGAGCCGGCCTTCGACGAGCGGAATTCCCAGCGCGGCGGGATAGTCCGCCGAAATGGAGGCGATGTTGGCGAACGGCCGGTCCGCGGGCGCCGTCGAGCGGCCTTCGATGAAGAACGCGCCGCTCGCGCCGGCGCCCCGGAGCGGTCCCGGGAACCCGACCCCGACGGCCTCGATCTGCCCGTGCGAACCGATCTCGGTCAGGATCCGCCGGTACAGCTCCGCCTGGGCCGCCCCCGTCGGATATCGCGCCTCGGGCAGCGTCAGGCTGACGAGCGTGACGCTCTCGCGGGTCATGCCGGAGTCGACATGCGACAGCCGGAGGAGAGCGCTGAGGAGGAGCCCGGCACCCGAGAGCAGCACGAGCGTGAGCGCCACCTGCGCGGTGACGAGAGCGGCGCGAGCGCCGTGTCGTCCCGCGGATCCGCGCTCGCCTGCATGCTTGAGGGCTTCGGCCGATCGCGCGCGCGACGCCTGCAGCGCCGGCAGGATCCCGAACAGTACGCCCGTCAGGAGGGCAGTGGCACAGGTTGCCAGTGCGACCACCAGGTCGGGCGCGATATCCCCGGTTCTCGGGATCGAATCCGGCACGAGGCGCTGCAGCATGGCCGTGAGCCAGGCGCCGACGAGCAGTCCGGCGATGCCGCCGATCATGCCCAGCACGAGACTCTCCGTCAGCAGCTGCCGGATCAGGCGTGTCCGGCTGGCGCCGAGCGCCGCCCGGAGCGCCAGCTCGCGGCGGCGGCCGTTCGCACGCGCCATGAGCAGGCTCGAGACGTTCGCGCAGGCGACGAGCAGCACCAGCGTGACGGCCCCCTGCAGGACGAGCAGCACGGGCCGCACGTCCCCGACAATCCGATCACGGAGCAGGCCGAGGCGGAGCTCGCGCCGCTGCGCGCTGGCCGGGTGCCGTTGCTGGATGCCGGCACTGACACGTGCGAGATCGCCCTGTGCCTGGACCAGCGTCAGGCCGGGCCACAGCCGGCCGATCGCACTGAAGTAGCGGACGTTGCGGTCGCGGAGAGGGTCGCTGCCGTCGGCCGGCCCCACCGGCGACGGCGGGACGCGATCACCCGCGAGCAGCCAGATGCGCGATCCCCGCGGCCACTCCACACCCGCGGCCAGCACGCCAACCACGGTGTGCGGCTCTCCGTCGATTCGGATCATCCGCCCCGGCTCAGCCGGACGGCCGTCAGAGAGCGCGTTCGACGCGGCGCGGCTCAGCACCACCAGCCGCTCTCCTGAACGCTCGTCCTCCCGCGTGAACGTCCGGCCGGCTTCGGCACCCACGCCCAGCGCTTCGAAGAATTCGGACGTCACGAATGCGCCGATGAACTGGACCGGTTCTCCCGGCTTCGCCGAGGCCGAGAACAGACCGATGCGATACCCCGCGAGCGCCTGAAATGCCTGGTTCTCGTCGTGGAGATCGAGGAAGTCGCCGGCGGAATGGTTGTCCGCTTCTTCCGAGGACGTGGTCGTCCAGACTTCCACGAGGCGGTCCGGGTCGCCGAAGGGGAGCGATCTGATCAGCACGGCGTTCACGACGCTGAAGAGCGCGGTGTTCGCTCCGATGCCGAGGGCCAGGGTCAGGATCGCGACCAGCGCGAAGCCGGGATTCTTCGTGAGACTGCGGAAGGCGTACTGAAGATCGCTCATCTGGAACCGTCATGCAACGTGCCGGGCTGCAGCGATCCCGCCGCCGCGCCAGGTCCGCTCAATCGTACCGCCGTCTACTCCGCCCGCAGCGCCGCCAGGGGATCGATTCCGGTCGCCGTCTTCGCCGGCACGTAACCGGCGGCGGCGGCTACGGCGAGGATCAGCGCCACGGAGCCGCCAAGACTCATCGGATCGGTCGGCGCGACGCCCACGAGCAGGGCCCGGATGCCGTAAGCGACCGCGATTGACGCCGGAATCCCGATCGCCACGCCGAGCGCGGCCAGCGCCAGGCCTTCCCGCAGGATCAGCGTCCGCACGTGGCGCGGCTGTCCGCCGAGCGCCAGCCTGACGCCCAGCTCCGACCTGCGCTGCACGACGGAATAGGCCAGCAAGCCGTAGATGCCCACCGTCGCCAGCGTCAGCGCCACCGCGGCAAACACCGTCAGCACGACGAAGGTCGACCGTTGCCGCGCGGTCGAGTCCGCCACCAGGCCGGAAGCGGGGACGATCCGACCGAGCGGCTGCTGCTGGTCGATCGTTCTCAGACGCTCGCGCATGGCCCCCGCCAGGGAGGACGGCTCGCCCGATCCGCGGACCACGAGCGTCATGTCGCGCACTGGCCGCTGGGCGGCGGGCGTGTACAGCTCGGGCACGGGTGCCGCCTGCAGAGATGCATGGCGAACGTCGCGAACGATGCCGACGATCTCCCGCATGCCGGCCGGGATGTCGAAGACCGGAGGCCGATCGGGAAAGAATCGCATCGTCTCGAAGTCGAGCGCGATCCGACGCCCGATCGCGTCCTCCCCGGGCCAGAACCGGCGAGCCATCGTTTCGTTGATGACGGCGACGCGGGGCGACGATGCGGTATCCGCGGCGCTGAAGGCCCGGCCGCGCACCACCTGGATGCCGAGAGCGCGGAAGTACTCCGCGCTCGCGCTCCGCGGGTGAGCCTGCTGCTCGTCGGCCCGGGCGGGCGCCGGCCGCCCTTCGATGTAGAACCCGGTGCTGCTGTCGAGGCCCGCGAGCGGAAGGAACTCGACCGCCCCGGCGGCCTCGACGCCTGGAAGCCGCTGCAGTCGATCGAGCGCCTCGCGGTAATAACGCTCGATTGCCGCAGGTGCGGCGTAGCTGGCAGGGGAGAGCGTGACCTGCATGGTGAGGACGTTCTCGGTCGAGAAGCCGGGGTCCACCTGCTGCAGCCGCGAGAAGCTGCGAACCGTCAGGCTCGCGGTGACGAGCAGGACGAGCGCCAGCGCGACCTCGCCGGTCACGAGCACCGCGCGGAGCCGTCGGTGCCGGCGTCCTGCAGTGACCCGGCCGCTCGTGCGGAGCGCATCACGATCCGCCCAGCGCGAACCTGCCATGGCCGGCGCGAGGCCGAACAGCAGGGCCGTTCCGCCGCTGATGAGAACGGTGAACAGGAGCACCACGCCGTCAACGGCGATGGCGGTCCTGGGCACGGAATACGGGACGTAGACGCTGTCAGTGCGGAACGGCAGCTGTACGATTAGATCCACCAGCCACGTGGCGAGCAGGAGGCCGGCGAGGCCGCCCGAGGCCGCGAGCACGACGCTCTCCGCGAACTGCTGTCGGGCCAGGCGCCATCGCGACGCGCCCAGCGTGGCCCGGATCGCGAGCTCGCGCAGCCGCGACGAGCCCCGCGCGAGGAGCAGGCCTGCCACGTTGGCGCAGGCCACCAGCAGCACGATTGCGACACCGGCGAGGAACACCAGGGCCGCCACACGCACCCCCCTCGCTACCTGCTCGCGCAGCGGCACGACTGCGAACCGCCGACCGGTGTTGAAGCGCGGGTAGGCCGCGGCCAGCCGTGAGGCGATGCCGTCGGCTTCCGACCGCGCCTGCGGCAGCGTCACCCCATCGGCCAGCCGGCCAATGACGCCGAGAGACCGCATCCCCCTGGCGAACGCCCGTCCAGCCGACGGATCCGAACCGAGCGGCAGCCAGACGTCCGTGTTCTCGGGAAATGTGAGAAAGCGGAAGTCGGCCGGGAGGACCCCCACGATCGCGAAGACCCTTCCGTCGAGACGGAGAGTCCCGCCTATCACCCCGGGCGATTGTGCAAAGCGCCGCCGCCACAGGCCGTCGCTGATGAGCACGACGGGGTCGGACCCGCGTCGCTCCTCCTCCGGCCGGAACGTCCGCCCGACGACGGGCCTGGTGCCGAACAGATCGAAGAAGTTGCTCGTCACCACGGCGAACTGCACGCGTTCCGGCTCGGGTGACTCCAGGCTCCCGGCTCCAGTCTCCTGGCTCCGGGGCTGGCGTCTGGTGTCAGTCGGTGTCCGTCCGTGTTCTTCCGTGGCCGTGAGAGCGCCGCGGCCGGACGCCCACGCACCGATCGCCGCGAACGACCGGGCCTCCGTCCGGAGATCCTCGAAATCCGGCTGCGAGAACGGAATCTCCGGTTGCCCCTCGTGCGGTTTGCTGCCCCAGATCAGCACCAGTCGATCGCTCCCCTCGAACGGCAGGGGGTCGAGCAGGAGCCGGTTCACCACGGTGAACACCGCTGAGGTTCCGCCGATCCCGAGCGCCAGGGTGAGGACGGCCGTGCCGGTGAAGCCCGGTGACC
Organism: Vicinamibacterales bacterium; assembly: GCA_035620975.1. Classification (GTDB taxonomy): domain Bacteria; phylum Acidobacteriota; class Vicinamibacteria; order Vicinamibacterales; family 2-12-FULL-66-21; genus DASPFV01. The sequence goes on from DASPFV010000172.1 coordinate 15,745, forward strand.
GCCGGAGGCCCCGAAGGGCATAGCGGAAATCGTTCAGCATGGCCGCCCGGTGAAGCGAAGGGCCTGCCAGCCGGGGCCGGGCCGAACTGCGGAAAAGCCTGAAGTTTTCAAGCAAACCGGACAGCCCGCGCCGGCCAGGGTGTCCGCAATTGGGAAACCGCGCCGGGCCGGTGTTCACGGCTGGACAGGACCCTGTCCCGACCTCGGTGCGAAGGGAGGCCGATCTACACTGACTCGATGCCGAACGCCGACCGCGTCTTCGTCGGAACCTCCGGGTACAACTACCCGGAATGGCGCGGGACCTTCTATCCCGAGAAGCTCAGCACCTCCGGGATGCTGGCCTATTACGCAGACCGGTTTCCCACCGTCGAGATCAACTACACGTTCTACCGCATCCCCAACGAGAGGCTGCTGGCCGGCTGGGCCGCCCAGACTCCGGAGCACTTCACGTTCACGCTGAAGGCGCCACGCCGGATCACCCACGACTCCAAGCTGCAGCGCTGCGAGGACCTCGCCCGGACGTTCTGCCGGACGGCCGCGACGCTCGGGCCGAGGCTGGCCATCCTCCTGTTCCAGCTGCCACCGACCTTCCGCAAGGACACCGGAGTCCTGCGGTCGTTCGTGGAGCTGCTTCCGGAGGGCACGCGCGCCGCGTTCGAGTTCCGCCACGCGTCCTGGTTCGACGACGAGGTGTTCGGGATCCTCGGCGGGCGGAACGTGGCGCTCTGCATCGCCGACAGCGAGAAGATGAGCACGCCGGTCGAGGTCACCGCGGATTACGCGTATTTCCGGCTGCGTGACGAGGGATATCAGGAAGCGGATCTGGGGCGCTGGGCATCGACCATCCGCACCCTGCCACGCGCCGCATCGGCGTTCGTGTATTTCAAGCACGAGGAGCAGGGGCTCGGGCCGGCGTTCGCGCAGCGCCTGATCGACGCCCTGCCGGAGGCGACGCGTTAGTCCGAGCTCGCTCGCGCACGGGTCAGCCGGTCATACGACACGGGTCATGTCACGCGCGTAAGCGACTACCTGCTGCTCGGCCCAGTAACCGTCGTCGCCGTTCAGGCCGTCGGTGATGAAGGCGCAGTGCCCGCCGTGCCTGGTGAGGGTGACATTCAGGTGCGGATTGCCGGTCACGCGCGGATCGCGAAAGGGTCCGGACGGGACGAACGGATCGTCTTCGGCGCTGACGATCAGCGTCGGGACGGCGACTCGATCGATGACCCGCACCGCGCTGGCGCGGTAGTAGTAGTCTGCCGCATCCCGAAACCCGAAGTGCGGCGCCGTGTAGGCTTCGTCGAACTCCCGTACTGATCGAATCGTGCCGAGCGGCTCCAGAGAGAACCGACCTGGATAGCACCGGGCCTTCCGGCGCATCCTGGCCTTCAGGCCCCGGACGAAGTTCCACTGATACACGAAGTTCTGCCGGCGCTCGAGGGCATCGACGCAAAGCGCCAGGTCCATGACGGGCGAGACCGCACAGACGGCGCGAAGCTGCGGCGGCGGAGCCTGGCCGTAATCTCCCGCCAGCTTCAACGCGAGGTTGCCTCCGAGCGAGTAGCCCACCACGACCACCTGCCGGAGGCCCTCGGCCGTCAGCTCGCGGATCACGAGCGCGGCGTCTTCCGTCAGCCCCGAGTGGTAGAGCCCCGGTCCGAGGTGCTCGGTTCCGCCGCAGTTCCGCTGGTTGAGGAGGACAACGTTGAGGCCAGCCTTCCAGGCCTTGTCGGCGAGCCCCCGCATGTAGTGTGCGCTGCTCGATCCTTCGAGCCCGTGGAGCGCGAGCAGCACCGGAGCGGAGGATGGTTCCGGTTGCCAATGACAGTGCGCGAGGACGCGGGTGTCGGGGGCTACGGTGAAGAGCCGGGCGGCCGGCGGGGACAGCCGGGCGAACCGGCGCGGGCGTCCCCAGGCGTACACGGTCATCAGGTGACCGTTGCGAAGGCCTCGTCTGGGAGAGTAACTGCTCATCCGGCAGGATCGAATCGTCGAGTCAACAGTCTACCAGGGCCACGGAAGAACACGGAAGGACACGGATCAGCGGAGCCGGTACACGCGAAGCGGCCCCGACCTGAATGCGACCGGGAGATCGAGCGCGTTCTCCGTGACGAGGTAGTCGAGATCGTAGCGACGGCCGAGATCGGCGGCCTGCGCCGCGGTCAGCGACTCGAACCGACCCAGCGCAGCAAGGCGATCCCGGGTACGCATCGCGATCTCACGGTCGTACATGCCGATCGCGGTGTCCTTGATCTCCTCGACGAAGACGTCGCGCTCCCCCGCGACGCGGACGCTCGTGCCGTAGCGGGCCGCGTGCACCGGGTCGGCGAGCCAGCCCGTGTCGCGGCCGGTGGCACGGGCCCAGGCCATCACGCGGCCCCAATCGGTGGGGGGGATGTCGATTGCAGCCATGGGGCGATCCGGGAACAGGAACGCCGCCACGTAAACGGCGCGGCCGATCGAGAACGCCGTGATGCACGCCGTCGCGATCACCTGCCGCCCGAGGCGTGGAGTCGCGCCCTCGACGAGCGCCCAGACGGCGTAAGCCGTGGCCAGGAAGTCCAGCATCCAGAAGATTCGCGCCGGTTGCATCTGCACGAAGAGGGCGACCGGAGCGCGGTGCAGGACGAGCGCCGCGGCGAAGACGGCCAGCAGCGACAGGCAGCCGGCTACCAGCGCGTTCTCCCGCTCGCGCAGAAGTCCCGCACGGCGCCGGTACTGCCAGATCCCCACGATGACCGGGACGTACCCGAGGTTGATGAGCCAGACCGAGACGGGCCACCCGAGCGGGAAGAGGTAGTCCTTCGTCGTGAGCGTGGCGAGCCACTCGGCGTCCATGACGGCCAGCCGTCCGCCGAGAGGGCCTGCCGTGACCAACCAGAGGCCCGCCAGCAGCGCGGCGCCCGCAAGCACGGCGATTGTCAGGCGCGTACGGGGAATGGCGACACCCGCTGCCACCACAAGCCAGATCAGCAGCCAGAGCGCGGTCGTAGGGTGGAGCAGCGCCGCCGGCAGCAGCGGCACCAGCGCGGCCGCGTAGCGCCCGCGCAGAAACAACGCAATCGCGACCGCACCCAGCGCGAAGGCGAGCTGGCGCGGATGAAAGTAGGCTTCGAGCGTGTTCGTGCCCGTCTTCGCAATCGCGTGCCGGAGTGTGAGCGCGGCCACGAAGGCGACGGCCGTCCAGCGGCTGGCGAACAGGGTGGTGGCGATCAGCCAGGCGGTCGCGGCCAGCAGGACGAGCGTCACTATGTACAGCGCGGCGCAGAGGGCCGTCAGCGGCAGGCCGGTCTCGGCGAGCGGTGCGAGCGTCTCGTCGACGAAGGTCAGGCGCGCCTGGGACTCGATGAGCCCCGAATCGCGCGGGTAGAGGGCCGGATCGAGGCGTTCCAGAACCGCAGGGACGTAGAAGGCCTGGTCGGAGGCGCCGAAGCGGTAGCCACCCGAGTTGAGCGTGGCCAGCACGACGAACGGCAGCAGGAGAGCGAGAAGGAGCCGGAGGTCGCGAGTCACAAGGTCAGGGCCCCGTTCCGGGGCCTTACTGTTCGTCCGCGGTCGGCCCATAGATGGGCGGCACCGGTACGTCCTTCAGCCGGAGGTACACGCTCAGCTGGCCGCGGTGGTGAATCATGTGGTTCATCACGAAGCTGCGTATCGCGCTGATCCGCGGCATCGTGAAGAAGACCTGGTCGCCACTCCTCAACGTCCACGGAACGAGCAGCTCGGGATCGAGGCTCTTGGCGAGCAGCGCGCGGGCCGCCGCGACCTGCGCGTCGTAGTCGCGCAGCAGCGCCGCCCGGGACGTCGGTGGCTTCGGGCGCGCCGCGTCCCCCATCGCCGCCAGATCCACCGACGTGTCGCGAAGCGTGGCGCTGCACCACATGGGGATGCTGGCCAGGTGTCCGGCAAGCTGCCCGAGCGTCATCGACCTCTCGTGCGGCTTCCAGCCGAACTCCGCCTCCGGGACCCTGTCGAGCAGCCGGCGGGTCGTCCCCATCTCGTGGTCGAACTCCGGAATGAGCGCGTCAGCCAACGCCATAGGTCGTCCTTCCAGAAGCCTGGGGTCAGGTCTTGCAATGACGTACGAACGGCGCCTT
>DASPFV010000173.1:0-48845 GCA_035620975.1 Vicinamibacterales bacterium
ACTCACGACGTGAGTACGTCAATGCAAGACCTGACCCCAGCCTATTGCACCGCCTGCTGGATCTCCTCGTCGACAGGGAGACCCGTGTGGCTCTGCGCCGCCGACGGCAGGAGCGCCAGCGCGAGGACCTCCTCGATGTGCGACACGAAGTGAATCTTCAGCTCGCGCCGCAGCTCGTCGGTCAGATCCTCCTTGATGTTCTTTTCGTTCTGCTTCGGCAGGATCACTTCGGTGATGCCATGACGCCGCGCCGCGAGGACCTTCTCCTTGATGCCACCGACCGGCAGCACGCGGCCTGAGAGCGTGATTTCCCCCGTCATCGCGATGTCCCCGCGGACGGCGCGGCCGGCCAGCTCCGAGGCGAGGGCCGTCACCATCGTCACGCCGGCGGATGGACCGTCCTTCGGGATGGCTCCCGACGGCACGTGGAGGTGGATCTCCGCGTCCTTGTAGAAGGTCGGATCGACGCCGTAGCGCGTCGCGTTCGCCCGGAACCACGACAGCGCCGTGCGCGCCGATTCCTTCATGACGTCGCCCAGGTGCCCCGTGAGCGTCAGGGTGCCCCCGCCCTGCATGCGGGACGCCTCCACGAAGAGGACCTCCCCGCCTGCCGGCGTCCAGGCCAGCCCGACCGCCACGCCGGGATCCTTCGTCCGGTTTTCGATCTCCTCGTCCAGGAATGTCGGCGCGCCGAGCATGTCGGCAACGACATCCGGCGTGATCACGACGCGGGTGTCATCCCCTTCCGCCCGGCGCCGGGCCACCTTCCGGCAGAGCGCGCCGATCTCCCGTTCCAGGTTGCGCACGCCCGCCTCGCGCGTGTAGCCGCGAATCACCGTGCGGATCGCCGGCTCGGTGAACTCGACCTGTTCGGCCGTGAGCCCGTGATTCTTCACCTGCTTGCCGATCAGATGCTCGACCGCGATGTTGAGCTTCTCTTCCTCCGTGTACCCTGCCAGCTCGAGCACTTCCATCCGGTCGCGCAGCGCCGGCGGGACGGGATCCAGGACGTTCGCTGTCGTGAGAAAGAGCACTTCCGAGAGATCGAACGGCACGTCCAGGTAGTGATCCCTGAACGAATTGTTCTGCTCCGGGTCGAGGACCTCGAGCAGCGCCGAGGCGGGATCTCCGCGGAAGTCTGACCCGAGCTTGTCGATCTCGTCCAGGATGAACACCGGGTTCTTCGACTCGGCCCGGCGCAACCCCTGGATGATCTGGCCCGGCAGCGCCCCGATGTAGGTGCGCCGGTGCCCGCGGATTTCCGCCTCATCGCGCATGCCCCCGAGCGAGACGCGGACGAACTTCCGGCCGAGCGAGTTCGCGATCGACCGCGCCAGCGACGTCTTGCCGACGCCCGGGGGCCCCAGGAAGCAGAGGATGGGGCCCTTGACATCCGGGTTCAGCTTGCGGACGGCCAGGTACTCGAGCACGCGATCCTTGACCTTGTCGAGGCCGGAGTGATCGGCGTCCAGCACTTCTTTCGTCCGGCGCAGATCGATCGAGTCCTCCGTCCGCCTGGCCCACGGCACGGCGACCAGCCAGTCGAGATAGGTGCGCGAGACCGTGTATTCGGCCGCGGCCACCGGCATCTTCGACAGCCGATCGAGCTCGCGCAGCGCCTCCTTGCGCACGCCTTCGGGCATCCCGGCGGCATCGATCTTTTCGCGCAGCTCGTCGATCTCCTTCGCCTGCTCGTCGCCTTCGCCCAGCTCCTTCTGAATGGCCTTGAGCTGCTCGCGCAGGAAGTACTCGCGCTGGTTCTTCCCGACCTCCGACTGCACTTGTGACTGGATCTTCGAGCCGAGCTCGAGCACCTCGAGCTCCTTGATCAGCAGCCGGTTGAGCACGTCCATCCGCGCCCGGATGTCGAGCGTCTCGAGGACCTCCTGTTTGATGGCGGTTCCGATGGTCGTCAGGCTCGAGGCAATGAAGTCCGCCAGCTTGCCGGGATCGGTGATATTGGCCGCCAGCGCCTGGAGGTCATCCGACAGCAGCGGCGACAGCGACACCACCTGCTGGAAGTTGCTCTTGATATTGCGCTGAAGGGCGTCGATTTCGAGATGGTCCTCGTCGCGCAGGACCTCCTCCGCCGGCAGCACGGCGGCCTTCAGGTACGGTCGCGTCTGGACCAGCCGCTCCAGCCGCACGCGGGCCAGTCCCTGGACGATGAGCCGGAGGCTGCCGTCGGGCAGCTTGAACATCTTGTGAATATGAGTCGCGGTGCCGACGGGGAAGAGCTCCTCCTGAGTCGGTTCCTCGACCGAGGCCTCCCGCTGCGTGAAGACGGCAATCATCCGGGCTGCCGACGTGGCTTCGTCGATGAGACGCACCGACGCCTCGCGCGCTACGGCCAGCGGCATGAACGAGTTCGGGAACAGGACGGTATCGCGCAGCGGCAGCACGGGCAGCTCGCCCGGAATCGTCAGCGGACGCTCCCCGGACGACTCGTCCACGATCACACTGTCTTCTGGATCGCCCATTCAAACGACTCCTGTCGGCGAGGGTCCGCCGTCCGCATTCCGCGCCTTCACCAGCCTGGACAGTACGCAAACAAGGGCGAAGTTGGCAAGCACGTACTGCCCACTTCGCCCTCGTGTGCGGCGACCCGGTGAAGCGGACCGGTCCGCCGGACCGGCGCCGCCTGGCGTCAGGCGCTCGCGCTCAGCCCTGCATGTCGAGGAAGAGCGAGGCGGCCCCCCGACGCTGCGACATCATGCGCTCGCGCTGCTGCGCGACTTCCCGCGCTTCCTCGCAGTCCTTGCAGCGAAGGGCGAACGGCAGCGCCCGGAGGCGGCGCTCCGAGATTTCCTCGCCGCACTCGAAGCAGTACCCGAACGTGCCCTCGTCCAGCCGGCGCAGCGCCTCTTCAATCTTCGCGAGCGTCTCGGCTTTCATCTGGATGAGCGCGAACTCGATGTCGTCCTGGATGTCGGCCTCGGACGTCTCGGCGGCATCGAGCACACCGTGCGTCGGGCTGTTGGCCCCCTCCGTCCGCACGTCGCGAATCTTCTCGTGCACCTCGCTGAGAATCTCGCGCCGACGCTCCTCGAGGATCCGCTTCAGCTCCGCGTATCGATCCCGGTTCATCTCGCCACCGGGGGCTTTTGACTTATGAGTGCTCGCCGTGCTCATGTGACTTCCGCTCCTTTCGCGTCTTCCTCCCTCGAAGTCGCGGTCCGTTATGCAATAGATCTGCCAGCGTCGCAGGCCATCGCACCAGGGTGCGTTCGGCCAGGCTTGACGAAGCGTCGGAAGGGGGAATGGGGGGTTGCGTGGGGAGGATCCAGGAAACCGTTCGCGATCCAGCCCGGTCAACCGCCGCGCGCCGCTCCTCCGATACGCCGGATGTGGCTCATGACCAAAGGTTTACACCCACTGCTCCGTTTCCGTGGCGTCTGGCTCAACGCGTATTTGACCCTTTAGACGCCAGACCCCCCTGGATCGGTTCGGTCAGGCCGTCGCACTGAGTAGTGGTGGAAGCTCGTCGGTTGAGCCGGGAGTGCGGCAGTGCGGCCACGGCTGTCCGGGGCCACACCGCCACACCGTGGGCTACTGGATGAAGCGCTTGCCGATCGAGCGGTTGGGGAGGATGCCCCGGTCGAGCAGGCGCTGCCCGTCGCGAAGGCTGCCGGTCCGGAGCCACTTCTCGTAGAGCCGCAGCACGTCGGTCGGCGTCGCCAGCGCGGTGCGTTCGCTGATGTCCGACAGCACGTCCATGAACCCCACGAATTTGGACGCGAGCTCGCCAAACACTTCCGAGAACGCCTCGTCCTCGGAGCGGCTCAGCGAACCGTACGCGTACTCGCCCATGGACTTGTAGTAGTCCACGTCGATCAGGCGGCGCCGGAAGCTCTCGGAGAAGAAGCCCGACATGAAAAGCGAGAAGTCGCCGAGGCTGCGAAGGCGGGTGCGCTGCTCGAGACCCGCGCTGTCGAGCGCGCGCGCCAGCTGCACGGCCAGCGGTACGGCGTCATCGGGCGTCCCGGGCCGGGCATCCAGCCGCACGTACTGGCAGAGCAGGTTGACGAGGTAGTACTCGGTCAGATCGCCAGCCTGAAGGTGCTGCCGGTGCAGCGCGGCTTCGACCAGCTCCCTGAAGTACTCCGCCGGTGTCTGCTCGTTCAGGAGCGGACGGTCCACAGTGCGGTCCTCCTCCTCCCGAGGCCGGCTGCCTTGCTCCGGCCTTGCTGGGGTCGGAAATGCAAGTCATGTTCCGAGCGGATCGGTGCGCCGAATGCTGCATGTGTGGGGAAATTGGCCCGATTATACGTAGTTGTCGCCCCTTTTCAAGAAGCCGGCGCACCTGCTGAAAAGGGGCGTCCACCATCCGGTACAATGAGTCAGCCTGACGCAGGAACTTACAGAACTGTCTCATGACCACGATTTCGTGCCCGTTGTGTCGGACCCGCCGGGCGAAGCGCGGCTGTCCGGCCCTCGGCCGTGACATCTGCCCCGTCTGCTGCGGGACGAAGCGGCTCGTCGAGATCGACTGTCCTCAGAGCTGTCCATATCTGTCCTCGTCCCGCGCCCACCCGCCGGCTGTCGTGCAGAAGCGGCAGGACCGCGATCTTGGATTCCTGCTGCCGCTCTGGTCGCGGCTCACCGAACCCCAGCACCACCTCCTCCTGCTCTTCCAGGCCATCACGCTCAAGCACGCCGGCGAGAGCCTGCTGCCGCTCCGGGATGAGGACGTGGCGGAGGCGGCGGCCGTCACGGCGGCCACGCTGGAGACGGCGCGGAAAGGCATCATCTACGAGCACCAGGCTGGCGCCCTGCCGGCCCAGCGGCTGGCCGGCGAGCTTCGCGGAGCCATCGACGAATTCGTGCGGCAGGCCGGCGGCGCCCGTCCGCCGGCGTTCGAGCGGGACGCCGCCGTCGCCCTCCGGTGCATCGAGACGACCGCGCGGAAGGCGGCGGAGGCCTTGCCGACCGACGAGCCGCCCGTCTATCTCAGGTTGATCGGCCGCGTGCTGAAGCAGACGGAGGAGCGCGAAGACACCCCTGCCGAGCCGCGCGATCGTCTCATCATCCCCGGATAGAGCCGACGAGCCCCGAGCGGCCGCAGGCACCCTGCGCAACCCGTGTGCTATAATTCGACGTTTGCAGGCCCGAAAAGGGGCGTGCAGTCAGAGTGCTCAGTCATGGCCAAGCGGTGTGAACTCTGCGGGAAGGGGCCGGTCGTCGGCCGCAACATCAGCCATGCGCACAACGTGTCGCCCCGGCGGTTCGAGCCGAACCTCCAGCGCGTCCGTGCGCTCGTGAACGGCGGGGTCCGACGGCTGCGCGTCTGCACGCGCTGCCTGCGCTCGAACAAGGTCGTCAAAGCCGCCTGATCTACGGGCGGTTCGCGAGCCGGCCCCTACCGGGTCGCGCGTTCCACGTCCACGACGCCGTCGATCGCCTTGAGCGACTTGATGACCTTCTGGAGGTGCTTCACGTCGCTGATCTCGACGGTCATGTCGATACGGCCAATCTGGTCGTCGACCTTCGCCTCGACATTGCGGATGTTCGTGTTGATCCCGGCAATCCGTGAGCTCACGTCGGCCAGGATCCCCTTGCGGTCCTCCACCTGGATCGTCAGCCGCACCGTGTACGGAGCGCTGTCGGCCCCCTTGTCCCACTCCACGTCGATGCGCCGATCCGGATCGTAGAGGAGGTTCATCACGTTCGGGCAGGCCGCGGCGTGGACCGAGACGCCTTTGCCGCGCGTGATGTACCCGACGATCTTCTCCCCGCGGATCGGGTTGCAGCACCGGGCTCTGAACACCATGAGGTCGTCTATGCCCCGCACTTTGATCTTCTCGTCGCCGGCGCCGAGGACCCGGCGCACCACCGACACGAGGCCGGTTTCGGGCGCCGCTTCCTTGAGCTGCTCCTGGGGCACGAGCTTCGTGAGCACGGTGCGGGCCGAGAGCTTGCCGTAGCCAATCGCGGCGTAGAGCTCCTCGGGCTTCTGCATCCCGTACTCCGCCGCGACGCGCGCGAACGTCTCTCCCTCCCCCACGGTCTTCATGGCCAGGCCGAACCGCCGCGCCTCCTTCTCGAACAGCTTGCGCCCGAGCTCGTAGCTGCGGACCTTCTCCTCGGCCTGGATGAAGTGCCTGATCTTGTTCCGCGCCCGCGAGGTCGCGACGAAGTTCAGCCAGTCGCGGCTCGGCTTGTGCCCCGGCGTCGTGATGATCTCGACAATGTCGCCGTTCCGGAGACGGGTGCGGAGCGGCACCATCTTGCCATTGACGCGCGCGCCCACACACTGGTGCCCGACGTCGGTGTGAATCGCGTAGGCGAAGTCCACCGGTGTGGCATCGCGCGGCAGCGCCTTGACCTCCCCCTTCGGCGTGAAGATGTAGACCTCCTCGGGGTAGAGATCGATCTTCAGGTTCTGCAGGAACTCCTGCGGGTCCCGCACCTCCTGCTGCCACTCCAGGAGCTGCCGCAGCCACAGGAAGTACTGCTCGTCGCGGTTCGCGCCGATGCGGCCCTCCTTGTACTTCCAGTGCGCCGCGATCCCCTCCTCGGCGGTCCCGTGCATCTCCGCCGTGCGGATCTGCACCTCGAAGGGGAAGCCCCGTTCGCTCACGACGGACGTGTGGAGGGATTGATAGCCGTTGGGACGCGGCATCGCGATGAAGTCCTTGATGCGTCCCGGCACGGGCGACCACGTCTGGTGGATGATGCCGAGCGCCGCGTAGCAGTCCTTCACCGACTGCGTCACGATTCGCAGGGCCACCAGGTCGTAGACCTGGTCGAGATCGATCTTCTGGCGCTTGAGCTTCTGGTGGATGCTGAACAGCCGCTTGATCCGGCCGTCGATGTGGATCACCGGCACCAGGGATTCCACGAGCTTGGCCGAGATCGTCTTCTTCAGCTCCTCGATCTGCCCTTCCGTCACGCGGCGGCGGCTCTCGACCCGTGCCCGCAGCGACTCGTATGCCTTCGGCTCCAGGTATTTGAACGCCAGCTCCTCCAGCTCGTTCTTCAACTTGCTCATGCCCAGCCGGTTGGCGATCGGAGCATAGATGTCCCGGGTCTCCTGCGCGATCTTCAGCCGGCGCTCCTCGGGCAGATGGTGGAGCGTGCGCATATTGTGCAACCGATCGGCCAGCTTCACCAGGATCACCCGGATGTCGTCGACCATCGCCAGCAGCATCTTGCGGAAGTTCTCCGCCTGCCGCTCCTCGCTCGACGAGAATCGGATGGCGCCCAGTTTCGTGACGCCCTCCACGACGTGGGCGACGTCGGCGCCGAACAGCTCGCGAATCCGCTCGATGGGGGTGTCCGTGTCCTCGACGATGTCGTGGAGGAGGCCGGCGGCGATGGCCACGACGTCCAGCTTCATGTCCGCCAGCAGATCGGCGACTTCCAGGGGATGCACGAGATACGGCTCGCCGGAATGGCGGACCTGGCCCTTGTGCTCGAAGGCGGAGAACACGTAGGCCCGCCTGAGCAGTTCGATATCGGCCTCGGGATTGGACGCCCGGACCTTCTCGATGAGGTCCTCGAACCGAATCATGTCTGCGGTGTCTAACCCTTCAGGACGCGGAGCCATCGCGACCCCGGCCCGTCCCCTTGTGCGGTATCCGGGGCGTCTGGAGGCGGTTGACTGGGCGTTTTTCGGTTCACTATACTGGCCCGGTTTCGCTGCGGCAATCCTCCCGCTGGTGCCGGTGCACAGCCCGGATCGTCACAGGAAAACGCGCCTGGATCCATTCTAATACCCACGTCGAGACGCGCCGCGGGCGGGCCGCTTCGGGCAGGTCGTGGCGTTCGAGGGACGCATGAAGCGATTCACAGCAGTATCGGCGGCGGCGGTGATCGTGGGGCTGGCGGTCGGGGCGGCCGGCTGCGGCAAATACTCCTTCAGCAGCCTGCGGGCGAGGAAAGCTTACCTGGAAGCCAACGACCTGTACCGCGCCCAGGACTGGCGGCAGGCCGCCGAGCGCTACGAGGTGGCAGCCGCCAACGACCCGACGCTGCCCGGGGTGCACTTCTTCCTCGGAAACAGCTACGACAACCTGTACAAGCCGGGGCGCCCTGACGATCCCGAGAACCAGGCCTTCATCGAGAAGGCCATCCAGAATTACCAGAAATCGGCGGAGTCCGATACCGACCCCCTGATGCGGCAGCGCGCCATGGAGTACCTCGTGGCAGCCTACGGTCCCGACAAGCTGAACGACCCCTCCCAGCAGGAGCCCATCGTCAAGCGGCTGATCGCCGCCTCGCCGAACGAGCCGACCAACTACTTCGCCCTCTCCAAGATTTACCAGGACGCGGGCCGATACGAGGAGGCCGAGCAGGCGCTGCTGAAGGCCAAGGAGGTCAAGCCGAACGATCCGACGGTCTACACGACGCTCTCGCAGTTCTATAACAGCCAGGGTGATTTCGAGAGGACGATGGAGCCGCTGCAGCAGGCCGCCAACCTGACTCCCGACAATCCGCAGGGCTTCCACCTCGTCGCGACGTACTACGAGGAGAAGGTCCGTAAGGATCACCGGCTGCCCCCGGCGCAGGCGAAGGAGTACATTCAGAAGGCCATCGAGGCGGAGGACAAGGCCCTGTCGCTGAATCCGGACTACACCGACGCGTTGATCTACAAGAACATCCTCCTGCGGCACCAGGCCCGTCTCGAAACGGACCGCGACCGGCAGGCGGCCCTCATCAAGGAAGCCGACCAGCTGCGCGACAAGGCGATGGAGCTGAATCGGAAGAAGGCGACGGGGCAGGGGACGGGCAGCCGCTAGCGGCGGCGAGGCACGGGGCAAAGAAGAGCCCCTGAAGGAAAAGGGGGCGACCCCGAAAATGAAAGGGCGGCATCTCGCGATGCCGCCCTTTGTGTTCCCCAGCGGGGCTTCCCGCTTCCGATCCGCGCAGCGTCATTCCCCGCGACGCATCCCTTCAGTGACGATCCCCACCTTCTCGACGCCCGCGCCCTTCGCGGCGTCGATGACCGTGATGATCTCACCGTAGCGCAGCGACGGATCGCCCACGATGAACATCGTCTTGTCGCGACGCGCCTCGAAGATGTCGCGCAGGCGCGACGGCAGATCCTGCAGGGACATGAGAGTCTTGTTGACGGCGATGCTGCGGTCGGCGCCGTACTCGAGCACGATCTGCTGGCTCGTGTCGACGGGCGTCGTCGGCTTCTGCGTCTCGAGCGGCAGGTTGATGTCGACACCCTTCTGCGTGAGCGGCAGGGCGGCCATGAAGATGATCAGGAGGACCAGCAGGACGTCGATGAGGGGCGTCACGTTCATGTCCGAACTGGCATGGGGCATCTCCCCCGTGACGACCTTCTCCGCGCCGAAGTGCTTGTGCGCGTGGGCCATGGCCTACTTGCCTCCCGCCTGTTCGTTCGTCCGCGGCGTCTTCGGATCGGTGATGAGACCGATGTCCTCGATGCCCGCCTTGCGCAGATCGTCCATCGCGTTCATGATCGCGCTGTAGGAGGCCTCGGCGTCCCCCTTGATGAGGACGATACGCTCCTTGCGGTCCTCCAGGGCGGTCTTGACGCGATCGGCGAGCTCGCGCCGCTCGACCATCACGCTGTTGACGTAGAACTGGTCCCGGCGATCGACCGCCACGACGGTCTGTTCCTGGGTTTCCGGCTTGTCGACCGTGTTGTCGGCGAGCGGGAGATTGACGGGGACGCCCTTCTGCAGCATCGGCGCGACCAGCATCATGATGATGAGCAGCACCAGCATGACGTCGACGAGCGGCGTGACGTTGATGTCCGACTTGACGCCGCCTTTTGCGCCCCCAACATCCATTGCCATGGGAATGACTCCTGAGGGCCGCCCGGAAGCCCGCCACGCGGGCGGGCCACGGCGCCCCGACTGCGCCTACGCGGTTTTCTTGATGAAGTAGTCGACCAGCTCGGAGGACGAGTTGTCCATCTCGACGTTGAAGTACTCGATGCGGCCCGTCAGATAGTTGTAGAACCAGACGGCCGGGATGGCGACGACGAGCCCGAGCGCCGTCTCGACGAGCGCCTCGGAGATGCCGGCGGAGACGGCGCCGAGGCCGCCGGAGCCCTGGGACGCGATGCCCTGGAACGCCGTGATGATGCCGACGACCGTGCCGAGCAGGCCGACGAACGGCGCGGTCGCGCCAATCGTCGCCAGCGAGGCGACGCCCTTCTTCAGGTCGTTAGCCGTCAGCGCCGACGCGCGCTGGATAGCGCGGCGGACCGTATCGACCAGGTCTTCGCGGCTCAGGTTCGCGCCGCTCTCCTGCTGGAACTGGTATTCCTGCAGCCCGGCGAGGACCACCTTGGCGAGGTGGCTGTACCGGTAGTTCTTGGAGGAGGAGATGGCGATCGCGTCCTTGAGCCGGCCCTCCTTCAGGTGCTTGGCGACCTGCGGCGCGTAGAGCTTCGACTGCTTGCGCGCCTGCGCGAAGGTATAAATCCGTTCAATGGCGACGCCGAACGAAATCATCGACATGATGATGAGGATGACGCCGATTGCCTTCGCCACCCATCCCATCTGGTCCCACATGTGCATCAGATCCATGCCGCATCCTCCGATACTGAAATAGCTCGAAACATCGGTTGCTATCGGTTGTCGAACGCTCTGTCGATCGCGCGGCCGCTACTGCAGCGTGAAGTTGACGGTGACGGTCATGATGACGGGCACCGGCACGCCATTGAGCAGCGTCGGCGTGAACACCCACTGCTTGACCGCGTCGAGCGCCGCCTGGTCAAGCAGCGGAATGGACCGGAGGACCTTGGCGTCGGTCACGCGGCCGTTGGCGCCGATGGTGGCCTCGATGATCACGACGCCCTGGACGCGCGCGGACTGCGCGATGGGCGGGTAGGTCGGCCGCACGTCCTTGACCTTGGTCGGAGGCTTGATCGCGCCGCCCACGCGAACCGGCGCCTGCGGCGGCGGAGGGGGCGGCGGCGGCGCCTCCGGAAGGCCGCCCACGACTCCGCCCATGACGCCACCGGGGACGCCGCCTTCGACGCCCCCCGGCACCCCCTCCGAGACGCCCACGGACGGCGCCGGCGCCTCCGGAATGATCTCCTTGGGAGCTTCGATGGGTGCGGCGTTGGGGTTCTGTACCGGGACCGGCTTGGGAGCGGCAGCCGGGGCGGGCGGCGGGGGTGGCGGCGGCGGGGGCGCCGGCGGCGTGCCCACGAAAGCCATCATCGTGGGCGGCGTCGGCAGCACGTCGGTCGCCATCAGCGGGATGATGATCACCGCGCCGAACAGGATCACGTGCGCGATGATCGACAGTGGGACCGTGTACCACGCCTGGGATCCAACGCGGACGGTCGGATCGACGACATCGCCGAACATGTCACGCGGCACGGCTCAACCCTCCTGAGGCTTCAAAGCGGCGCAAGAGCGCGAATTATAGTCAGACGGAAAAACCAGTGTCAACGCGCCACCTCCCATCTGTAACCGGCGCTGGACCCGAGGCCCGCGGCACCCTGCCGGCCCGGGTCTGGAGCCCGGGCCGGCTCCGGACCGGCTCCGGACGCGAAGCTCCGGGCGTGGGGCTGGAGGCTGCAATCCACCGCTCGCTTCAGCTCCGGGCTCAGGCGTTGCCCCGAACTCTGACGCCTCAACCACGAATCTGGCCATCCCGCCGCCGACGCCCGGACCTGGCTCGCGCCGGCGACCGCGGCCGGGCCAGCGACACGTCTTCCGCACAACCCGTTAGACACCGGAAACGCGCGGATGGCTCGGGTCGTGGGGGGCATCTCTCACGCGCGGACGGCCCCGATGCGCATGCCGTAGAACGACCGCCAGACGAACACCGCCGAGCCGGCGAGGAACGCTGCCGCCAGGACGAGACTCAGGCGGAGGCCATACTGGCCGGCCAGCTGCACGCCGAGCTCGACGGCGAGCAACCCGAAGAGGGTCGTGAACTTGATGACGGGGTTCATGGCCACCGACGAGGTGTCCTTGAACGGGTCCCCGACCGTATCCCCGACGACCGTCGCCGCGTGGAGGGGCGTGCCCTTCTCTTTCAGCTCCACCTCGACGATTTTCTTCGCGTTGTCCCAGGCCCCCCCGGCATTCGCCATGAAGATGGCCTGGAACAGGCCGAACAGCGCAATCGACACCAGGTAGCCGATGAAGAAGTACGGCTCCAGGAACGCGAAGCCCAGCGTGCCGAAGAAGACGGCGAGAAAGATGTTGAACATGCCTTTCTGGGCGTACTGCGTGCAGATCTCGACGACGCGCTTGCTGTCGGTGACCGAGGCCCTCTCCACCCCGTCGAGCCGGATGTTGGCCTTGATGAACTCGACCGCGCGGTAGGCCCCCGTCGTGACCGCCTGGGTCGACGCGCCGGTGAACCAATAAATCATGCAGCCCCCGGCAATCAGTCCGAGCAGGAACGGCGGGTGGAGGATCGAGAGGTATTGCAGATACTCGGGCTGCAGCCGCTCCGTCAGCACCACGATGATCGAGAAAATCATAGTCGTGGCGCCTACCACGGCCGTGCCGATGAGCACTGGCTTGGCGGTCGCCTTGAACGTGTTGCCGGCCCCATCGTTCTCCTCGAGGAGGTGCTTGGCGCGCTCGAAGTTCACGTCGAAGCCGTAGTCCCGCCGGAGCTCCTCCCTGATGCCGGGGATCGACTCGATCACGGACAGCTCGAAGACCGACTGTGCGTTGTCGGTGACCGGGCCGTAAGAGTCCACGGCAATCGTGACCGGCCCCATCCCGAGAAAGCCGAACGCGACGAGGCCGAACGCGAAGACCGCCGGCGCGATCATCAGCTCGCCCAGTCCTTGCGTGCTCACCCCGTACGCGATGGCCATCAGCGACAGGATGCCCACCCCGAGCCAGTAGGCGCTGAAATTGCCGGCCACGAACCCGGACAGGATGTTCAGGGAGGCACCTCCTTCGCGCGAGGAGGTGACGACCTCCCGCACGTGGCTCGACTCGGTCGAGGTGAAGATCTTGACGAGCTCCGGGATGATCGCTCCCGCCAGGGTGCCGCAGGTGATGACCGTCGAGAGCTGCCACCAGAGGTCCGGATCTCCTCCGAGGTCGGGAATCAGCCAGTAGGAAACGGCATAGGTCAGGGCGACCGACACGAACGAGGTGAGCCAGACCAGTCGCGTCAGCGGGGTCTCGAAGTTCATCCGCGCGGCCGTGCCGAAGCTCGCCTTCGACCAGGCCTCGTTCAGCAGGTAGGACAGGCCGCTCGCGATGATCATCATGACGCGCATCACGAAGATCCAGACGAGCAGCTGGACCTGCACGATGGAGTCGGTCACCCCCACGAGAATGAACGAGATGAGCGCGACGCCCGTGACGCCGTACGTTTCGAAGCCGTCGGCGCTCGGGCCCACGGAGTCGCCGGCGTTGTCGCCCGTGCAGTCCGCTATCACGCCCGGGTTCCTCGCATCGTCCTCCTTGATGTTGAAGACGATCTTCATCAGATCCGAGCCGATGTCGGCGATTTTCGTGAAGATGCCCCCGGCGATGCGGAGCGCCGCCGCGCCGAGGGATTCGCCGATCGCGAAGCCGATGAAGCACGCGCCCGCGTAGTCGCCCGGGATGAAGAGCAGGATGCAGAGCATCAGGAACAGCTCGACGCTGATGAGCAGCATGCCGATGCTCATGCCGGCGCGCAGCGGGATGGCGTAGATCGGATAGGGCTGCCCCTTCAGCCCCGCGAACGCGGCCCGGGAATTGGCGAACGTGTTCACGCGGATGCCGAACCAGGCGACGCCGTAGCTGCCGGCGATGCCGATGAGGCTGAAGAGCACGATGATGGCGACCTTCACCGCGTCGAAGTGCTGCAGGACCCCGAAGTAGAAGACCATGATCACGCCGATGAACAGCTCGAGAATCAGGATGAACTTGCCCTGCGTGATCAGATAGGTCTTGCACGTCTCGTAGATGAGCTCCGAGATCTCGCGCATCGAGCGGTGGACGGGCAGGTTCCGGAGCTGGGTGAAGATCACCATGCCGAAGGCGAGGCCGAGGACGCAGACGAGGAGTCCGGCCATCAGCAACGTGCGCCCGTTGATGCCCTGGAACTCCACCACGCCGAGATCCGGCAGGACGAGGTTCGCCTCGCCGCCGGCATGGCGCGGCGCCGCGGCGGGAGCGGGCTCCTGCGCCGGCTGGAGCGCCAGCAGCGGCACTGCCGGCGCGGCCAGCCACAGCAGCCCGCAAAGCGCAGCCATCCCGGCGAACCGTCTACAGAACGTGTCCAACATGCTCTCCTCTTCTCATCCCGCGGCTGTCGCGCCGACTCCTGACACCCGGGCGCCGCGATTCGGCATCGCAGGCGCCGCCGGTCCGCGTACGCGACGACAGGCAGCCGCGCGCGGCTGCACAAAAGCCTCGAATCGTACCATAAAAGAAAGCCGCATTCGCGTCGGCTGATCCAGGCCGGGGGAGAGGGTCAGACGCGGAAGTCCCCCACGCGGTCGTCGCCCCGTCGGGCCCTCACCCGGCTCGCCAGCGCCATGCCCCCGGTGAGAAACACGCGGATGCCCTGCTCGACGGTGATATCCGGATAGGCCACCTTCTCGCGCGGACAGATGACGACGTCTCCGAGATAGAGATGGTTGGTCGGCACGTAGACGGCAATCAGCGACTCGATCCCCTGCCCGCGATCCACCGTGAACTCCTTCGTGAGGAACCCGAGCACGTACCCGCGGGTCGGATCCTCGATCATCACCACCCGCTTGAACCCGTACTCGTTGTCGGGCGAGAAGGCGACCACCAGCTGCTTCACGGGTGCGTAGATCGTCCTGAATACCGGCACCCGCAGGAGGTAGCTCTCGGCGCGCTGCAGGAGGCGCTTCCCGAACACGTTGGTGGTCACGGCGCCCACCAGCAGCACCAGGAGCGCGGTGGTCAGGATCCCGAGGCCGGGCACGTCCTTGAGGAATCTCAGACCCGGGACGTCGCGTTCGAGCCACGAGGCATAGAACGGGCCGACGAGGCCGTCGATCAGCGTGAAAATCCAGACGAACGCCGCCACGCTGATCACCAGCGGGACGGTGACGAAGAAGCCCGCGATGAAGCTGCGACGGATCCACTGGAACATGACGTCAGCACGAGGCGGGGAGACGGCCTCGCCTCATCGGGTGATCAACCAGCCGACGGTCCAGCCCGCCAGCAGCAACCGATAGTACGCGAACACGTCCAGCCGGTGCCCCGCCAGGAACCGGAGGAAGTACTTCACCGTCACGTAGCCGACCGCGGCCGAGACCACGAGGCCGATGCCGACGATCTGTAACGAGTCACCCGGCAGCCCCATGTCGCGCAGTTCCATCGCCTCCTTGGCCGCCGCGGCCAGCATCGCGGGTATGGCGAGGAGAAACGTAAAGCGGGCCGCCGCGTCGCGCCGGTACCCCAGGAACATCCCCACGGCAATGGTCGCGCCGGACCGGGACACGCCGGGGATGAGCGCCGAGGCCTGCGCGCACCCGATCAGGAAGGCATCGAGCCACGTCAGCGCCCCCTCGACCCGGCTCCGGGGCCCCAGCCGCTCGGCGGCCAGCATCGCGGCTGCCCCGATTGCCAGCGCTCCGGCCGCCACTTCCGGCGTCCGCAGCACCTGCTCGATGAAATCGGTGAAGAGGAGTCCTACGAGCACGACCGGGATCGTGCCCACGGCAATGGCCTGCGCCAGTCGCGCCGGGGGATCGGGGGAGGCGCCCAGCGCCGACGGCAGCGACGCCGCCATGCCGGCGACCTCGCGCCGGAAGAAGGCCAGGATGGCCCCCAGCGTCCCGACGTGGAGGGCCACGTCGAACGCCAGGCCGAACTCGGGTGGGGTCTCCCAGCCGAAGAACGCCCGTGCCAGGATGAGGTGCGCCGAACTCGAGACGGGCAGGAACTCGGTAAGCCCCTGGAGGATGCCCAGCAGGACGGCAGCCGGCAGCGTCACGCGTTCGGGGGCCTACGACGCCCGCGCGCGGCGGCCCGACCGCCGCTCCGCCGGCGACGTGGCGGGCGCCGCCTGGCCCTTGAGGGGCCTCTTGCCCTGCCACATGATCGCGATGGCCGCGGCAATGAACACCGTCGAGTACGTGCCGCTGATGATCCCGACCATCATCGTGAATGCGAACCCGCGGAGCACCTCGCCGCCGAACAGGAACAGCGCCAGGACGCTCAGCAGCGTCGTCCCCGCCGTGATGACCGTCCGGGCGAGGGTCTGGTTCACGGCCACGTTGACGATGTGCTCCAGGTTGTCGCGACGCATCCCGCGAAGGTTTTCGCGCACGCGATCGAACACGACGATGGTGTCGTTCACCGAATACCCGGTAATCGTGAGGATGGCGGCAATCACGTTCAGCGTCATGTCGTAATCGAAGAACGTGAGGAAGGCGAGCGTGACCAGGAGGTCGTGGATCGTGGCCACCACGGCGCCCACCGCGAAGCTGAGCTGGAACCGGAGGGCGATGTAGACGAGGATGCCCCCCAGCGCCAGGATCGTGGCCAGCGTCCCCTGGCGTTTCAGCTGATCGCCGACGACGGGGCCGACGATCTCGGTGCCGACCACCGTGAAGTTTCCGAGATTGCCCGTCCGCAGGGCGTCGATCACGGCGTCGGCCGTCTTGCTCAGCTCGCCACCGGTCTCCGCGCCGACCTGGGCCACGCGAATCATCACCTCGCGGCGCGCGGCCTCGCCGTACTGCTGGACGACAGCCGTCTCCCCCCCGGGCATGGCGCCCAGCGCCGACCGCACCTGCTGAATCTGCGGCATCTGGTCGAACTGCACGATCACGATCGTCCCGCCCGCGAACTCGACGCCGAGCTTCAGCCCGCCCTTGGACCAGATCGCGCCGAGGCCCGCGAGGATGACCACCAGCGAGAGGACGATGGCGTGCCACCGCCAGCGGACGAAGTTGTAGTTGGGAGCCTTGAAGATCTGCATGGTGCCCCTAGATGCTCAGCGACTGCGCGGCCGGCTGCCGGCGCGAGAGCACGATCTCGAACAGCGTGCGCGACACGAAAATCGAGGTGAACAGGTTCGTCAGGAGGCCGATCGACAGCGTCGTCGCGAACCCGCGGATGGGCCCCGTGCCGAACTGGAACAGGAACGCGGCCGCGATGAGCGACGCGACGTGCGTATCGAGCAGCGTCAGGAACACGCGTCCGAACCCGGCGTTGACGGCCGCGCGCACACCGCGCTGGGCGGACAGCTCCTCCTTGATGCGCTCGAAAATCAGGACGTTGGAGTCGACTCCCATGCCCATCGTCAGGATGAACCCGGCGATGCCCGGCAGCGTCATCGCGGCCCCGAAGTACCCCATCATCCCGAGCAGGATGATCAGGTTGAACGCCATCGCGACGATCGCGTTGATGCCCGAGAGCCTGTAGTAGAAGAGCATGAAGAAAATGACGAGGGTGAGGCCGACGAGCGAGGCGAGCACGCCCGCGCGGACGGAGTCGGCCCCGAGCGAGGCGCCGATGACCCGTTCCTCGAGGTAGCTCATCGACGCCGGAAGCGCGCCCGACCGCAGGATGAGCGACAGATCGGCGACCTCCTGAGTGGTGAAGTTGCCGCTGATGCGCCCCTCACTCGTGATGCGGCCGTCGATTCGCGGGTACGACTGCACGCGGCCGTCGAGAATGATGGCCAGCGATCGGCCGATATTCGCGCCGGTCACCTGGCCGAACTTGCGGGCTCCCTCCGGGTTGAGCGAGAAGCTCACGGCCGGCTTGTTGTATTCGTCGAGCGACGGCTGGGCGCCGCGCAGATCACGCCCGGTGACCGCCGCGACCTTCCGCACGAGGAAGTACATCGTTCCCGTGTCGCCGCTGCCGGGATCGGCCGCGCCGGTGACGACTTCCATGTCGCCCGGGACCTGCCCGTTGTACGGCTGGAGCAGCGCCTCGCGGGTGGCGGCCGGTCCGGCCTCGACCAGCTTCAACTCGAGGAACGCGGTGGACCGGATGATCTCCTTCGCGCGCGCGATCTCGGTGATGCCGGGCAGCTGCACGAGGAGCTGGTCCCCTTCGCCGTGCCGGGCGATGTTCGGTTCCGACACGCCGAGCTCGTTCACCCGGCGTTCGATCGTGTCGAGCGCCTGTTCCATCGTCTGCTCACGAAGCGTACGCTCGATGTTGGGACGCATGGTGAACTCGTACGTGCCGCCGGCACCGGCGCTGCGCTCGTAGTTCGTCGCGGCCTGTTCGTCGGCCACGCGGCGGAACTCGGCGTCCCGATCCTGCGGAACGCCCTCCACCCTGAACGAGGTGGCCGAGGTCTCGGCGATCGCCCCGACGGTCACGCCGGCGTTCCGCAGCGCCTCGCGCAGCTGCTCGCTCGTCCCTTCGGTCGAGATGCGAAGGGCGTCATCGGAATGGACCCGCATCACGAGGTGCACGCCCCCCTTCAGATCGAGGCCGAGCCGGAGCTGGTTCGCCATCAGCCAGCCGGGGGCGGGGAGGCTGTAGCGCTGCGCCAGGATCGGGTAGACGCCCAGCGTGAAGAACACGACGAAGACGACGAGAACGGTGATGACTCTCCACCGAAGGTTCTTGTTCATGGCTCAGGTGGTGCTGGAATCGGGCACGACGGGGTCCTGCCCCTGGTAGCCGCCAATGGCCTGGCGGGCCATTTCGACGCGGACGTTGTTGGCGATCTGCACCTGAATGGATTTGTCGCCCAGACGCGTGACCTGCCCGTAGATGCCGCCCGTGGTGACGACCTTGTCGCCGACCTTCAGGCCGGCCTGGAAGTCCTGGATCTTCTTCTGACGCCGCTTCATGGGCAGCAGAATCAGGAAATAGAAGATACCCAGAATGATCGCGAACGGCACGAATTGCACCCAGGCGGCAGGCTGCCCCGGGCTGGCCATCGCGAGGACGAGACGATCGGTCAGAAACGCCATTCAGAGCTGAGGCTTGCGGGAGAAGGTCCGGCGGAACTCCTGGCGGAGCTTTTCAAACGTGTTGAACATAATAGCGTCCCTGATTGCCCGCATGGTGTCAAGGTAAAAGTAGAGGTTGTGCAACGAGTTGAGGGTGGCGGCGGTCATCTCGCCGCTCACGTAGAGATGGCGCAGATAGGCCCTCGAGAAGTGCCGGCACGTGTAGCAGCCGCAGTCCGGATCCGGCGGGGCCGGGTCGTCGGCATAGCGGGCGGTCTTGATCGAGATCGGTCCATGCCTCGTGATGAGCTGCCCGTTCCTCGCGTTGCGCGTGGGCAGCACGCAGTCGAACAGATCCACGCCGCGGGCAACGGCTTCGAAAAGGTCGTCCGGCATCCCCGTGCCCATCAGATAACGGGGCCGGTCGTCCGGCAGCCGGGGCGCGGTGTGTCCAACGATGTCGTACATGAGGTCCGGGGGCTCGCCCACGCTGAGGCCGCCGATCGCGTAGGCCTCGAAGCCAATCTCGATCGTCGCCTCGGCGCTCTCCGTCCGGAGGGGCGGGTCCGTCCCCCCCTGGACGATGCCGAACTGCGCCTGAGCCTGGTTGGTGATCACGACGTTGCCGGCTTCGCCGTGGCGGAGGCGGAGATGCCGCTCCCGCGCCCGCGCAGCCCACCGCACGCTTCGAAGCATCGCCTCGCGGACGACCTCTGGCGCAGACGCGGTGGCCACACACTCATCGAGGACCATGGCGATGTCGGAACCGAGCTGCGCCTGGATGTCCACGGCACTTTCGGGGGTCAACAGGTGTGGCGCGCCGTCGAGGTGCGATCGGAATTCGGCGCCCTGCTCGGTGATCCGGCGGCGATCGGCGAGGCTGAAGATCTGGTAGCCGCCGCTGTCGGTGAGGATCGGCCCCGGCCAGCCCATGAAGCGATGCAGGCCGCCGCTCCTCGCGATCACTCCGGTGCCTGGCCGCAGGTAGAGGTGGTAGGTGTTGCCGAGGATGATCTGCGCCTGGATCTCCTGCAGCTGACGGTGCGTCAGCGCTTTGACGGCTCCCTGCGTGCCGACCGGCATGAACGCGGGTGTCTGCACCACGCCGTGGCCCGTGCGCATCTCGCCGCGGCGCGCGTGACCCGCCCGGGCCAGCACGCGAAAGTCGAATCCGTCCACGCTCAGAGCATACCGTTCACTCCGGGTTCAGGGTTCAGGGTTCAAGGTTCAGGGTTCTTGGTTCAGGGTTCCTGCTTCCCGGGTATTCTGTGACCAATGAAACGTCTTCGCGTCGGCGTCTTGTATGGCGGACGCTCGGGCGAGCACGAGGTCTCGCTGGCTTCGGCGGCCGCGGTGTTCGCCAATCTGGATCGCAGCCGCTACGAGCCCATCCCGATCCGCATCGACAAGGACGGCCGCTGGGCCATCGCGGATCGGCCGCCGACCGCCATGTCGGCGGGCGAGGTCATCGAGCATGCGCGGCTCGAGGGTGCGAGGCTGGCGCGTGGCGCGCGGGAGGTCCACCTGCTGGCCCGGCCGAGCGAGGAGACCATCCTGTCCATCGATCGCGGGATGCCGGCGCGCAGCGCCGACGCCGGCCAGGCGCTCGTCACCGGGGTCAGCCTGGATGTCATCTTCCCGGTTCTGCACGGCCCGTACGGCGAGGACGGGACGGTCCAGGGGCTGCTCGAGCTCGCCAACGTGCCGTACGTCGGTGCGGGCGTGCTCGCCTCGGCCCTCGGGATGGACAAGGAGATGATGAAGGTCGTGTTCACCGCCCGTGGCCTGCCGGTCTGCGACTATCGCGTGGTCCTCCGGCCCGGGTGGGATCGCCGGCGCGAGGAGATTGCGACGCGGCTGGTGCAGGCGTTGCGCTTTCCGATGTTCGTCAAACCGGCGAACCTGGGATCGAGCGTGGGCATCTCGAAAGCGAAAGACCTGGCTGGCCTGCGGGACGCGATTGATCTGGCCGGCGCGTTCGACCGCAAGATCGTCGTCGAGGCGGCCGTACCGGACGCGCGCGAGATCGAGTGCGCCGTGCTCGGCAACGACCAGCCGGAGGCCTCCGTCCCCGGCGAGGTGATCCCGTCGCGGGAGTTCTACGATTACGAGGCCAAGTACCTCGACACCGGCTCCCAGGTCGTGATCCCGGCCGACCTCCCGTCCGGCATGGCCGAGGAGATCCGACGGCTCTCCATTGCGGCCTTCCAGTCGATCGACGCCTGCGGCATGGCGCGGGTTGATTTCCTGGTCGTCAGGGGGACGGGACGCATCTACGTCAACGAGGTCAACACGATTCCGGGGTTCACGACGATCAGTATGTTCTCGAAGCTCTGGGCCGCCACTGGAGTCGACTACCCCGCGCTGCTCGATCGCCTCGTCTCGCTGGCGCTCGAGCGGCACGCCGAGAAGCAGCGGCTCCGAACCAGCGTCACATGATCTGGAGACGGCCGGCCGGCTTCCTGCTGCTGGTCGCGGCAGCCCTCCCATGGGGGGCGGCCGAGTCCGCGCCCGCCCAGAACGGCTCGGCATGGCGGGCTGGCCCGGCGCAGCCCGCCGGGCAGGGCCGGCTCCAGGGAGAGGAAGCCCTCGTCCGCGTCTACGACGCCATCCTCGACGCACGCTTCGACGAGGTCGAAGCGGAGCTGCAGCGGGCCTGCGGAACCGCGCCGGAGGAAGCCTGCGATGTGCTGGCCGCCACTGCCATCTGGTGGCAGATCGTGCTGGACCCCGACAGCCGGCGGCTCGACGAGGAGTTCGCGACGGCCGTCGAGCGCGCGATTCGCAACACCGAGGCCTGGAGCATCCGGGCGCCCGACAACGCGGAAGCCTGGTTCTACCTCGGCGGGGCGTATGCCGCGCGCGTGCAGTGGCAGGTGCTGCGCGGCGAGAAGCTCGCCGCCGCGCGCGACGGCCGCCGAATCAAGCAGGCGCTCGAACAGGCGATCACGCTGGACCCGGCCCTCGAGGACGCGTGGTTCGGGATCGGCATGTATCGCTACTATGCCGACGTCGCGCCCCTGGCCGCGCGCATCCTGCGGTTCCTCCTTCTGCTCCCCGGTGGCAATCGCGACGAAGGACTCGAGCAGATGCTGCGGGCGCGCGACCGGGGTCGGCTGCTCGAGGGGGAGGCCGATTACCAGCTCCACCTGATTTATCTCTGGTACGAGGACGATGTCCCCGGCGCGCTCGGCCTGCTGAGGGGACTCCAGCAGCGCTACCCCGGGAACCCGTGGTTTCCGGCGCGGATTGCCGAAATCGAGGACGCCTACCTCCATGACCTGACGGCCAGCCTCGCGAGCTGGCGGCGCCTGCTGGCGCTCGCTCTCGAGCGCCGCGTCAACGTCGCGGCGGCGGCGGCGGCCCGCTCGCGACTCCACGTGGCCGCGCTCCTGGACCGAGTGCACGAGACCGATCGGGCCCTCGACGTGCTCGCTGCCCTCGTGCGCGCCAGGCCTGACGCGCCCCACGGCGCCCTCGCGCTGGGCTATCTCCGGATGGCCGAGGCGCAGGACCGGCTCGGACACAGGGCAGCGGCCCTGGAGGCGTACGCGCTCGCCACGGCAACCGCCCCGGTTCCGGATGTGAATCGCGTTGCCGCACGCGCACGCCGCGGCACCCGCCGGACACCCGATCCCGGCCACGCGGAAGCGTACCGCCTCTCGATCGAGGGGCTCCGGCTGCTGGAGCACGACGAGGGCGCCGCTGCGGAAGCCGCGCTCACCCGCGCTGTCGCGCTCAATCCGCGCGAGCCCGTGGCCCGGTATCGCTACGGGCTGGCACTCCAGGCCGGACACAACGACGGAGCCGCGCTCGAGCAGTTCGAGCTCGCCACGCGGGATGCCGACGCCTGTCCCGCGCCGATCCTCGCGAACGTCTACCTTCACGGGGCGCGGCTGCACGAGCGTGCCGGCCATCGCGACGCCGCCATCGAGTGGTATCGGGCCGCGTCCACGGTGTTCGGCGTCGCCGCGGAGACGCGCCAGGCGGCCGCGCGGGCGCTGGCGCGGCTGCAGCAGTAGCGCGAACGGCGACGGAACACGAACACTGCGGCCGCGCACGGCTGAACACGGATCGGGCAGGGCGCCGATGTCGCGTGCGCGTCGGCGGCCGTGCGACCTGAACCGGCGACGTCGCGCAGCAACTGATCGCGCGAAGGCTGGAATCGAGCGCGCGCGGAGCACACTACAGCTTCATCGACATCGATCCGACAAGAAGGGCGATGCAGTTTTTTGACATTTCAGCCACTTTGTGCTTGACACTTCATTTTTCTCATCCATAATCTACATCTTGTATGAGGGTGGACCGCTCAGCCCACCTGTTGTAACCCTCGGGAACCGGTAAACAAGCTGGGCTGCCACATTCCAAGGAGGAATAATGGCGAAGAAGACTGCGAAGGGCGGCAAGAAAAAGGGCGGGAAGAAGCGCTAGGCCACGCCGCCTACCGGTCCGGGGGTGTCGCCAGCGGACACCCCCTGTTTTTTGTGATGCCGATCTCCCGCACGCGGGAGTTACGCAACGAGGCGATGAGCACCGACGGCGCGGGTCGGCGGCCAGGCGGTCGCGGCGCCGCAACGCGGTGAGAGCTCCTCGCAAACCACGAGCCTTCGAGCGAAGGGGGGGATTAGCGTAATGGCGAAGAAGACGGCCAAGGGCGGGAAGAAGAAGGGTGGCAAGAAGCGGTAAGCCACCTCACCCGTCAGAAAAGGGGGCGGCCGTCGCCCCCTTTTTGCTGTACAGCGGCGCGCCACTCCCTACTGCCACGCGCGCCCGTCCCACACGCGGACCCGCTGGATCACGTCCCCCTGCCGGATCCGGTCGACCACCTCCATCCCGTTCACCACGTGGCCGAACGCCGTGTAGCGCGCATCGAGGTGCGGCGCCGGCGAGTGCATGATGAAAAACTGGCTGCCGCCGCTGTCGGGCCAGGCGAGCGCCATGCCCACGGTGCCGCGCACGAATGGCCGCTCGTTGAGCTCGTCGCGGATCGTATAGCCGGGGCCGCCGGAACCGTCTCCCCGCGGATCGCCGTCCTGCACCACGAAGTTCGGCACCACGCGGTGCACTTCGAGCCCGTTGAAGAAGCCCTTCCGCGCGAGCGCCACGAAGTTCCACGCCGTCTGCGGCGCATCCAGCACCGCGAGCTGGAACTCGATGGTCCCGTGCGCGGTCTCGATGAAGACATGCGGGGAGTACTCCGGCGCGATCAGCTGCGGATCGTCGTACCGCGCCGCCGGCCCGCCGCCCGCCGGCGCCGGCCTGATCAAGGGAGCGACCTCGGTCGCAGGCTCCAGCTTGCGCATCAGCTCGGCCGCCCGCACGCGTACCGCCCAGTCCTTGTCCTCGAGCGCCAGACGCACGGTGTCGAGCGCGTCGCCGGCGCCGTACTCCACGAGCGCCTCGAGCGCGGCCGTCCTCGCCGCGTACGCGGAGTCGGGTCGAGCGATCTCGTAGGCCTTCCGCAGCAGCTCGGCGCCCCCCGGCGGTTTCAGCCGCCCGAGCTCGCGTGCCGCGGCGGCGCGCACTCCGAAGTCGGGATCCTCCAGCCGTTCAGCGAGCACCTTGGCCGCTTCGGGCGCCTTCAACCGGGTGAGTGACGACAGCACCGGCGGGATGACGCGTTTGTCGTCATCGGCCAGCATGAACCGGAGCCGATCGAGGACCGACTCGGCGGGGAGATTGCCGAGCGCGGTCGCCAGCGCGGCCCTGACGCGCCAGTGACGGTCGGGCTCCATCCCGGACAGCACGAGCCCGAAGGCCTCCTCGTCGACCGATGCAGCCGAGCTGAGCGCCGCTGCCCGCAGCGCCGGCCATTCGTCGGTCAGCAGATCCTGCAGCACGGGAAGGGCCCGCGGATTGCCGAGGTCGCCGAGCGCGATGACAGCCTCCAGCCGCACCATCGGCTGCGTTCCGCGTCCGGCCGCGAGCCGCATCAGCGGCTCGACTGCATCGGGTGCGCCGATCTGCGCAAGCGCGCGCACGGCCGCGACCGTCAGCTCGAGGCCGCTTCCCGCCGCGGGATCGAGCAGGGCGAGCAGCGGCTTCACCGCCGGCCCGTGCTTGTAGGCGCCCAGACCGCGAGCGGCGAAGCCACGCGTGTACCGGCCCGGCGTCCCGAGGAGGTACAGCAGCGCGGGCGCGGCGCGGGGATCCTCGACGCGTTGGAGCGCGTACGCAACCGGCCACCAGCTGGTGATGACCTCGTTGCCGTTCAGCACGGCGGCGGCCAGCGCCTCGTATGCGCGCAGCCGCACGAGCGCGAACAGTCCGAGCTTGAACGCTTCCGCTTCTCCCGCGGCCGGCCACGCGTCATCGTCCGGTGCGATCGCGGCGACCGCCGGAGACCGCGAATACTCGGCCACCAGCCGCCCAATTGCGTCGGCCGCTCCGCGCGCGCCAATCGAGCCGAGCGCCTCGGCCGCCCGCCCTCGAACGAGCGGCTCGGAGTCCGCCAGCAGCGGCGCCAGTTCCGCCTCGGCCGTGCCTGCCCCTATCAGCCCCAGGGCGAAGCACGCCATCGCGCGCACCTCCGCGTCCGAATCGGCCAGTGTCGCCAGGAGGGGCTTGACGCCCTCGTCCAGCTTCACTCGCCCGATGGCGAGCGCCGCGCGACGGCGCACGCGCGGATCGGGGTCTCGTACCAGCACGCTGAGGTCCGGCGACGATGAGGGCGGCGGCGTGGTCGCGGGGGCACGACGACGACCGCGGGGAGGCGGGGTCTCGACCGGCGGGGGTGCTGGCGGTTTCAGCTCGAGCAGGCGCTGATCTTCGAGCTGCAGGATCCACGCGACCTTCTGCTCGTACGGCACGGCCGGGGGGGCCGGAGGCGGGGGCGTGGCGCACCCTGCTGCCGCGACGACCAGCACCGCGGCGGCACGTGCACACCGCCGGGCCGGGATCAGGAAACGTCCTGAGCTCATCTCGATGTCACCTCTCGCGCAGCTCCAGGCGTGCCTCGGTCGCGCGCTCGACGCGCTCGGGGACCACCCGGACGCCGATCCCGGCACCCTCGGGCACGCCGATAGTGCCGTCGGGTCCGACGTCGATCGCCGGATCGATCAGATCCGGCGAGTAGTAGCGCCGGCTTGCGGCCACGTCACCGGGCAGCCTGAAGTTGGGAAGCGTGGACAGATGGAGGTTGTGGGCGCGCCCGATGCCGCTCTCGAGCATGCCCCCGTGCCACACCGGGATCCCGCGGCGGCAGGCCAGGTCGTGGACGCGCCGCGAGGGCTCGTGCCCCCCGAGGCGCCCCGGCTTGATGTTGATGATGCGGCAGGCGCCGAGATCGATCGCGTCTTCCGCGTCGCGCACCGAGTGGATCGACTCGTCGAGGCAGATTGGCGTCCGGAGGCGCCGCTGGAGAGCCGCGTGATCGCGAAGATCGTCGTACGCCAGCGGCTGCTCGATCATCAGCAGGTCGAACGCATCGAGCTGCGCGAGGTGGTCCGCGTCAGCGGAGGTGTAGGCCGCGTTGGCATCCACCATCAGCGGGACGGCGCCGAACCGCTCGCGGATGCGGGCGACGGGCTCGATGTCCCAGCCGGGCTTGATCTTGATCTTGATCCGCCGGTATCCGGCAGCCAGTTCGAGGGCGACCAGATCCAGCAGCGCCTCGAGGGAGTCCTGAATCCCGATGGAGACGCCCGAGACGATGCGCGTACCGGTCCCGCCGAGCTCGCGCGCGAGCGGGCGGCCCGCCCGTCGGGCCCAGAGGTCCCAGGCCGCCATCTCCACCGCCGCTTTGGCCATATTGTGGCCGCGGATCGCCACGAGCGCGTCGAACACCTCGCCGGGATGAGCGAACTCGCGCCCGAGGACGCGCGGCCCGATGAACCGCTCGATGATGTGCCAGGCCGTCTGATTCGTTTCGGCGCTGTAGTAGGGATGGCTGTCCGCCACGCACTCGCCCAGCCCTTCGAAGCCGTCCTGCTCGAGGCGAACCAGCACGAACGCGCGCTCGTGCACCCGATCGAAGCTCGTTTCGAAGAAGCGGACGAGAGGCAGTCGGAGGAGCCGCAGCTCCATCCGGGCGATTCTCACGGGCACAATGCTATCGCAATCGTCGGAGTCCATTGGCTATACTCCGCCGCAGCCGTGGACTTCCGCTACATCGCCATCGAAGGGCCCGCGGGAGTCGGCACGTCGCAGCTGGCGGATCGCCTCGGCGCACGGCTGGATGCCACCGTCGTCCTCGACGAGACCGAGAATCCGTTTCTGAGCGACTTCTACGCGAGCCGCCCGGGCGCCGCGTTCCAGACGCAGCTGTTCTTCACGCTCGCGCGTCACCGCCAGCAGGTGGCGCTCCGGCAGTCGGACCTCTTCAGCCAGCTCACGATCGCCGACTACCTGTTCGAGCGCGACAAGATCTACGCCTACCTGAACCTGGACGACAACGAGCTGTTCATCTACCAGCGCCTGTACGAGCTGCTGGCACCGGATCTGCCGGCGCCGGACCTCGTGATCTACCTGCAGGCGCCGACGGACGTCCTCCGGAAGCGACTCCGGGAGCGGACGAGAGCGAACCCGGATCTCCCGGTGCTCGACGAGGGCTACGTGAAGGAGCTGAACGAGGCCTACAACCACTTTTTCTTCCACTACACTGCCACGCCCCTGCTCGTCGTCGAGACATCGCAGCTCGACCACGCCTGGGGGGACCAGATCGTGGCCGATCTCGACCGGCAGATTCGCGCCATGGGCCGGGGGACGAGGTATTACGTTCCAAGGGCCTGATATTGTCGATTGCCGATTGCGGATTGCCGATTGAATTGGCGATTGGTTGATTGGTGATTGGTTGATTGGCGATTGGCGATTGGCGATTGGCGATTGGCGATTGGCGATTGGCGATTGAGAGTAGCCTGAGGCTCAGGTTCGGTTCCGGCGCCGCGACGACCGTTCCTGCGCGTCCCTGACGGTCTGATTACGCCTGGCTGTCTTTTCTGACGCCGCAAAGATCGCGGTCAGCTCGTTCGCCTCCTGCAGCAGCGCGCTGGTCTCCTCGGCGTCGCCGATGCGTGCCGCCAGGAGCGCCTGCAGCCAGCCGATGCACTCGTCGGCTTCCTCCGCCGCCACACCGATCTTGGCGATGAATTCCCGGGTGGAACGGCCCCGGCACGCGGCGCGGTAGTTGCTGTCGGCCGCCCCGGCAGCGTCGACGAGCTGGCCCGAGATGCGAGACGTCGCCGGCGTGTCGGGCAACGACTGGCAGAACCGGATCGTCCGCACGAAAAAGAGATGCGTACGCGCCTGGAGGGCTCGGGCCTTGGCCTGCATGCCAGACCCGGCTCGCAAAGACCAGGCCACTCTGTAAGCCGCCAAATCACTCCACCAGCACGCTCGACCGAATTGGCAATCGCACAATCCGCCACTCCCAGGTCAATCGCCAATCGCACAATCGCACAATCCCCCAATCACCAATCCCCCAATCCCCCAACCAACCAATTCAATCGGCACTCCGCAATCGGCAATCGGCAATTGTGCTACCCTGCCCCGATGGCCTGGTTCAAGAAGGTTCGTAAGCCGATTGAGCCGCCCGACAAGCAGAGCCGCGTTCCCGAGGGGCTGTGGGTGAAGTGCCCCTCCTGCGGGCAGATCATCTACAACAAGGACCTGGCCGAGAGCCTGAGCGTCTGCCCCAAGTGCAGCCATCACTTCCGTCTGGGCGCCGGCGAACGGCTGCGCAGTCTTTTCGACGGCGACTGGACGGAGCACGATCCAGATCTGGTGTCGACCGATCCGCTGCAGTTCGCCGACACGAGACCCTATCGCCAGCGGCTGGATGCGAGCATCGCGTCGACAGGTCTGCGCGACGCGATCATCACGGCCACGGGCCGCATCGGCGGCATCCAGACGGTGGTCGCGGCGATGGACTACGGCTTCATCGGGGGCAGCATGGGCGTGGTGGTCGGCGAGAAGATCACGCGTGCGATCGAACGCGCGCTCCGGGACCGACTGCCCCTGGTGATCGTGTCGTGCTCGGGGGGCGCGCGCATGATGGAGGGCACGCTCTCGCTCATGCAGATGGCCAAGATCAGCGCCGCGCTCGCACGCTTCGACCGCGCCCGGCTGCTCTATATCTCGGTGCTGACCGATCCCACCACCGGCGGCGTCACCGCGAGCTTCGCCATGCTGGGCGACGTGAACATCGCCGAGCCCCGCGCGCTCATCGGCTTCGCCGGTCCGCGCGTCATCGAGCAGACGATCCGGCAGAAGCTGCCCGAGGGCTTCCAGCGGAGCGAGTTCCTCCTCGAGCACGGCATGCTCGATATGGTCGTGGATCGGCGGGAGCTGAAGGACGTCATCATCCGCATCCTGCAACTCGGCGTGGCGCGTCCGGCGGCGCCGGCGACGGCCGCCTCCCCGCGTCCCGCGACCGCCGACGTCTCCGGAGCCTGATCCGCCACGGCCGTGAGCGGCGACCCCCTGGCGTTCCTCCTGAGCCTCGAGCGGCTCGGGATGAAGTTCGGCCTCGAGAACATCTCCCGGCTGTGCCAGGCCCTCGCGCACCCGGAGCGCGCCTTCGACTCGGTCGTCGTGGCGGGCACGAACGGAAAGGGCTCGGTCACCGCGATGGTCCACGCGGGCCTGCGTGCGGCCGGCCACCACGCGGCCCGGTACACCTCGCCCCATCTCGTTCGGCTCGAGGAACGCTTCGTCGTCGGCGACGACGAGGTCTCGCGTGAGGCCCTGACGCGCGCAGCGGGTCGGGTGCAGCACATCGTCGAGCGGCTGATGGACGACGGGACGTTCGAATCACCCCCTACGTTCTTCGAGTGCACGACGGCCGCGGCCTTCGAGCTCTTCCGCGCGGCAGGGGTCCGTGTCGCCGTCCTCGAGGTGGGGCTGGGCGGTCGGCTCGACGCGACCAACGTCGCGAGCCCGCTGGTCGCGGCGATCACGTCCATCGACTTCGACCATCAGGCGCAGCTTGGCGACAGCCTGGAATCGATCGCGCGGGAGAAGGCCGGGATAGCCAGGCCGGGCATCCCCCTCGTCTGCGGGCCCCTGCCAGCCGCGGCCGAACGGGTCGTCGCCCGCGTCTGCGCCGCGACGGGCGCCACGCTCGTCCGGACGAGCGACCGCGTCGCCTGCACCGTCCAGCACCTGGGACCCGAGAGCATGGTGACGCTGCGGAGCGCGGAGCGGCGGCTCGACGGCGTGCGGCTGGCGCTGCCGGGACGGCATCAGGTCGACAATGCCGCCACTGCGTTCGTCGTGCTCGAGGAACTGAACGGACGGGGCTACGTCGTCGACAGCGAGGCCATCCGCGCCGGGCTCTCGACGGCGCGCTGGCCGGCGAGACTCGAGCGCTTCCGTTACGGGCACGCCGAGGTGCTGCTCGACGCGGCCCACAACCCGGCCGGCGCCAGGGCGCTGGCGCAGTATCTGCGCGACGTCGGGTGGACGCCGGTGACGATCGTGTTCGGGGCGATGCGCGACAAGGATGCTGCGGGGATGCTGCAGGCGCTGCTGCCCGCGTGCCGCCGTCTCATCTGCACGACGGCGCCGGCGCCGCGGGCGCTGGAGGCCGACGCGCTGGCTCGAGTGGCTGCCGGGCTGGCGCCGCACCCGGCGATCGAAGCCATCAGCGCGCCGCGCGCGGCCCTCGAGCGCGCCTGCGCGCAGGACTCCCGCATCGTCGCGGCCGGGTCCATCTTTCTCGTCGGTCCGCTGCGTGTTATTCTGCGGCCAGACGCGCACAGCTGATCCGTAGTGCATCGTTTCAGTCCTCTCACGCTCCTCGCGGCGGTTCTGTCGATCCTTCCGGGCTTCGTCGGGCCTGCGGCGGCACAGCATGCCGAGCTCGGCGGCTGCAAAACGTACTTCGCGCAGAGTGCGGTGTTCGACCGCACCCGACAACCCACCGCGGAGGGCCAGGCCGAGGCCGTCTCCAAGCTGCGCGTCTCGGTCCGCGTGGACTGCGACCAGGTGCAGTTCTTCGCCGACGAGGCCGAGATCTACCACGACCGGAACAAGGTGTTCGCCTCCGGGCAGGTGCTGTATGTCTCCGGCGGGAGCCGCATCTCGGCCGATCGGATGGAGTTCGATACACGCACGCGCACGGGCACGTTCTATAACGCGGCGGGCGTGCTGGCCCTCGGCGGCCGGGCCGATCGGAGCCTGTTCGGGACGCAGGAGCCGGACGCGACGTTCCGCGGCCGGGAAGTGCACAAGGTCGGACCTGACAAGTACAGGATCGTGGACGGCTGGTTCACGACCTGCGTGCAGCCGACGCCGCGCTGGGACGTCTCGTCGGGAGGCATCACGCTCAACCTCGACGACTACGCGTGGCTGACGAACGCGGTGTTCCGGGTCAAGGGCGTTCCGGTGATGTACCTGCCGGCGTTCTACTACCCCATCCAGGAAGACGACCGCGCAACGGGGTTCCTCCTCCCCACGTACGGCACGTCCACGATCAAGGGGCAGATGATCAGCAACGCGTTCTTCTGGGCGATCGGCCGCAGCCACGACGCGACGATCTTCCACGACTGGTTCTCGAAGACGGGGCAGGGTCTCGGCGGCGAGTACCGGTACGAGCTCGGCGGCGGCTCTCAGGGCAGCCTGCGCACCTACATGCTGAACGAGAAGGAGACGACGTTCGTGGACGGCACGGGGCAGGAGCAGACGACCCCTGCGGCGCGGAGCTACATGATGACGGGCGGACTCACGCAGAGTCTCGGCCGGGGACTGCGGGCGCGTGCGAACCTCGACTACGTGACGGACATTTCCGTCCAGCAGCGGTACTACCAGGACATCTACGATTCCTCCAAGCGGACGCGCCGGTTCGGCGGGAACGTCACCGGCAACTGGCGCGAGTACGTCCTCAGCGGGACTCTCGACCGCAACGACTACTTCTTCACCGAGGGCGACACCACGCGGATCATCAGCAACGGGAGCCTGCCGCGGATCACGTTCTCGCGAGGCGAGCGGCCGATCGGCCGGTCGAAGGTGTATTTCGGCGCCAGCACCGAGTACGTGACGCTGCTGCGGAGCGAGGATCGGGACGGCACGCGCCGGTCCGACCAGGGACTGACGCGCCTGGAGGTGAACCCGGTGGTACGCGTGCCATTCACGAAGTGGCCGTTCCTCAGCGTGAACTCGAGCGTGTCCTGGCGCGGCACCTACTGGAGCGAGAGCCTCGTGAACGGCGTGCAGGTGCCCGAATCGGTCACCCGGCAGTACTTCGACCTGCTCGCCCGTGTCACCGGGCCGGTGTTCAACCGGATCTGGAACACGCCGGGCAGCGGCTACGCCGAGAAGATCAAACACGTCGTCGAGCCGTCCGTGACCCTCCAGCGCATCACCGCGATCGACAACCGGGATCAGATCGTGCGGCTCGAGAGCACCGACTACACCGTGGGAGGAACGACGGCGATCGTCTACGGGGTCACGAACCGCGTCTACGCGAAGAAGGGCGTATCGCGGGAGATTCTCAGCGTGGTGGTCAACCAGAAATACTACTCGGATGCGAACGCCGCGCAGTTCGACCCGAGCTACCAGAGCAGCTTCAGCGGAGTCCGGACGAGCAAGTTCGGTCCCGTGCGGATGACGGCGCGGACCTCGCCGACCGATCGCATCCAGGGGGAGTTCAACACGGAGTGGGATCACGTGCGCGGCGCCTTCCTGATCTTCGGCGCGACGGGCATCCTCAACGGCGATCACTTCCAGGCGACCGGCGGATGGAGCCAGCGGCGGAACCCGGTCGGGACCGGAACCAACGTCGAGATTCGCGACCACTACATCAACGGATCGGCCAACGTCCGCACCCTGCGGAACCGCCTCGGCGGCACCTACACGTTCAACTACGACCTGCACCGCGACCGCTTCCTCCAGCAGCGCTACCTCTTCTATTACAATGCCCAGTGCTGCGGAATCGGGGTCGAGTACCAGACCTACAACTTCAGCAGCTCGGTGCGGGGCGTCAGGGTGCCGCAGGATCGGCGATTCAACCTGTCGTTCACGCTCGCGGGGATCGGCACGTTCTCGAACTTCCTGGGCGCGTTCGGCGGGCAGCAGAACCGCTGAGAGTTCCGACACCGAGCGCCGGGCCGTACCTGGATCCGTTACTGATGGTCAACGTCCTCGTCACCGGCGGCGCCGGGTTCATCGGCTCCAATTTCGTGCGCCACGCCCTCGCGACCCACGCGGACTGGCGCGTCACGACGCTCGACAAGCTCACCTATGCCGGGCGCCTCGAGAATCTCAAGGGCGTGCTCGACCACCCCCGCCACGAGTTCGTGAAGGGGGACGTGGCCGATCCGGCGGTGGCCGCCCCCCTCGTCCAGGCGTCGGACCTGGTCGTGCACTTCGCGGCCGAGACGCACGTTGACCGGTCGATTCTCAGTGCGGGCGAGTTCATCACCACGGACGTGTTCGGCACGTTCGTCCTGCTGGAGGCGGCGCGCCAGGCACCGGACCTGCGGCGCTTCGTCCAGATCTCGACCGACGAGGTGTACGGCAGCATCGCGGAGGGATCGAGCCGCGAGACCGACGAGCTGCGGCCGAGGAATCCCTACTCGGCGAGCAAGGCGGGAGCCGACCGTCTCGCGTACAGCTATTGGGCGACCTACGAGGTCCCGGTCGTGGTGACGCGCGCCTCGAACAACTACGGGGCCTGCCAGTTCCCCGAGAAGATCATTCCCCTGTTCATCACCAACGCCCTCGACGACCTGCCGCTGCCCCTCTACGGGGACGGCCTCAACGAACGCGACTGGCTGCACGTCTCGGATCACTGTCGCGCGCTGGACGTCGTGATCGCCGCCGGCCAGAACGGAGAGGTCTACAACATCGGCGGCGGGAACCACATCCGCAACGTCGATCTCACCCGCCAGATCCTGCGCCTGCTCGACAAGCCCGAGTCGCTCATCCGGCCGGTCACCGACCGGCCCGGGCACGACCGACGGTACTCGCTCGAAACGGGCAAGCTGCAGGCCCTCGGCTGGACACCCCGCGTGCGGTTCGAGCAGGGGCTGGCCGAAACCGTGGCGTGGTACCGCGAGAACGAGTGGTGGTGGCGCCCGATCAAGCAGGGCGATCCCGCGTTCCGCGCTTATTACGACGCCCAGTACGGGAAGCATGGCTGACGACCTGCCGTGAGTGGAGTCAGGCTCGTCACAGGCGGGACCGGGTTTGCCGGCAGCCATCTCGTCGAGCGGCTCGTGGCGTGCGGGCACGCCGTGGAGGCGTGGTCGAATCCCTCGGGCCACCCCCCCTCGTCCCTCCACCCCTCGGTCTCGTGGCGGGCCGTGGACCTCCTCGATCGGGAGGCGCTCGCCAGCGCGGTCGCGACGCTGTCGCCGGTCGCCATCTACCACTGCGCCGGGTTCGCCGACGTGGCGGGGGCGTCGGTTCATCGCGATCGGGCGTTGCGCGTCAATGCGATCGGCACCCATCACCTGCTCGAGGCCGTACGCCGCTCGAGCGCGAGCTGCCCCGTGCTCGTGACCGGCTCGGCCCTCGTGTATCGGCCGTCGGCCGACGCGCTGCGTGAGGACTCGCCGATCGAACCGTGGAACCCGTACGGGTTCACCAAGCTGGCTCAGGAAATGATCGCGATGTCGGCGCGCGCGACGCCGGTGTACCTCGCCCGCCCGTTCAACCATGCCGGCCCGCGCCAATCGCCCGCCTACGTGACCTCGAGCTTCGCCCGCCAGATTGCCGAGATCGAGACGGGGCGGCGCGAACCGGTGCTGCTCGCCGGCAATCTCGACTCCCGACGCGACATCATGGACGTCCGCGACACGGTGCGTGCCTATCAGCTCATCGTGGATCGAGGACGGCCCGGCCGTGCCTACAACGTGTGCAGCGGGCGCTCGCATCGCATCGGCGATCTGCTGGAGATGCTCGTCGGGATGGCCCGGATTGAGGTCGATGTGCGCCGGGATCCCGAGCGGATGCGCCCGGCGGACATCCCCGTGGTCCTCGGGGATCCCTCGCGCCTCGTGGCGGAGACGGGCTGGCGTCCGGAGATTCCGATCGAGCAGACGCTCGCGGATCTCCTGGACTACTGGCGTGGCCGCCTCGCCGCTCCGCGCGCATGACCGCGCACTCGGAGCGGGCCCGGCAGCTGGTGCACGTCAGCATGGGGGCGTTCGCGCTCCTCCTGCGCTATCTCACCTGGTGGCAGGCGGCGCTGCTGGCGGCGGCCGCGTTGACCTTCAACCTGCTGGTGCTGCCGCGTATCGGCCGGCGTCTGTACAGGCCCGGCGAGCTCGCGCGCGGCGTTCCCGCGGGCATCGTCCTGTACCCGGCTGCCGTGCTCGTGCTGATCGTGGCCTTCCCCGCACGGCCGGATATCGCGGCGGCGGCCTGGGGGATTCTGGCCGCGGGGGACGGACTCGCAACGCTGGTCGGTCGGGCCGTGCGCGGGCCGCGGCTGCCGTGGAATCCGGAGAAGACGGTCGCCGGGCTGGCGGCCTTCGTCCTCTTCGGCGGTATCGCCGGCGTACTGCTCGCCCTGTGGTCACGGCCGGCCGTGCACCCGGCGCCGGCGATCGGGTTTTCCGTCATCGCCCCATTCGCAGCGGCCATCGCCGCGGGCTTCGTCGAGAGCATCCCGGTCCGGCTGGACGACAACATCGCGGTGCCCGCCGCGGCCGCGGCCGTGCTCTGGAGCGGCTCGATCATCTCGCCGGATCTCGCCGCGAACGCGCCCGCTCTCGTCGCAGAGCGCCTGCCGCTGGCGATCGGGCTCAACGCCGCTGCGGCCGCGATGGGCGTGGCAGCGCGGAGCGTCTCGGGATCGGGGGCGATCTGCGGCGCGATCATCGGAATCCTGATCCAGGTCGGCTCCGGAGTCCGTGGCTGGGTGCTGTTGCTGATCACGTTCCTGGCCGCGACCATCAGCTCCCGCCTCGGCCTGCGGCGCAAGACCCTGCTTGGCATCGCGGAGGAGCGCGGCGGCAGACGCGGCCCGGGAAACGCCATCGCGAACACCGGCATCGCTGCGGTGGCCGCCGTCCTCTCCATCCTGACGCCGTCGCGCGACCTCGCTCTCGTGGCGTTCGTGGCCGCGCTCACGGCCGGGGCCAGCGACACCCTCGCCAGCGAAATCGGGAAAGCCTGGGGGCGGCGGACGTATCTCCTGACCGGCTTGCGGCCCGTGCGACCCGGAACGACGGGCGCAGTGTCGATGGAGGGGACGCTCGCCGGACTCGCGGGCGCGTTCGGCCTGGCGTCGGCCGGCATCGCGCTGGGTCTGATCCCCGCCGCCGCGCTCGTCCCGGTGGTGCTGGGCGCAACTGCCGGCACCTACGCCGAGAGCGCGCTGGGAGCGACCCTCGAAGGTCCAGGCATCCTGAACAACGACGTGCTGAACTTCCTGAATACGACGATCGCGGCGGTCACAGCGATCGTCCTCATGCGGGTTACGGGATGACCCCTCCGCGTCGCGTGGCCGTGCTCGTCGAGCTCGCCCGGCCGTTCACGCTCGTCGCCCCGGCTTTGGGCTTCGCGTCGGGAGCCGTCACGGCGGCGGGCGCCTACCCGCCCGAGCCCTGGAGCGCCGCGCTTGTCGTGTATCCCGCGATCGGATCGGTGATGGCCGTCGTGCTCAACGCGGGCAACAACGCGCTCAACCAGATCTACGACCTCGAAATCGATCGCATCAACAAGCCCAGGCGGCCGCTGCCCAGCGGGCGACTGACGCTGCGCGAGGCGTGGATCTTCACGATGACCGCGTACGCCGCCGCGTGGGTGCTTGCCTGGATGGTCGCCCCCGGCGCCCGGCACGACTGCTTCTGGCTGGTCGTCGCCGCAACCGTTGCCACGATCGTCTACTCGTGCCCGCCGCTCCGTACGAAGCAGCGCGGTATCTGGGCGAACGTGACGATCGCGATCCCGCGCGGCGTCCTCCTGAAGGTGGCCGGGTGGTCGGCGGTGAAGAGCATGGCAGGGGTCGAACCCTGGTTCATCGGCGCCATTTTCGGGCTCTTCCTGCTCGGCGCCTCGACCACCAAGGATTTCGCCGACATGGAGGGAGACGCGCGCGGAGGCTGCCGCACGCTGCCCATCGTCTACGGCGTCCGGCGCGCAGCGTGGATGATTTCGCCGTCTTTCGTGCTTCCTTTTCTGCTCATCTCGGCGGGAGCCTTCTCGGGAATCCTTACCGGAAATTTCTTCCTCCTGCAGGTGCTCGCAGCCGCGATGACGCTCTACGGCTTCTACGTCTGCTACCTGATGCTGCGGCGTCCGGAAGATCTCGCCGTCGAGGAGAACCACGTGTCGTGGGCGCACATGTACAGAATGATGTTCGTCGCTCAGATCGGATTCGCCCTCGCCTACCTGTTCTGACCCCGGGGCTCCGCCCCGCCCGGCTCAACGGGGCGTGACACAAGGAGGCGTGAGGGCTTGACCCTTCCTTCCAGGACACGGCATACTGGCGCCGTGAGGCGAAAGAAAAGCGAATGACCAACCCGCCGCGTCACCCGGTGCTGTTCGAACTTCCTCCGCGACCGCCAACCACGCGGACGATAGCTCTGAGGGTCCGGCAGGAAGGGGAAGCGGCGGCCCTCGACGAAGCGCAACGGCGCGCGGATGCCGCGCGATACCAGGAAGTCACCTGTCGCTCGGCCCTCAACCGCGTCGAGGGCATGCCCTTCAACTGGACGCTGAATCCGTACCGCGGCTGCACTCACGCCTGTCACTACTGCTTCGCCCGGCGCTACCAGACGCAGTTCGACCTCGATCCCGACGATCACTTCTCGTCGATCATCTTCGTGAAAACTAACTTCGCCGATGTGCTCGCGCGGGAGCTGGACCGGCCCTCGTGGACTCGCGAACTCGTCGCGCTCGGCACCGCGACTGATCCGTACCAGCCGATCGAAGGCCATTACAAGCTGACGCGGCGTTCGATCCAGGCTTTGCTCGCGGCAAGGACGCCAGTCGGCCTCGTCACCAAGGGACCGATGGTCGTCCGCGATGCGGAACTCCTGTCCGAGCTGGGTCGCCGCGCCGGCTGCACCGTGTACGTGAGCGTGCCGACTGTCGACGAGGACGCCTGGGCGGCGCTCGAGCCCGGGACCGCGCACCCGCTCAAGCGACTGCGCGCCGTGCGCGAGCTGCGGAAGGCGGGTGTGAACGCGGGCGTCCTGATGGCACCCGTGGTGCCCGGCTTCACGACGCAGCCGGCGAAGCTCGAGGCCACCGTCAGGGCCATCGCCGACCACGGCGCCGCGTTCATGGGGGCGAATCTGCTCTATCTGAAAGGGGGAACGAGAGACCACTTCCTGGGCTTCCTCCGCCGGGATTTCCCCCACCTGGTCGAGGGCTACGGTCGCCTGTACGCGGGGGCCTACGCGCCGCCTCGATACGTGAGCGCGGTGCGCTCGCTCATCGGCGAGCTGCAGGCGAGATACGACGTGCAGCGGCGCGCGTCGAAGATCCCGGCGCAGGCAGCCGGCCCCGAGGGGGGACCGTCCGGCTCCGTCCAGTCGACGTTCGAGTGGACGACGGAGCCCGGGCCCGGGAGCTGATGCGGGCCGCGGGCCGTTCGAGGCCGAGGCCCGCTTCGCCGGAGGCGCTTCAAACGGCGAGTCTTCGGGGAACCGCGGACGGAGGAGGAGCCTGCACGCCGCTCGTCTTACGCCCGGCCTTGTCGCGGTACATGCGTCGATCCGCCCGTGCCAGCAGCCGCTCGTACGTCTCGCCATCCTGAGGGAACGCGCTGGCACCCGCGCTCACGCCGATCGGAACGACGCGGCCGTCGCCGACCGTGAACTGGATCGCGTCGACGGCCTGCTGGAGGCGCACGCACCGATCCTCGGCTTCCGCCCGGCCGCAGGAGGGCAGCAGCACCACGAACTCGTCGCCGCCATACCGAATGCACGTGTCGTGCGGCCGGCTCGTCCTCTGCAGCACGCGGGCGACTTCCTGCAGCGCGCGATCCCCTGCAAGATGACCGTGCTCGTCGTTGATCGTCTTGAAATCGTCCAGATCGAGGAGGATCACCGAGAATTCGGCGCCCGAGCGCCGGGCCCGTGACAGCTCGCGGGAGACCTGGAACTGCAGCGCGCGCGGGTTGGCGAGCCCGGTCAGGGGATCCCGGAACGCCTGCTCCTGCGCGTGCTCGAAGACGAGCGCGTTGTGAACGACGGCCGCCGCCTGCTGGGAAATCTCGTCGAGGACCCTGAGATGGTCGTCGGTGTAGCAGCCGGGATCGGGATGGAAGACCTCGATGATCGCCACCACCTGGCCGTCCACGATCATCGGGCAGACCAGCGCGGACTCGAGTCCCGAGTCCACCTCGATCCCCGCGGCGGAGAACTCCG
This sequence comes from Vicinamibacterales bacterium, assembly GCA_035620975.1. Classification (GTDB taxonomy): domain Bacteria; phylum Acidobacteriota; class Vicinamibacteria; order Vicinamibacterales; family 2-12-FULL-66-21; genus DASPFV01. The sequence goes on from DASPFV010000173.1 coordinate 39,070, forward strand.
CGCTCGGCAGCCCGTTCACGAGGGGATGCCCGTGCCGGGCGACCCAGCCGCTCAGACCCACGCCTTCCTGGGTGGTCGCGCTCTCCAGCCGTTCCGCGTGGAGCCCCGTCGCGAACCGGCAGCGGAGGTAGCCCCTCCCGCTCCGCACGAACACGGCGCACGACGCGAAGGGCACCAGCGTGCTCAGCTTCGAGGTCACGAGCGCCATCGTCTCGGCCAGGCTCATGCTGCGCCCCATCCCCTGCGCGATCTCGTACAGCGTGTGGCTCTCGCGCTGCGCGGAGGCGATCGCCGCGAAGGCTCCGCCCGTTCCGTCCGGGCGCTCCGCCTGCCCCTGGGGGTTCCGGACCGAGGTCCCGGATCGGAAGACACTGCCCTCGGGCGCGATCAGGTACGGGAGGAGCTCGATGAAGTGCGCCACGACCGCGGGATCGAATGCCTTGCCGGCTTCCTGCCGGATCATCTCCACGGCGAGTTCGGGCGGCGCGGCGCGGCGGTACGGCCGATCCGAGGTCAGCGCGTCGAAGCAGTCGACCACGGCCAGGATGCGCGCCCCTATCGGAATCTCCTCGCCCCGGAGACCGGAGGGATAGCCCGTGCCGTCCCAGCGCTCGTGATGCGAGCGGATGAGCGGTGCGACCGGACACGGAAACGGCACCGCGCTGACGATCTCGGCGCCGACCTGGGAGTGGATCTGCATCTTCGTCCGCTCGTTCCGCGTGAGCGGACCGGGTTTCGAGAGGATGTGCTCGGGAACGGCCAGCTTGCCGATGTCGTGGAGCAGCGCTGCGATCTCGACGGCCTGCACGTCCGTCTCGGGCAGCCGCAGCCGCGCGGCCAGCATGGAGGCGTAGAGCTGCACGCGCTCGACGTGGGAGCTGCCATCGTGGTCCTTGGCCTGAATCGCGCGGGCGAGCACCTCGGTGCTCTCCCGGTGGAGCTGCGCCCACTCGGCGGCCCTGCGCCGCTCGTCCGCTATCCGACCCAGATACAGCCTGTAGGTAGGATACGTCAGGCAGAGCGGGGCGAATGCGAGCGTGGTGGCCAGATGGCCGGCTTCGTGCGATACCTCGAGCGCGATCGCCGCGGCGATGGCTCCCACGACATAGCTGGTGATGCTCCAGAGGAAGTTGTCACGCCAGAGCGGAACGATGCTGCGCCGGCTGGCCAGCGCGAAAGCCGTGGCCACCGCCAGCGAATTGACGAAGAAGTACGTGAGCGCGGCCCCGATCAGGGGTCGCAGCGGAGGAGCCGCTCCTGGAACGCCCCCGAGCCAGCTGTACGCGGCGCCCGCGGCGGCGACGGTCAGCGCCAGCGCCGCCATGCTGAACAGCGTCTTGTATGCCGGGTTCCGCTGGTTCATCCGCACGGTGCACTGGAACCAGGCACTCGCGGCCGCGATCAGCACGGTCGGGGCGGGGCCGAGCAGCAGCAGCGCGGTGAAGTCCACCGCGTACGACAACGAGATGCAGGAGCTGCCGACCCCAAGCGGCAGATCGACTTTCAAGACGGAACTGACGATTGAGAGCGCGAGCAGCGTGGCGAACATCTGAGGTCGGGGGAACTCGACCTGGGCCGCGGCTGCCGCGACCGCCGCGATACCGAGCACGATGACCACGCCGACATACAACCGGGCGACAACAGGAAGGCGCATCATCCCAACACCTCCGCGCACGCTCAGAGCGGGAGAAGACGGTTCACTTCGAATCAGGCGACGTCAGGACGAACGCCGTGGACGAGGCAGGGCCGGAAAGCGTGCCCCACACCGTGGAGGCAGGGTCCTGCGACGCCATCCCCCACGTCGTGGACGTGCCGTCGTAGGCGCCGATGAGGGCATTGCCCCAGACGATGTTGCTGCCCCAGACGATGTTGTTCCCCCAGACGATGTTGTTGCCCCACACGATGTTGTTGCCCCAGACGATGTTCTGGGCCCAGGCAGGCTCGTTGGTGTAGACGGCGGTTCCGGCTCCGGCCTGGCCGCCCCAGATGACGCTGCCGGACCAGGGCAGGGTCTCGCCCTCGAGGATCGTCCACGTGTTCACGCCGCTCGTGAGCCACCATGAGGCGACCGGGCGTGCGGTATCGAGGCGGGCCGCCAGTTCCACCGCGCCAGGTGGGTTGACCACGCCAGCCCCCTGCGTCAGGTGGTCGTACTCGGCCCCCTGGTCGTCGCGCACGGACAGGGCGGTGTACTCGAGGACGGCCTTGATCGCGTTCGGTGTGAGCGACGGACCCGCCGGAAATGCGGTCCGGTGCGCCTCGAGGATCAGGGCCACCGTGCCCGCGACCACGCCGGCGGCCATGCTGGTGCCGCCCAGGCGCAGGTACGCGTCGCCGACCCTCGCCCCGGGATTGTTCGCGTAGAGCGCGCTGTTCGGGGCGGCTGCGGCCACGAGGCCGTGCCCGGGGGCGACGACGTCCGGCTTGGCGCGGCCGTCGTACCACGACGGTCCACGCGAGCTGTACGGCGCGACACGGTCGTCACTCCGGATCAGGCTGTCAAACGTCCGGACGGCGCCGACGGTGATGACGGAAGGGGCATTCGCTGGAGAGACGATGCCGGCATATCCCGGGGCTCCGGTCTCCAGCGACTGCCCCTGATTGCCGGCGGCGGCAACGACGACAATGCCCGCGCGCACCGCAGCCTCCACGGCCTGAACGAGAGGATCGGTTCCGGCCGGTTCGAAGATCGGATGGCCGAGCGAGAGATTGATGATGTCGACCCCGAGCTTCGCTTTGTGCTTGGTCACATACTCGACCGCGCTGATCACGTCGCTGGTCGTTCCTCGACCCGCCCCGTCCAGGACCTTCAGCACGATGAGCCGGGCGCGGGGCGCGACGCCGCGGAACTCCCCCTGCGAGGCGTTGCCGTTTCCGCCTATGAGCCCCGCAACGTGGGTTCCATGGCCGTAAGCATCATTCGGCACTCCGGGATTCCCGGACCGGGTGAAATCGTAGAAGGCGGCGATCCGCTCGTCGAATTCCGGCCCGGTCTCGAGCCCCGAATCGATGACAGCGATGCCAACCCGATGCCCGGTCGCGGCCTGCTGCGTCAGACCGAGCGTTCCGCGGAGCGTGTACCCGGTTGACGAGGTCTGGAGGGCCGTCACTTCGGCATCCAGCGAGATCGAGCGGATCGCCGCTAGCTGCGCGAGCGTCTCCAGCTGGTGGAGGCGCACCGTTGCGGTCAACCCGCTGATGCCGTCGTGAAACCGCGCAATCTGCCCGCCCCCGTGCCGCAGCAGCTCGGCGACGGCCGGCAGCGCCTCCGGATCGGTCCGGACGATCACTCGCTGCCAGCCCGAGGTGCCCTGGAGCACCCTGGCGGACAGCGCGGCATCGAGCTTCGGGCGAACCGCACTCTCGCTCCTCTGGGCCGCCACCGGCGGAACCAGCGTCGCGAAGCTCGAGCACAGAAGGCACGCGAGAACGTAGACGAAGTACCGAGGGACGCGGGGGAGCATGCCGCAGCACGAGGCAATTGGCACGCCGAAGCACGTCCATGCGCGGAAATACCAGAGCTGCGGGCCTAACGTTTATGTCAGACAGGTACTTAAATTGGTGCCTCGATCAGCGTTTCGCGCATGAAACGCAGCCGCATGGGGTCCAGAGGCTCTCATTCTGGAGCACACGGTGACGATTCTGTTGCTGAGTTGGCGGGCTCGGGACTGGGGCTCCGGGTTCGACTCCCATCCCCCTTCCCATTTCCAACTGGATGCGTCAGCAGCTTCCCATTCAGCAGGCGTCAGCCTCCTCTGGTTCAGGCCGTGGCCGCGAGCCTCGAAAGCTGGCCGTGCGCGCGCCGGACCTCTACTTCCAGCTGACCTTCCCGGACGTCCGCGCTGAAGATCTCCCCTTCCGTCCAGCGCTGGCTGATGGGGACCTTCAGGCGCTGCTCGATCGTGCGCTTCAGGAAGCGCGCCCCGTAGGCGAGGCTGTAGCCGTCCTGCACGAGCCGCTCCAGCGCCTCGGCGCTGACCGTCAGCGCGCGGCCACTGCGCGCGAGCGAGCGCTGCATCCTGGCAATCTGCTGGAGGGCGATCTGCCGCACCTCGTCCTTCGTCAGCGGCTGGAAGATCACGACCTCGTCGATCCGGTTCCGGAACTCCGGGGTGAATCGGCGCTCGACTTCCCGCAGCACGTCCCCCTGGACCTGCTCGATGCCCACCTGCTTCGAGAAGAACCCGAGGGGGTTCGTCAGCCTCCGGAAGCACTCCGAGCCGATATTCGACGTCATGATGACGATCGCGTCGCTCAGGTAGACACGCTTGCCGCGTCCGTCGGTGATCCATCCCTCGTCGAACGCCTGGAGGAACAGGTTCAGCATCGACGGGCTGGCCTTCTCGACCTCGTCGAGCAGCACGACCGAGTAGGGGTTGTCCTTCAGCTGGTTGGTGAGCACGCCTCCGCGCTCGGAGCCGACGATGCCGCGAGGCATGCCGATCAGCTTGTCGACGGCCACTGCGCCGTCCTGATACTCGGACATGTCCACGCGGATCATCTTGGACTCGTCGCCGAAGAGGAACTCGGCGACCGACTTGGCGAGCTCGGTCTTTCCGACACCCGTCGGTCCGAGGAAGAGGAGCACGCCATCGGGACGGTCGAAGCCGTCCTTGAGCGGGCCCTTGTTGAGGACCAGCCGGCGGGCCACCGAGCCGATGGCCTCCCTCTGGCCGACGACGCGGTCTCCCAGGCGCGTTTCGATGTCGCGGAACCGGTCCGTGACCTCGCGGAACACCATGTCCTCGGGAATCCGGGCCACCTTGGAGATGACGCTCACCACGTCAGCCCCGGTCACCTCCCAGCGCCGCCCGATTTCGGCCTTCACCGAGGCGGTATCCAGCCATCCGATCACCTTGTCGGGCAGCTGCAGGTGCCGCATGTAGCGTGGCGACATGTCCAGGGCCGTTTCGATCGCCTCGTCCATGATACGGACCGAGTAGTTGCGCTCCAGTCGCGGCCGGAGGTTGTACAGAATGTGCTTCGTCTGCTCGAGGCTCGGCTCCGACACGTGCACGGTCCGGAACCTGCGGGCGAGCGCCTCGTCCTCCTGCACGAACTGTTTGTACTCGCTGAGCGTCGTGGCGCCGATGATCCGCACCTCGCCGCGGGCCAGGACCGACTTGAACACGTTCGCGGCGTCCGAGGGCGCACCAAGCGCGGAGCCCGCACCGATCATCGTGTGCACCTCGTCGATGAACAGGATCAGGGTCTGCCGCTCCTTGATCTCGCGGATCACGTTCTGGATTCGGTCCTCGAACATGCCACGCAGCATCGTCCCCGCGACCATCGTGTTCATCTGCAGGTTGACGATCTGGCAGTCACGCAGCCGGACGGGCACCGACTCGGGCTCGAACTCGAGGCGCCGGGCCAGGCCTTCGGCAATCGCGGTCTTGCCGACGCCCGGTTCGCCGAGCAGGAGCACCGAATTGGCCCGCTCGCGGTGGCAGAGGATCTCGAGCACCTGGTCCATCTCGGCATCGCGGCCGAAGACCGGCGGCACCTTGTCCTGGCGGGCGAGCTGGTTCAGGTTCGTGGCGAAGTGCTTGAGAAACGGCGGGAGCTCGAACCTTTTCTTGAGTCGCTCCTCCCGCATCTCGTAGTCACGCATGCGGGTGTTCAGCCGGGTCACCAGCGCTTCGGGCTCGATCCCGTGCCGCCGGATGATCGAGACGGGGATTCCCTGGGTCTCCTCGAAAATGGCCGAGAAGAGGTCGGTGGCCTCGATGGCGTTCCGCCCCGACCGGCTCGCGTGCAGAAGGGCGAGCTTGAAGAGCAGCTTGGTCGAGGGGGCGACGCGCAGGTCGCGTCCCGGCGCGGCCGGCAGCATTCTCAGGTGCTCCTCGAGCGCCTGGAGGATCTCATGCGGGTTCAGGCTGAGGTCATGCATGACCTGCCCGAAGAGATCCCACTCCACCTGGGCGAACGCCAGGCAGACATGCTCGTTCGTCAGCAGGGCGTGGTCGCGGCGACGCGCCTCTTCCAGCGCGCGATCGACCACGCGCTCGGCCGACTCAGCAAGCCTGTTCTGCGGGATGTCGAAGTCCTCCACGGCGCCTCCAGCAACGATGCGTCCCGGGGCCCTGTCGCGCCCGGGCGGCTGACCCTGGATTCAGCAAAACCGGGGCCACCGTCGGCGGCACGTGAAAACCGGGGATCCGGTTCGAAGTCGCGCGAAAAGACGGGCGGGCGGGAACAAGCCGGGCCGCGCCGTCCGCCGGGACGGCCCCGGCGGGGGACGGCATTTCCAACTTGTGGCGGTCGTGCGAGTGCTATCTAACGCGTCGTGCCGAGCAGCGCATGGATCCGCTGCTCGGTTGGCGGGTGCGTGCTGAAGAGCGACAGCAGCCCCTGACCCGAGAAGGGCTTGACGATGAACATGTGTGCAGTAGCCGGGTTGGCGTCGAGCGGCACGCGCCTGGCGGCGGCGTCGATCTTCCGCAGCGCCTCCGCGAGACCGTAGGGATTGCCGGCGATCCGCGCGCCTCCGGCGTCGGCCGCGAACTCCCGGGAACGGGAGATCGCCGCCTGAATGAGCATGGCCGCGACGGGCGCCAGAATCATCATCCCGAGCAGGGCGATCGGGTTGGCATTCCCTTCCCGATCATCGCGGCCCCCGAACATCCCGGCGTACATCGCCATCCGTGCGACCATCATGATTGCGGCAGCAATGGTCGCTGCGACGGAGCTGATCAGGATGTCACGGTGCTTCACGTGCGCGAGTTCGTGCGCAATCACGCCCTCGAGCTCGGGCTCGCTCAGCACCTGCAGGATCCCCTGCGTGGCTGCCACGGCAGCGTGCTGCGGGTTGCGACCGGTCGCGAACGCGTTGGGAGACGACTCCGGGATGACGTAGACCTTCGGCATGGGCAGGCCGCCCTGGCGCGCCAGCCGTTCCGTCATCCGGTAGAGCGGGTGCTCGGGTCCGACCTGCTGCGCCCGGTACATGCGCAGGACGATCTTGTCCGAGAACCAGTACGATCCCAGATTCATGATCGCGGCGAACACGAACGCGATCATGAGACCGTTCGTGCCGCCGAGCAGGTCGCCGATGAGCAGGAGCATCCCGCTGAGGGCACCGAGGAGCAGCGCGGTCTTCAACCCGTTAGGCATATCTCTATTCTACCTCTCGAGGCGCACCAGCAGCGACGCGAGGAAGGCGGCGCGCCACGGCAGATCGGCCAGTTCGACGTGCTCGTCCCTGGCATGCGCGCCTCCCCCCTTCGGGCCGAGGCCGTCTAATGTTGGAACCCCCAGCGCGGCCGTGAAATTCCCGTCCGATCCGCCGCCCGTACCGCCTTCCGCCAGGTCTTCGCCCAGTTCCAGCGCGGTCTCCCGCGCCCGTTCGTAGAGGCGCTGGCCGCCGGCGCTGCGCTCGAGCGGTGGCCGCGAGACGGCGCCGCGCATGCTGACCCGCGTGCCGGCGGTGAGCGCCCGCCGCGCCAGCAGCGTCTCCTCGAGGCGAACGGCATCCGCCATCGTCGGGACGCGGACGTCGATGAGGGCGGTGGCGCGCTCGGGCACGACGTTCGGGCGCGTGCCTCCCGAGACGACCCCGACGTTGATGGTCACGCCGCGGCTCGGATCCTCGAGCGCGGAAATCTCGAGAATCTGCCGTGCGAGCTCCACGACCGCGCTGGCGCCCCGTTCCGGCTCGATCCCCGCGTGCGCCGGGACGCCGTGGACCACGAGCTCGAAGTCGCCGCAGCCCTTGCGGGTCGTCTTCGCACCGCCGCCGGGCAGCGATGGCTCGAGTACCAGAACGGCGTCGCTCCGCCGCGCCTCGGCCTCGATCGCGGCGCGCGAGCTGGCGCTGCCAATCTCCTCGTCGCCGGTCCACAGCATGACGACCCGCGGCCAGTGTGGGACCCGCCGCTCCAGCAGCGCGCGCACGGCCAGCAGCGCGGAAGCGATGCCGGCTTTCATGTCGAACACGCCGGGGCCGTACAGGCGACCCTCCCTCTCGCGCAGCGGCATGGACTCGATCTGGCCGACAGGCCAGACCGTGTCGACGTGGCCCAGCAACAGCACCTGGCGCCGGCCCGCGCCGAACTCGGCGCGCACGTGATTGCCCCGGTGGGGCTGCTCGATCGAGGAGACCGATCCGCCGAGAGCCGCGAGCCGCTCGGCCAGCGCAGCCCCGCAGCGATCGACCGCGGCCTTGTCCTCGCTGGGCGATTCGAGCCGGACCAGGAGCTCGAGCAGCTCACGCTGCCAGGCGGATCGCGCGCGACACCACTCGAGGAGGCCGGCCGACATTGCGTCGACGTCTATAATAGCGGCATGCTTCGTGTGGCTCTGACGTTCGCGATGGTCGCGCTGGGCGCGCCGCTGGCCGCCCAGACTCCCGCGCCGTTTCCCAGGCCGGCGGACCAGCAGCCGGCGCCGAAGGCACCGGCGGGCACGCCGGTGGCGCCGGCGCAGCCCGCTGCTGCCCAAGCTTCGGACGCGCCGACCGAGGCGTCGCTCGGCATGCCCCTGTACCCGGCGGCCGAGTTCATCACGTCGTACAACGCAGGCCGGGGGCAGCGCTACTACCTGTTCGGCACGAACTCAACGTTCGCCGAGATCGTGGCCTACTACCGGACGGTGCTGAAGCAGCGCGGCGAGCTGGTCTACGACGAGCCGCCCATTCACATGTTCGACGTCGGCCGGTTTCGCGAAGACACGATGGCGTTCCCGCCCGGCGTCACGGTGAAGGACTACACGTGGGGCGGATCGCTGGGCTATCTCAATCCCAGGCGCGGCGCGGATCCGCAGCGCTTCCGCACCATCATCCAGATCGTCCCCCCGCCGCGCGGCACCGAACGATAACGGGCGGCAGGTCCGAAGCTGGTGTCCTGACCGCGTGGATCGTGTCATGAGTCCCGGATCGCGGCGGCGCCCGCATGGCAAGGCGTGAGGAGCGCGCAAATCGGGAATTTGTGAGCGACGACCAACGCAGCCAGGCGGAATGCCCCGCCCGGGAGTCATGTCACGAACCACGCGGTCGGGACAACACTAGGGCCGCCGCACGTAAATCGTACCGCCCGCTTCCCGGAACTCGCGGGATTTCTCGCGCATGCCCGTTTCGGCCTGATCTGCCATCTCGCGGACCTGCCGGGTCAGCTCCATCGAGCAGAACTTCGGACCGCACATCGAGCAGAAGTGCGCGAGCTTGGCGCCCTCGGCCGGCAGCGTGGCGTCGTGGTACGCGCGGGCAGTGACGGGATCGAGCGACAGGTTGAACTGATCCTCCCAGCGGAACTCGAAGCGCGCCTTGGACAGCGCGGCATCCCAGGCCTGCGCCCGCGGATGCCCCTTGGCGAGGTCGGCCGCGTGCGCCGCTATCCGATAGGCGATGACGCCGGCTTTCACGTCGTTCCGATCGGGCAGGCCCAGGTGCTCTTTCGGCGTCACGTAGCACAGCATGGCCGTGCCGTACCAGCCGATCTGCGCGGCGCCGATGGCCGAGGTGATGTGATCGTAGCCGGGCGCGATGTCCGTCGTCAGCGGGCCGAGCGTGTAGAAAGGCGCCTCGTCGCACCACTCCAGCTGCTTCTCCATGTTGTCGCGGATCAGCTGCATCGGCACGTGCCCGGGGCCTTCGTTCATCACCTGGACGTCGTGCTCCCAGGCGATGCGCGTCAGCTCCCCCTGTGTCCGCAGCTCAGCGAACTGCGCCTCGTCGTTGGCGTCGGCGATGGATCCGGGCCGAAGGCCGTCGCCGAGCGAGAACGAGACGTCGTAGGCACGCATGATGTCGCAGATCTCGCGGAAACGGGTGTACGTGAAAT
>DASPFV010000174.1:0-13566 GCA_035620975.1 Vicinamibacterales bacterium
GGTGGTGGCGGCAGCGGCGGCGCGCAGCAACGGGCCCTGGCCGAGCAGGCCGAGGAAGCCGCGCGCCGGCTCGAGCAGCTCGCGCGGGAGGAGAACCGGCCCGATCTGGCGGAGACCGCCCGGCAGCTGCGGCAGGCCGCCGACGCGATGCGTCAGGCGTCGGCCAACGGCGAGGCGAGCGCGGCGGAAGCCGGCCGCGCGCTCGAGCGGCTGCAGGAGGCCGAGCGCAAGCTCCGGCAGTCCCAGACCGGCCGCGCCGAGCGCGACATCGCCGACGCGCGGCGGCAGGCCCAGGAGATCGCCCGCGAGCACGAGCAGATTGCCGACGGCGTCCGCGGCCTCGACGGTGCTGCCAACCGGGCGGATCGCGCCCAGCAGCTGGGCGAGCGCAAGGAACAGCTCGAGTCGAAGGTTGCCGAACTCGAGCAGCAGCTCGATCGGGCCGCCGGCGAGATGGCCCGCAGCGAGCGCGACGCCTCGCGCAGGCTCTCGGAGGCCGCCGGCTCCATGCGCGACAACCGGCTGCGCGACAAGATCCGCTACTCGCGATCGATGATTCGCGCCGGCGTCCAGGGCAACGACGCCGCGGCGCTCGAGCAGGAGATCGGATCCAACATCGGCGAGCTCCAGAAGAAGATCGAGGAGGCGGCCGCCGCGCTCGGGCAGACCCGCGGCGATCCGGTGGCCGGCGCGCTCGAGAAGGCCCAGGAGCTGGCCCGCGGCCTCGACTCCCTCGATCAGCGCATGCGCGAGCGGTCAGGCCGTGACCAGAACGGGCGCGCCCAGCAGGGTCGCGAGGGCCAGCCGGGTGAACAGGGACAGCAAGGCCAGCGGGGCCAGTCCGGGAGCGAAGGGCAGTCCGGGAGTGAAGGCCAGCAGGGCCAGGGTGGTGAGGGCGGCCAGCGCGATCAGGGACGCACGACCGATGGCCGCGGCGGCAGCGGCGACACCACCGGCGAATGGCGTTCCGGCGGCAGTGGCGACCGACGGCCCGGCGGCTTCACCCAGGAGGACGTGCGCCAGTTCCGCGGCGAGATCCGGCAGTGGACGCGCGAGGCGGAGCAGCTCCGGCGCCTGCTGCAGGGTCAGCGGATCGAGGGGCGCGAGCTCGACGACATCCTCCGGGACCTGCGCGCGCTGGACGACGACCGGGTCTACAAGGACGTCGAGGAGCTGGCGCGGCTCCAGTCCCAGGTCACCGAAGGGCTGAAGCGCTTCGAGTACGGGCTGCGCCGCCGCCTCGAAGGCAACAGCGGCCAGATCCTGCTCTCGGGATCGGACGAGGTGCCGGAGCAGTTCCGCAAGCTGGTGGAGCAGTACTACAAGTCGCTCTCGAAGCCGGAGGCCCGGGCCCCGGAGAAGAAGCCGTAGGGGGGATGCGCCGCGCGGCCGCTGCGCTCGCCGTCGCCATCCTGCTCGCCGGCGCCGCCGGCGCGCAGGACTTCTTCCCTTGGAACCGGGGATTCCGCCGCGCACCGCCCCGCTTCCCCGACGCCCTGAGCTTCGACGGCAGCTTCAACTTCTGCCGCCTCATGTACAACAGCGTCCGGCGCGAGGCGGGCGGGCAGGGCTGGTGGACCGACTATCCGGACGCCGACACGAACTTCTCGATCCGCCTCGCCGAGCTCACGAAGACGCGGGTGAGCCGTCAGCCGGACGGCCAGCCGAACTACCTCGTCGTTCGAGCCATCGATCCGGCGCTCTTCCAGTGCCCTTTCGTGATCATCGAGGACGCCGGGACTGCCGGGTTCACCGACGAAGAGGTCCTGCGGCTGCGCGAGTATCTGCTGAAGGGCGGCTTCATGTGGGTCGACGACTTCTGGGGCACGCGGGCGTGGATGGAGTGGCGCGACGAGATTGCGCGCGTGCTCCCGCCTTCCGACTATCCCATCGCCGATCTGTCGATCGCGCATCCGCTGTTCCGGACCATGTTCGAGATCCGCGAGATTCCGCAGATCCCGTCGATCGCGCACTGGCGCCGCAGCGACGGAGGCACTTCCGAGCGCGGTTACGACAGCGACACCGTCAACCTGCGCGGCATCTCGGACAAGCACGGCCGCCTGATGGTGCTCATGACGCACAACACCGACATCGCCGACTCCTGGGAGCGCGAAGGGGAGGATCCCCAGTTCTTCTACTCGTTCTCGCCCAACGGCTACGCGGTCGGTATCAACGTCATGATGTACGCGATGACGCACTGAGCTGCTGCCCTCACCTCGCTCCTCCAGGACTGCCGGTAGTCCCGGCCGATGCCTGCAGACCCGCTCCCTGCCGCCCCCCGCAAGCTATCGGTTTTCGGTCTCCTTGCCGTGGCTGCCTTCGGCCCGTGCAGCTGGACGCGTGAACCTGGAACCCGGAACCTGTAGCCCTGAGCCCTGAGCCCTGAGCCCTGAGCCTTGAGCCTTGAGCCTTGAGCCTTGAGCCTTGAGCCCTTGAATTGAGCCTTGAACTCAGTCCAGCCGCAGAAGCCCGATTCGTCCGTCCTCACCCACGCCCCACGCGTGCGCGCCGCTCGGCGATACGCTGAGCGCGTGGAAGCCCGGGCCAGCGAGCCCCCGCCACGTCCGGCCATCATCCATCGACAGGTCGGTGCCCGATGGGCCGACGGCGAGCACGAGAGAGGGCCGTCCCGGCACGTAGGCGACGGCTGATCGGAACCCGGAGAGGCCCCTGACGGGTTCCCACGTCATGCCGCCGTCACGCGTGACGGCGGCGTTCTCCCCCGTGTCGTCAGGTTTCAGGTAGTCGCCGCCCACCACGATCCCGTGCTGCGCATCCCGAAACGCGATCGAGAAGATGCCCGAGCTCGCACCGGAGGCGAGCGGAGTCGGCGACACCCCCCAGGTGCGCCCGCGATCGACCGAGCGCAGCACTCGCGACAGCGAGGCTGCGCCGGTGGCAATCCAGACCCGGTCGCGGCCGTGCACGGCGACGTTCGTGCCGCTTGCCGCGAAGGCTCCCTCGCCGGGCAGCGCAGGCGGGAGGTTCTCGACCGGCACGCGTAACCACTGCCGCCCGCCGTCGATCGTCCTCACCACGAGGAAGCGGCCGTCAATGGAATCGCTGAAGGCGACGCCGCTCAGGGCATCCCAGAAGCCCATCGCGTCGAAGAAGCCCTGTTCCTCGTGGTTCACGAACTGCTCGATCCAGGTGCCTCCCGCGTCCGACGTCTTGTAGATACGCGACTGATCGCCAGGGCCGATGCTGAGGACGTACGCGGTCCGCGCGTCGACCGCATCGATGTCGCGGAAGTCGCGCGAGCTGGCGCCCGGGACCGCCAGCGATTCCCAGCTCCGGCCTCCGTCGGCCGTCCGCAGCACGGTGCCACTGGCGCCGCTCGCCCAGACCACGTGATCGTCGACGGCGCTGACGCCGCGCAGCCGCGCGGTCACCCCGCTGCTCTGGGCGGTCCACTGCGGCAGCGGAGCGGCTTGAAGCACTCCGGCGAGGATCGCGGCCCCACCCAGCCAGTGCATCGATGTCATCAGTTTCCCTTCTGCTGCCGGCGGCCCCATTGACTGTTCCCGCGGCACTCCCTATACTGCCTCGCAGATGTTCTACACCGCGCAGGAAACTACCGCCCGGAAGCGAGTCAAGCGACTCGGCCGGCCGGTAGTGTGGATGCGCCCGTAACGGTCACTTCGGACAGCACGGATTCACACGAGCCCGCCGGCCTCAGCAGAGGTCGGCGGGCTTTTCACTTTCCGCGTTCTCGTTCCCTCGATCCACGGGAGCGCCAGCAGGGATCATGATCAGCCACAGCGAACCAGTGTCCAGGCGGATCGACGTCGGCATCCTCGGGGCCACGGGAATGGTCGGGCAGCAGTTCATCCGGCTGCTCGACGGACACCCGTGGTTCCGCGCCGCCTGGCTCGCCGCCAGCGAGCGATCCGAGGGCCGCACCTACCGGCAGGCCGCGGCCTGGCACCTCCCCACGCCGCCTCCCGCCGATATTCTCGGCCGCCAGGTGGAAGGATGCGTGCCGGGACGCGCACCGCGCCTCGTGTTCTCCGGCCTCGATGCCGCGGCCGCAACCGACATCGAGCCCGCCTTCGCCGCCGCCGGCCACATCGTCGTCAGCAACGCGCGCAGCTACCGGATGGATCCCCTCGTGCCGCTGGTCATTCCCGAGGTCAACGGGGACCACCTGGCCCTCCTCGAGCCCCAGCGGAAGGGCCGAGGCTGGAGCGGCGCCATCGTCACCAACCCGAACTGCTCGACCGTCGTCCTCGCGATGGTGCTCGCGCCGCTGCGGCACTTCGGCCTGACGCGCGTCACCGTCACCACGCTCCAGGCCGTCTCCGGCGCCGGGTATCCCGGCGTGCCCTCGCTCGACATCCTCGGCAACGTCATTCCCTTCATTTCGGGCGAGGAAGAGAAGATGGAGAGCGAGACGCAGAAAATCCTGGGCCGGCTGGAGGGGCCGTCCGTGGTGCCGCACCCCGTCGTCGTAAGCGCCCAGACGACACGCGTCCCGGTGATTGACGGCCACACGATCTCCGTCTCGCTGGGCTTCGACGGCGGGCCGACGCCGGCGGACGTGCGCGAGGCGCTCGCCGGATTCCGGGCGAAGCCGCAGGAGCTCGCGCTGCCGAGCGCGCCCCCCTCGCCGATCCTGCTCCTCGACGACGACAACCGGCCGCAGCCGCGGCTCGACGTCGAGCGCGAGAACGGCATGGTGATCGCGGTCGGGCGTGTGCGCCGGTGCCCGGTGCTCGGCGTCAAACTGATCGCGCTCGGCCACAACACGGTGCGCGGCGCGGCCGGCGCCGCGCTGCTGAACGCCGAACTGATGGTTGCAGAGGGTATCGGGCACCTGGATTAGGGGGAGCCGGGCGTACTACGGTCGGTGCATTGGGGCCCCTGGCGCCCCTGGGTGCGAAGGGTCGCGTGGGTGCGAGGCCGCGTGTGAGTGGTGCGCCGAAGCTGGCGCGCCGGAAGGTGGGAGCTCTGGAAGCGGGATCATGAATACGATTGTGATGAAGTTTGGCGGCACGTCGGTTGCCGATGCAGAGGCGGTCCGTCGGCTGGTCGCGATCGTTGGATCTGCGGCCGCAGCCGGGCAGATTCCCGTGGTCGTGGTCTCGGCGATGTCGGGCGTGACCGATCGGTTGCTCGAGCTGGCGGAGCTCGCAGCGAGCGGCGAGCGAGGCACGCTCAGGCAGGGTGTCGACGAGCTGCGCGCGCGGCATCGGGGCGCGCTCCGGGCGCTGGTGCATTCGCCGCGGTCCGAGAGCTGCGGCCGGGAGCTCGACGAGCAGCTCGACGAGCTGCAGGCCATGCTGACCGCGCTGGCGATTCTCCGCGAAGCCTCCCCGCGCTCGCGTGACGGCGTCGCGGCCACGGGCGAGCTGCTGAGCAGCCGCCTCGTAGCTGCGGCGCTCGCCGAGTCCGGTCTGCCCGCCGTCTGGGCCGACGCCAGGCGCGTCATCGTCACCGACGACCGCTACACGACGGCGGCGCCGCTGGCCGACCAGACGGCCGACGCCGTGCACCGCGAGATCGAGCCCCAGATCCGGACCGGGCACATCGTCGTTCTTGGCGGGTTCGTCGGGGCCACGCGCGATGGCGTCACCACCACGCTCGGCCGCGGCGGCTCCGACTACTCCGCCTCCATCGTCGGGGCCGCCATCGGGCGCCTGCAGCACGCTACGGCGATCGGCTGCCGCGAGATCCAGATCTGGACCGACGTGGACGGCATGCTCACCGCCGATCCGCGGATCGTGGCCGGCACCCACGTCGTGCCGGAGCTGTCGTTCGGCGAGGCCTCCGAGCTGGCGTACTTCGGAGCCAAAGTGCTGCACCCGAGCACGATTCTTCCGGCCGTGGATCGTGACATTCCCGTGCGCATCCTGAACAGTCGCCGTCCCGAGGGGCCCGGCACGCTCATCACCGCCGCGCCAGCGGGACGGCCGGCGGCCGTCACGGCGCTCGCCTGCAAGCGGGGCGTCACCGTCATCGAGGTGACCTCCACCCGCATGCTGATGGCGTATGGGTTCCTTCGCCGCTTCTTCGAGGTGTTCGAACGCCACCACACGGCGGTCGACGTCGTGACGACGTCGGAGGTCAGCGTGTCGGTGACGGTGGACGACGCGCGGCACCTGGACGCGATCGTCAGGGATCTGCGGGAGTTCGCACAGGTCGCGGTCGAGCGCGACATGGCGCTGCTCTGCGCCGTCGGCGACGCGCTGCGGGCCGATGCCACGCTCGCCGTCCGCGTGCTCGGGACGCTGGAGGGGTTCCCGCTCAGGATGGTGTCGCAGGCGGCTTCGCGCCGTAACATCACCTGCGTCGTGCACGGCAAGGATCTACCCGCGGCGATGGCGAGACTGCACGAGGCATGGTTCCGCGATCGTGCTCCAGCGGCGGAGGAGGCCGGAACGGCCCGGCATGATCGCGCCTGAACGCATCCGGGTGCTGGTCGTCGGCCATGGGCGCATGGGGCGGCTCGTCGAGACGCTCGCGCCCGAATACGATTTCGAGGTGGTGGGGATCGTCACCCGCAGCAATGCCGGCACACCTTCGGACTGGCCCGTGGCCGACGTGGCGATCGACTTCTCGACCGGGGATGCCGTGCCCGCGAATGCAAGACGGCTCCTCGACTGCGACACGAACCTGGTGATCGGGACCACCGGCTGGCAGTCGGCCGAGGCCTCGGTCCGCGAGTACGCGGCGGCGAAGCAGGCCGGGGTCGTGGCGGCCCCGAATTTCGCGCCCGGCGTGAACCTCTTCCTGGCGCTCGTCGCACGTGCCGGTGAGCTCTTCGGGCCGCGGCCCGAATTCGGCGCCTGGCTCCACGAGCTCCACCACGCCGCAAAGCGCGACGCGCCATCGGGCACCGCGCTCGCCATGCAGGCCGGTCTCGAGCGCGCCGGGTTCGGCCGCTCCCTGAACGTCGCCTCGACGCGCGCCGGCTCGATCCCGGGCACGCACACGCTCGGCTTCGACGCCGCGGCGGAGACGATTACGCTGACGCACACGACGCGCGACCGGAGCGTGTTCGCGCGCGGCGCCCTCGAAGCCGCGCGATGGATCCACGGGCGCCAGGGGTGGTTCACGATGCTCGATGTGTTGGGACTGGTGGGTTCATAGGTTCGAGGTTCAAGGGTTCCAGGTTCAGGGGTCAAGTTTTCGTTGTGTGAGTGCGTGGTTGGTCGGCAGCAATGGTAGGCTGACGCCCTGAGTGGCGCGGGAGGTCCCCATGCGACGAGCGTGGACCGGATGCGGGACGGCGTTGGTGACTCCGTTCGGACGTGACGGGGCGATTGACGAAGCGGCGGTGGCGCGGCTGGCGCGACGGCAGATCGAGGCGGGGATCCACTTCCTCGTCCCCTGCGGCACGACCGGCGAGAGCCCGACCCTCTCGGAAGACGAGCGGGTCCGCGTGGTCGAGCTGGTGGTCGCCGAGGCGGCCGGGCGGGTGCCCGTGCTGGCTGGGGCGGGCGGTTACGACACCCGCGAGGTCATCCACACAGCGCGGCGCATGAAGGACGCGGGCGCGGCGGGCATCCTGTCGGTGACCCCGTATTACAACAAGCCGACCCCGGAGGGGCTCTTCCAGCACTACAGCGCGATTGCCGGCGAAGCCGGCCTCCCGGTCATCGTCTACAACGTTCCCGGCCGGACGGGCTGCAATGTGGACGTGGCGACGCTCGTTCGCCTCAGCGGCGTGCCCGGCATCGTGGGTGTGAAGGAGGCGTCCGGCAACATGGCACAGATGTGCGAGGTCTGCCGCGCGGTTCCACCGGACTTCATCGTGCTCTCCGGCGACGACGCGCTGACGCTGCCGCTGATGGCCGTGGGCGGCCACGGGATCATCTCGGTCGCCGGCAACGAAGTGCCGGCCGAAATGGTTCGCCTGGTCGCGCATGCCGAGCGGAACGACTTCGCCGCCGCAAGGCGGGTGCACAGAGCGCTCATGCCGCTGATGTCGGTGAACTTCATCGAGTCGAACCCCATCCCCGTCAAGAGCGCCATGGCGATGCTGGGCCTCATGGAAGAGGTCTATCGCCTGCCGATGGTTCCCCCCCGCGAGGCGTCGCGGGCCCGAATCGCCGAGGTGCTGGCCGCGCTGAAGCCTGCAGTCGACTCGGTGCCCGCATGATCGCGACGCTGGCGGGCGAAGTGGAGGCGCTGGCTGCGGCCGGCGCCGAGGCGAACCGGGACCTGGCGCGCGAGGTGTTCGCCAGGCTGCGCCAGGCGCTCGGCGCCGGCGAGGTCCGCGCCGCCGAGCCGGATCCCTCGACGCCAACGGGCTGGCGCGTCAACGCGTGGGTCAAGCAGGGGATCCTGCTCGGCTTCAGGTTCGGCGCCACCGTCGACGTGTCGGCCGATCACGGCCGCTGGCCGTTCTACGACAAGGACACGCTGCCCCTGCGGAAGTTCACCCCCGACAGCGGCGTGCGGATCGTGCCGGGCGGCTCCACGGTCCGCGACGGCGCGTTCGTGGGGCGCGGCGTCATCGCGATGCCGCCGATGTACATCAACATCGGTGCATGGATCGGAGAGGGGACGCTCGTCGACTCGCACGCCCTGATCGGATCGTGCGCGCAGATCGGCGCCCGCGTCCACGTCAGCGCCGCGGCGCAGATCGGCGGCGTGCTCGAGCCGGTCGGCGCTCTGCCGGTCATCGTCGAGGACGACGTGCTCGTGGGCGGCAACTGCGGCATCTACGAGGGGACGGTGGTGAAACGGCGCGCGGTGCTGGCGTCGGGCACCATCCTCACGGGCTCCACCCCCGTCTACGACCTCCCGAACGGGCGGATCATCGAGCCCGTCCCGGGCGAGCCCACGGTGATTCCCGAGGGAGCCGTGGTCGTACCGGGTGCGCGGCCCGTGACGAGCGGCCGAGGGCGCGAGTGGGGCCTCTCGGTGGCGACGCCCGTCATCGTGAAGTACCGTGACGGCCGGACCGACGCGAGGACCGCGCTGGAAGCATGGATCCGGTAGAGATGCTCGCCTTCGCGCGGGCGCTCATCGACATCGACTCGACCACCGGGAAGGAAGCGGAAGCGGGGGAGTGGCTCGCATCGGCGCTGCGCCGCCGCGATTTCGAGGTCACCGAGCAGCGGCTGGCGCGGGGATGCGCGAACCTGCTGGCCACCATGGATCCGCCCGACGTGGTGCTGTCCACTCACTACGACTGCGTCCCGCCGTTCCACGCCAGCCGCGTTGCCGCAGGCAGGCTCTTCGGGCGCGGAGCCTGCGACGCGAAGGGGATCCTCGCCGCACAGGTCGCGGCTGCCGAGCGGCTGCGCGCAGCGGGCGAGCGGCGCGTCGGACTGCTGTTCGTGGCTGGCGAGGAACGCGGGAGCGACGGCGCCGAGGCCGCCAACACGATCGCGCCCGGCAGCCGCTTCCTGATCAACGGGGAGCCGACCGACAACCGGCTCGCGTCGGCTACGCGCGGCGCGCTGCGCATCCGCCTGGACGCGTCGGGCCGTGCGGCGCATTCGTCGGCGCCCGACAAGGGCGTCTCGGCGATCGAGCGCCTCATCGACGCATTGCTGCTGCTCCGGACGATTGATCTCCCGGCCGATCCCGACCTCGGCCAGACGTACTACACGGTCGGGCTGATCAGTGGCGGAGTCGCCCCGAACGTGATTCCGCCGAGTGCGTCCGCGGAGGTCATGTTCCGCACGATTGGTCCTGCCGCGGACGTGCTCGCCACGCTCGAGCCGCTGGGCCGCTTCGTCACCGTCACCGAGATCCTGCGCGTTCGTCCCATCCGCATGCACGTCGTGCCCGGCTTCGAGACCG
Organism: Vicinamibacterales bacterium; assembly: GCA_035620975.1. Lineage (GTDB taxonomy): Bacteria > Acidobacteriota > Vicinamibacteria > Vicinamibacterales > 2-12-FULL-66-21 > DASPFV01. Next base: position 9,760 of record DASPFV010000174.1, read on the forward strand.
CGGTCTTCCCCTTCACGACGGACGTGCCGCTCCTGGATCGCTGGGGCATACCGCTGCTCTACGGGCCGGGTTCCATCCTGGTGGCACACACGGACGAGGAACACGTCTCCCTGGCGGAGCTCGAGGCGGCGGTGGACGGCTACGAGCGCCTTGCGCGCGCCTGCCTGGCGTCGTAGCCGCGGCGCCACTCCGCAGCGGCAATCGGCAGTTGTGCTAGGCTGATTCGGGCATGCATCCCATCACAGGGCTGCTGACGGCGCTGGGCGCGCTCACCGCGTTCTACGCGGGAGCGTGGGCCCGCACGGTGCTGGCGATCCGTCGGTCCGGCTCGACGTCCTCACCCGCGGAGGACGCGCGGGTGCCGACGGCCCCGCAGGTCGGTATCGGGTTCCTCACGAACTTCTTCGACACGCTGGGCATCGGCTCGTTCGCGACCACCACGGCGTTGTTCCGCCTGATGCGTCTCGTGCCCGATCGGATCATTCCAGGCACGTTGAATGCCGGCCACACGCTGCCGGCCATCACGCAGGCCTTCATCTACACGTCGGTGATCCCGGTCGACGTGCTGACGCTCTTCGCGATGATTGCGGCGGCTGTGCTCGGCGCGTGGCTGGGCGCCGGTGTGGTCGCACGCTGGTCCAGGCGGAAGGTCCAGATTGGGATGGGGTTCGCACTCCTCGGCGCGGCAGCGTTGATGCTGATGACCCAGCTGAACCTGTTCCCGGCTGGCGACAACGCCCTCGGCGTGCGCGGCGTTCGGCTGGCCGTCGGAATCGGCGGCAACTTCGCGCTGGGCGCCCTGATGACGCTCGGCATCGGGCTCTACGCGCCGTGCATGATCCTCGTGAGCCTGCTCGGAATGAACCCGACCGCCGCCTTTCCGATCATGATGGGGTCGTGCGCGTTCCTGATGCCGGTGGGGAGCCTGCGGTTCATCCGCGAGCGCAGCTACGCGCTCCGCGCCGCGCTCGGCCTCACGCTGGGCGGAATCCCCGGCGTCCTGCTGGCCGCGTTCATCGTGAAATCCCTACCGCTCGGCGCCGTCCGATGGCTCGTCATCATCGTCGTGCTCTACACGGCCGTGACGATGCTCGTGGCGGCAAACGGGGCTCGGCAGCCCTCTGCGGCCGAACCGGCCGAAGCCTGAGTCCCGGACCCCTGACCCAAGGGAAACGGGGGGCTGCGAGGCGGGATGCCCTGCATCGACAGGCGCCACTGATTCAACGGAGACAGGTCACGAGGCGCGGGACGAGAATCCGCGCGAGTCCGCGTTCCCCGGCGCGGATCCTCGGAGTCCACGAGATCCGCGTTCCGTCACGCGGATCCGTATCCGCATGAATCGGCGAAACAGCCGCGTCGCGTGAGCCTGGGCATCAGCGTGAAATCCGCGAGCATCCGCGTCCCGTGAGCCCAGGACGAACATCGACGTTGCCGATCCGCGCCTACTGCGGGTTGACGCTGATCGCTCTCAGCCCGTTGTTGTTCGTTTCGCTCGACTCAGCCACCACGTTGGCGCCATCGGCCACCGCGAGCAGGTAGTACAGCCCGGACAGGCCTGCCGGCACCACAACGGACGCGGACCCGGTGTTCGTCGCGCCCACGCCAATCGACCCGACGGCGCGCTCGCCCAGGAACGTGTCGCTCGCATCGACGACGGTGTTCAGCGACAGGTAGAAGCGGGTCACCGACGCCCCCGCAACGTTCAGCCCGATGTTGCGGATCGTATCGGTGATCGTCATCGTCGAGCCGGCGGCGACGCTGGACGGTGCCACCAGCGAGGCGACCTGCAGATCCGGTCCGATTGAGACGAAGTAGTAGCGCGTGTTGTTCACCTCGCTGGTCTCTGCGATCCCGCCGAGGTCGTCGGCAGCCGCCAGCAGATACCACAGGCCGGCCGTCACATTAGGCAGCGTGACCGTCGTGTTCCCCATGCTGGAGGCGCCGGCGGCGAGCGCGGGCACCGAGCGGGTCGCGCCCAGCCGGATGTCCCCGCTGTCGAGGAGGTAGTTCGAGGACAGATAGAACGCGGTCGTGGACGCGCCGGCGTTCCCGGCGCCGCTGTTCCTGGTGTTGTCGGTGACGGTAATCGTCCCGCCAGCGGCGGCCCGCGTCGGCCCCGTGATGGTCGAGATCGTCAGGTCTGGTCCGACGCTGATCCATGCGAGCCGGGTGTTGTTGTTCTCGATCGCTTCCGTCACGACGTCGCCGCCGTCCGCCTTGGCGAAGAGGTAGTACAGGCCCGTCTCGGTGCCGGCGGGCACGGTCAGCGTCGCCGTACCGCTGTGCGTGGCCCCTGGTGCGAGGGTGCCCACGCCCCGGCTGCCGATCGCCGGGTCGGCCGCATCCAGGAGCGAGTTCGCCGAGAGGTAATACCGCGTCTGGGACGATCCCGCCCCACCGCCGCCCGTGTTTGCCGTCGTGTCGGTGACGACGAAGCTGCCACCCGCGCCGACCGCCGCCGGGGCTGACAAGGCGCTGACCGTCAGGTCTGGTCCGATCCGCACTGAGACGGACCTCAGGTTATTGCCCTCGTTCAGCTCCGTGAGCTGGGCGGGCCCGTCGGCTCTTGCGAAGATGCGGTAGATGCCCGACGTGACGTCGTCGGGAATCGCAAGCGTCGTGGATGCGGTGTTGCTGGCCCCGGCGCCCAGCGCCGGCACGCTCCGCGAGCCAATCGACGGGTCTGCGGCGTCCAGGAACACGTCGAGCGAGAGATAGAACGATGTCACGGACGCCTCTCCCGCGCCCGTGCCCTGGTTGGCGGTCGTGTCCGAGACGTCGAGCGTCAGCCCGGCGCCGCCGATCAGGGGTGCCGTGAGCCCGCTGACGACGAAGTCCGGCGCGAGATCGTCGCTGACGATCGTGACGGTTCCGGACGAGGGGGATCCGATGGCGTACCCGCTGCCCGCACGGAGCGACATCACCACCGTCTCGTTGGACTCGAGCAGCGTGTCGTCGATTGGGGTGATCTCCACGGTCGCCGACGCCGCGCCCGAGGGGATCGTAACAGTCGTCGGGATCGCGACGTAGTCCGTGCCGTTCAGGGCCGTTCCGCCCAGCGTGAAGCTCACCAGCAGGCTCGAGCTCTGCGCCGCGCTGCGGCTGATCGTGAAGCGGCCGCTCGTCGGACCGGCCTCGGTCGCGGTCGCGGCCGACACCGTCAGGGTCACCGTCGGGGGCGGCGGCGGCCCCTGGCAGCCGTCGGGGACGGACGTGTCCGGCCCGACCTGGAACAGTCCGTTGTCCTCAGTATCGGTGGCGTGCAGGCCCATGCCGCGCCCAGCGAACGGCTCCCAGATCCGGCAGAAGTTCTGACTCGTGGGGCTTCCCGGGTTCCGCACCTGATCGGCCAGCAGGATTGCATCCCGCAGATCGAGCATGGTCGGCGTCGGCGGGGAGAGCTTCAGGGCGTCGATGTAGAGCTGGTGCAGCTCGTTGATGGCGGCCTGCTCGCTCCCGCGGACGTTGTCGCCCCGGAAGCGCTCGCGCAGGTCCCACAGCACGTTGGCGAAGATCTCGCCGTTGGAGTGCACCGAACAGATGATACCGAGGAAGCAGAACCAGTCCGCGTACGTCTTGCTGTTGATGCTGCGCAGGCCCCCGGGCCGGGCGAACTCGGCGAGGAACGGGTCGTTGTGCACGGAGTAGGCGAAGAAGTCACCGCCGCCCTCGCCCATCGCCCCGGCTTCGGCGCCGGTGAACGCGGTGTTCAACCGGTGGGTCACGCCGTGATGGAACTCGTGGACGACGATGTCGAGGTCGTAGTCGCCGTCGAGATCCAGCGTGCCGTCGCCGTCGACGTCCTCG
>DASPFV010000175.1:0-2447 GCA_035620975.1 Vicinamibacterales bacterium
GGCTCCTCGCGGTCTCGTCCGTCGCGCTCGTGCTGCTGGGGACGGCACGGTCCTTGTGGGCGTTCGCCGTGCTGCGCGGCGTGCAGTCGCTCGCGATCGCGCCGTTCTTCCCCCTGATGGTGGCGCGCGTCGCGCGGCGCGCCGACGCGAGCGCGATCGGCGTCGTCAACGCGGCGCGGGTGGGATCGGGCTTCCTCGGCCCGCTCGTGGCCACCACCGTCCTGGCGACCGGCTCCCCGGCGGCCCTCCTCTACTCCACGCTCGGCGCGGCCGGCATCGCCACCGTCGTCCTCCTCCGGCGCCGTTAGTTAGCCCTGATCCGAAAATAGGCCAGGCGTGAAAACGCGATGAACATGAATCAAAAGGGCCCCTGGTGCGCTCTTAAGGGAGGACGTCCCCACGTCACTCCCCACACACCGGAGGCCCTTCTGATGAGGTTGACGGTAGCGAGCTTGCGACGCGTCGTCAAGGCCGATCTGCCCATCGAGTTCGTGCCACAGCAGCTGACCTCGTATGGTGGCCTGGAGTTGCTGCGTCGGTACTTCCGCTTGCTCGGCCTGCATCGCCGGATCCGCGAGGCGTTCAGCGGCTACGGGCTTGGAGGCGACTACGGCGCAGGCCGACTGGTGCTGCTGGTGATCGCCCTGTTCGTGGTCGGCGCCCGCCGCCTCGAACATCTGCGCTATCTGGCCCACGACCCGCTGGTGGCACGGCTCTGTGGGCTGGCACGGATCCCGACGGACCGCACGGTGGTCAAGTGGCTCAAGCAGTTCACCCAGGACGCCCTCCAGGCGCTCATCGCCCTGAACAGCGCGCTGCTGTACGAGCAACTGGAACGGCTCAACCTGCCCCGGTTGACGATCGACGTCGATGGGACCGTGGTGCGGACCGGGAACACCGTGGCCTGGGCGTTCCGCGGCTACAATCCCCACTTCAAGAAGGACCCCAGCTATTACCCTCTGCTGGCGCACCTGGCCCAGACCGGCCACATCCTGCGGCTCAAGAACCGGCCCGGGAACGTGCACGACAGCCGAGGGGCCGTCCGGTTCCTCCGCGAGCTGATCCACGAGCTCCGCGACCGCTTCGGCCGGGGCCTCCCGCTGGAGTTCCGCATGGACGCGGCCTTTTTCCAGGAGGAGATCCTCACCCTCCTGGCTCGCGAGGGTTGCGAGTACGCGATCAAGGTCGGGTTCTGGAAGTGGGTCGGGCTGAAGTCGCTGGTCGCCGCGCAGCGGGACTGGACCCGGATCAACGCCCAGGTCAGTGCCTTCGAAACCGCGCTCCGGCTGGAGCCCTGGGATCTGACGCTCCGCGTGGTCGTCTATCGCAAACACGTCGGACATCAGACCCGAAAGAACTTCCAGCTCGATCTCTTCTCGCCGGACGACGGGCACTTCGAGTACTCGGCGGTCACGACGAACAAGGCGCTCGCCCCCGCGGCGCTCTGGGCCTTCATCGCGGGCCGGGGTGCCCAGGAGAAGACCTACGGGGAACTCAAGGGCGAGTTCGCCTTCGACGTGGTGCCGACCCATCACTACGGCGCGAACAGTGCCTGGCAACACCTGAGTGTCCTCGCACACAATCTCCTGCGCAGCTTCCAGCTCCAGACCCTCGCGACGGCCAAGCCCCGCTCTCGGAAGCGGACCTATGCCTTCGCCTTCCGCAGTATGCGCACGCTGCGCTTCCTGCTGATCGCGCGCGCCGGCCGCCTGACCCGGATCGATGGCCGCCAAGTCCTGCGCCTGACCAAGAGCCCCGCAACCGAAGCACTCTACGATCGGGTCGCCCATGCCCTGGTCGCCTGAGTTATTTTCGGATCAGGGTTAGGTGCCGGCCCGCTCAGCCGGCGAGCGCCGGCTTCCGGTCGAACCAGGGGCGCGCGGCCTCGAGCTCGGCCGCCAGGCGGAACAAGGTCGCCTCGTCGCCGAACCGCGCCACCAGCTGGATCGCCAGGGGGAGTCCCCGCGGCGCGCCGTCCGTCGGCGTCTGCCCGACGGGGAGGACGATCGCGGGCTGGCCCGTGATATTGAACCAGACCGTGAATGGAGAGAACGTAAAGACCCGCCGCCAGTACTCGTCCACGTCCTCCAGCATCATGTCGATCCATCCGAGCTTGACCGCCCCGGGCGTCGCCAGGGCCGGCGTGAGCAGGACGTCGTGCGCTCGATGGAACGCGGCCATTTGGCGTCCCAGGCGGTGGGCGGCCTGGGTCGCTCGCACGTAGTCTTGGGCCGAGATCCGCTCGCCGCGAGCCGCCGTGTCGAACGTGACGTTCTCCACCTCGCCGCGGCGCGGCGGCCGCCCCGCCGTGGGATGGCTCCGCACGTTCACCGCGGAGTTGGCGGCCGCGAGGGTCAGGAAGGTCGGAACCACGGCGTCCCCGTCGACGTCGGGATCCGCCTCCGTCACCTCGTGGCCGAGATCGGCGCAGAGCCGCGCGATCTCCC
>DASPFV010000176.1:0-10594 GCA_035620975.1 Vicinamibacterales bacterium
CTGCTTCAGCTGCTGGGCCGGCGCCAGGCCCGCGAGGTCCGGCGTGGCGTCGTCCTCGGCCTCCCGCAGGAGGCCGGCGACCCGCACCATGAAGAACTCGTCGAGATTGCTGGCGGCAATCGATGCAAACTTGGCTCGCTCGAGAACCGGGTTCGAAGGGTCCTGCGCCTCCTCCAGCACTCGTGTGTTGAAGGCCAGCCAGGAGAGCTCGCGGCTGATGAAGAGCGCCGGATTCCGGAGATCGCTGTCCATCACCTGCCCGTCATGGTTTTCACGGCCAGCTCGCGCCCGAACGTCTGCTCGAACAGATCGGCGCGGGCCCGCCCTGCCAGCAGCTCCATCGTCAGATCGCCGTCGCCGGCGAGCTCCAGCACCCAGACGCGGCCCTCGCGTACGAGCTTCAGTCCGGTGATCTTCTGCAGGTGTTCCGCGTCCAGGGCGTTCGCCAGGCGCAGGATGGCCGCGAGCTTGTTCACGATCAGGCGATCGCCGCGGTCCAGCGCGACGTAGGGCAGGTGGCTGCGCTGCGGCAGCCCGCGCCGGTGATAGCGGGCCACGTTCGACACCAGCATCGTTTCCTCGTCCGAGAGCCCGAAGATCTGCGAGGCCGCGATGATGTACTGCGAGTGCTTGTGGTGCGCCCGCAGGCTCACGTACATGCCGATGTCGTGGAGCACGGCGGCGACCTCGAGCAGCAGCCGCTCGCGGCGCCCCAGGCCGTGCTCGGGCCCGAGCTCGTCGAACAGGCGGGTCGCCAGCATCGCGACGTGCCGGCCGTGCTCGCGATCGAAGCGGTACTTGAACCCGAGCGCCTCCGCGCTGGCGATGACCTGACTGCCGAAGTCCGCGGCGGCCGCCTCCCCTGGCTCCGAGACGTCCAGCAGCAGCCCGGCGCGCAGCGACGCGTCGGAAATGAGCACGCGCCTGGCGGACGTCTCGGCGAGCAGCGTGCGGTAGACGAGCATGGAGGCCAGCAGCGTCTCGGCCTCGACAGCCTGGAGCCGGAACTGGTCGGCGATGCGTTCCTCGTCGAGCCGCTCGAGCCTGTCGCAGAACCCGAGCAGCGCGTCGCGCGAGACCTCTGACGCGCTCTGGTCGAAGTCGGCCTCGAGGATCTGCGACGCGGCGAACCGCACGTCTCCGCCCATGGCGATCATGTGAGTGATCCGCCGGAGCGGGATGTCCAGGCGGACTTCATCGATGACGTTTGCGATGTAGCGCTTGAGCAGCGCCACCTGCACCTCGTGCGTGTGCCGTCTGAGATCGAGCTGCTGGCGCAGCCTGATGGCCCCGAGCGCGTAGACACCGGAACGGTTGGGCTCGCCCTTCCTCAGGAGCGTGAGGCTCGTGCTCCCGCCGCCGACCTCCACCAGCAGCGTCCATGCCCCCTTGAAGGCCGGGTGCCGCCCGACCGACTTCCGCAGCGCCAGGAACAGCAGGCGGCTCTCCTCGGCCTCGTTGATGACCTCGAACTCGATGCCGGTGCGGGCCTGCACCCGATCCAGGAACACGTCCCGGTTCCGCGCCTCGCGCACCGCGCTGGTCGCGACGGCATGCACGTCGGCGACGCCGTACTGATCCATCAGTGTCCGGAACTTCTGCACCGCGTCGACCACGCGGTCAATCGTCCCGGGCGCGATGCTGCCCGACGCGAACGTGTCGCGCCCCGTCAGAATGGCGCGCGATGCCTCCTCGAGCACGCGGATGCCACCGGGGGCCGTCACCTCGGCGATGACGAGGCGGATGGCGGTCGCGCCCAGGTCGAGAACCGCAACCGGCGATACTGGCGTCGATGTGGGCATCGGGAAGGCGCTCGATAATCCTACAGCCGCTCGAGCCCCTCAACGGGCGAGGCCGCTGGAACGCGAGAATTTTACGGTCTCGTTACTATGTTCCCACATCCCTTCGACCTTCCCCCGCTGGACTCGTCGCATCGCTGCCTCCCGGGCATCTGCACCCGAACTCGCCATAATGGCGTATGCCACGCCGCAAGGCCGATACGAACAGCGTCGTCGCGGGGCTGCTCCGCGATCTCGCGGCGGTGCAGCAATCGAAGCAGAGCAGGTGGGGGTACGCGCGCGCCGCCGATACGATTGCCGGCCTGCGCGATCCGATCGAGACCTTCCTCCAGCCCGATGGCACCCTCCGCAGGATCCCCAACGTCGGGCCATCGTCGACGCGGGTCATCCTCGAGGTGCTGCAGACGGGCGGCTCGACCACCGTGGAGCGCGCGATTGCGGACAGCGGCAGAACCAGTGAAATCGCCAGGAGCCGTGGCCTTCGCGACACGTTCCTGAGCCGCGCGGAAGTGCTGGCGATCCTTCGCGACCGCCGCCGTCGGGCCGTCTCCCTCGACGACTACCGGGGGGATCTGCAGATGCACTCGACCTACAGCGACGGCACGCAGACGCTCGACGCCATCGTCGAGACCGGGCAGGCCCGCGGCTACGAGTATGCGGCCGTGACGGACCACTCGTACGGGCTGCCGATTGCCGGCGGGGTCTCGATGGCCCGGCTCGCCGACCAGCACGCGGAAATCGACCGGCTCAACGCGGTCCATGCCGGGCGCTTCCGGCTGATCAAGGGCATCGAGGCGAACATCCTCGCCGACGGCGGACTGGACATGAAGCCCGACGAGCGGCGGCAGGTCGAACTCGTCGTGGCGGCGCCGCACTCGGGGCTGCGCTCGTCCGACGACCAGACGCGCCGGATCCTCTCGGCGGTGAACGCCCCGGCAGTCCACATCCTCGGGCACCCGCGGGGGCGGAAGTACGGCGTACGCACCGGCGTGAGGGCGGACTGGGACCGCGTCTTCAAGGCCGCCGCGCGGGCCACGGTGGCGATCGAGATCGACGGAGACCCGCGCCGGCAGGACATCGATCACACGCTGGCGGCCAGAGCGCTGGACGCCGGCTGCATCTTCGCGCTCGACAGCGACGCACACGCCCCGGAGGAGTGGGAGTTCGCCGAGACCGCCGTCGCCCACGCCCGCCTGGCGCAGATTCCCTTCGAACGCGTGATCAACTGCTGGCCCACGGATTTTCTGCTGGACTGGGCCGCGGATCGCCGCTGAGCGCGGAGCCCCTTTCACGGGACGCGCATTCGCGCGGATTCGCGCGGATTCTCTCTTCACGGGACCAGGATACGCGCGGATTCGCGCGGATTTCTCTCTACACGGGACGCGGACTTGTCGCGCCGAAGCCCGAAGGGCGAAGGCGGAGGCTTCAGACGCCCGCGACGGCCGGCCAGCCCTCTACGCTCGTCGCCGCTCGAACGCCACGCAGAATGGCGTCCGCCACCAGGTCGGCCGCGAGGGCCCCCAGAATGGTCAGCTGCAGGTCCGGGCGCTGCAGGGCGCCCGTTGAAATCGCGAACAGCTGGTCGCCGTCCCCCGTCGTGTGGTAGGGGCGGATCGCGCGCGCGGCGCCGCAGTTGGCCATCATCGCCATTTTCGTGAGTGCCGTCTTGGTCACGTCCACGTTCGTCGCGACCACGGCAAGCGTCGTGCTGCGGAGCGCCGGATCCTCGAGCCCGGCCCCGCCCGTTCGCCCCACGATCGGGCGCATGACGTCCACGCTGTCGGCCAGGCTGCCGTCGGACCGGCGCGCGCCCGCGACGATCCGGCCGGTCCGCCAGTCGAGCACGTCCCCGGCGGCGTTGACGACCGCCAGGGCCCCGATCACGACGTCGCCGATCTTCAGGCTGGCGGTGCCGATGCCTCCCTTCATCCCGCCCAGGCCGCGACCACGGTGCATCTTGCCGACGGTCGCTCCGGCGCCCGCGCCGACGTTCCCTTCCACCACGGGTCCGGTCGCAGCGGCCGCACAGGCCTTGTAGGCGGCGTCCTGGTCCGGCCGTATGCTCGGGTCGCCGACAGACAGATCGTCGATGACGGCGGAGACGACGATGGGAATGCGGAGGCCGGGATTGCCCCAGTCGAACCCCACCTTGCGCTCCTCGAGATAGCGGAGCACGCCGCCCGCCGCCGGCAGCGCCAGGACTCCGCCGCCCGTCAGGAACATCGCGTGAATCCGATCGACGGGGCTCACGGGCTGCAGCATGACGACCTGCGACTCCCCCGGAGCCGAGCCGTCGTAGTCCACCCCCGCCCCGACGGCCTTGTCGAACAGAATCGCTGTGCACCCCGTCGGCCGTCGAGCGTCGGTGAAATGGCCGACCCGGATGCCCGGCACGTCGGTCAGCGATCCTGCAGTGGCCGGCTGTGCGCCCCCGAGGCGCCCCGGCCCGGCGAGGGCCATCGAAGCGGCGACTGCCTGCCCGAGCTCCCGCCGCGTCAGTGGTGTCACTGTCATCTCCTCGTGCTGATGATCCCGCGTCAGTCTAACAGGCCAGCGACAAACATCTGGTTGCAGCTTCCGCCTCCAGGCGCCGGGACTCCGCAACTGGCATAATCTGCCAGAGTCAGAGAGTGCCCGTCGATTTCCTCGTCTGTGTGGCCACCGAGCTCGAGTGCACGCGTCTTCGTGAGCGCCTGCCGGCCGAGGCGTCGTCCATTGCCATCCTCCGCACCGGCGTCGGGCCGGTCAACGCGGCGCACGCGGTGACCTGGTTCCTGGCACGGGAGCAGCCGACCGCGATCGTGGTCTGCGGCGTCGGCGGCGCGTATCCCGGATCGGGGCTGCAGGTTGGCGACGTCGTGTGCGCCGGGAGCGAGTGTTATGGCGACCTGGGCGCGGCCAGCCCTTCGGGGTTCCTCGACATGAAGGCCCTCGGCTTCCCCGTCGTGGAGGGCTCACCGCCGCTGTACAACGTGCTGCCGATGCAGCGCTTCCCGGCCTCCCGCCGGGTACCGTTCGTGACGATGAGCACCTGCACCGGGACGCATGGGACGGCGATCGAGGTGGAGCAACGGACCGGCGGGGCCGTGGAGAACATGGAAGGCGCGGCCATCGCGCACGTCGCGCATCTGCACGGCATTCCGGTCGGAGAAGTGCGCGGCATCAGCAACATCGTGACGGATCGCGACACGCGCCGCTGGAAGCTCGATGACGCGTCGCGCGCGGCTCAGGAGGCGCTCGCCTGGTGGATCGGACGCCGCTGACCTTCGGGTTCTCGCCTTGTCCGAACGACACGTTCGCGTTCCACGCCCTCGTTCACGGGCTGGTGCCGGGGCCGCTGGTCCGGCCAGTCATCGACGACGTGGAGGCGTTGAACGCGCGCGCGGAGCGCGGTGAGACGGACGTCACGAAGATCTCGATTGCGGCCTATGGCCGCGTGCGCGAGCGGTACGCGCTCCTGCGCGCCGGAGGCGCAGCGGGCTTCGGCGTCGGACCCATCGTAGTCGCGCGCAGGCCGCGGAACGTCGGCGGCCGCGTCGCCATCCCCGGCACGCGGACCACGGCGGCGCTGCTGCTCAGCCAGCTTGGATCCTTCGACACGGTGCCGATGCGCTTCGACCGCATCGAGGACGCCGTCCTGCGCGGCGACGTCGACTGCGGCGTGCTGATCCACGAGGGACGCTTCACGTACGAGGCCAAGGGGCTCGCGCTGCTCGCCGATCTCGGAGCCGTGTGGGAGTCACGCATGCACGTGCCGGTACCGCTCGCGGCGATTGCCATTCGCCGCGACCTGGCCCCGGCGCTGGCTGCTCCGATGGACCGGGCGCTGCGTGCGAGCGTCGAGCACGCCTTGGCCCACCCGCAGGCCAGCCGCGGCTACGTCGCGCAGCACGCGCAGGAGATGGATCCGGAGGTGGCCGCGCGTCACATCCGGTTGTACGTGAACGACTACACGCTCGCGCTCGACGAGCGGGCCGTTCGAACCCTCATCGAATGGGGTGACGCGCAGCAGCCCTCCGCGCCGGCCGCGAATCCCCTGCCCGTCTTCGCCTGATTCGGGCCCGGGTGAGCGCCTACTGCTTCTTCGTCGCCCAGGGGTTTTTCCCGGTCTCCCTGATGTAACGCTCGCGCGCGATGTTGTCGAGGAACGGCAACGCCGCGGAGGCCACCTCCTCCGCGCGCTCGCGGGGAACGACGACGACCCCGTCCCCGTCGGCCATCACCACGTCGCCAGGGCGGACGAGCACGCCCCCGATCGTCACGGGGCGGTTCACCGACTCCAGTTCGTTGCGCCCCGGGCGGATGCCGCGTGCGAGCCGGCGGAAATAGACCGGGATCTTCTGATGGATGATCTCGTCGGTGTCGGCGAGGCCGCCGCTCGTGACCAGCCCCACCATCCCCCGCTTCCGCCAGCTCTGGATGTTGGACGACCCGATGCTGCGCGACTCGCCGTCTTCCATGGCGTCGATCACCAGCATCGATCCCGGGGTCAGCACGTCCATGAAGGCCTCGGACGTCAGAGTGCTGTACCACCGGCCGATCACCTCGTCGTCCATCCCGGGCTCACGCCGGTTGGTCGGCACGTAGCGGGCCGTGACCGCGATCCCCACGACGCGATGCGAAAAGGCCTCGGTATCCTTCCACAGCGCGCGGATCTCCGGATCGACGAGCCCCACGTCCTGGAGCCCGACGACGTCCATGCCGTCGGAGACATCGGCGACCCGGAGGTACTTGTACAGCTCGAGGACCCGCAGGTTGTCGGCCTGCGTGTAGTCCTTGTACGGAATGAACAGTCGGACCTTGTCGGGAATCGACGTCTCCGCCGGCTGCTGCGCGGCGGTGGCCGGCGCGGACAGGAGCACGAGCGCGAGCGCGGCCGCCGCGGCCGACCCGCGCGGACCCGCTGAACGCGGGCCCTTGCCTGCCACGATCTCCCCCAATCGAGGCCGCTCATTCATACCGGAGCGCCTGCATCGGCTGCACGCGCGAGGCGCGGTGAGCCGGGATGTAACCGGCGCCGAACGCCACGGCAGCCAGCAGGAGCACGGCGGCCGCCATCACCGACGCATCGAATCCCTGGATTTCGAACAGGAGCGACTCGGCGCCGCGGCCAAGATAGTACGCCCCGACGAGCCCCACCGCGCCGCCGACGAGCGTCATCCAGCCGACCTGCTTGAGGATCATCCGCCGCATCCGGGCGGCGTCGGCGCCGAGCGCCATCCGAAGCCCGATTTCGCGCGTGCGCTGGTGAACGGTGTAGGCGAGCACGCCGTAGAGCCCCACGGCCGCGAGCAGCGTCGCCAGGAACGCGAACGCCGCGGAGAGCGTGCTGACCATCCGGTCCATGAACACGTTCTCGCGCACCTGCTGCGGCACTGTCTTCAAGTCCTCCAGCGGCAGGTTCCGATCGAGCCGGGCCAGCACGGTTGGCGCCGCCCGCAGGATCGCGTCGGGCGCGAGCGACGACCTCACGTAGTAGTACATCGTGCCTAGCCTTTCGCTCTGCCGGTACGGCAGGTAGAACGTCGGCGGCGGAACCTGCCTGACCTCGCTGTACTTCGCGTTCTGGACGATCCCGATGATCTCGAGGTCGAGCTCGCGCCCGCCGGCGGACATCCGCTTCCCCACCGCGTCCCGCCCGAGGTTGAACTTCTTGGTGAAGGCCTCGTTGACCATGACCACCTTGGGCGCCTCGGGACCGTCGGACTCGGTGAACTCACGGCCGGCCAGCAGCGGGATCCCGAGGGTCCTGAAATACCCGGGACCGATGTGGTTGAAGCTCGCGCCCGTGTCGGTGTCGGGGCCGGCCTCGAACCCCTGGACCGAGACGCTGCTGCCCCAGTTGCTGCCGGCCAGCAGCGGCACCATGGAGACAGCGACAGCGGTCACCCCCGGCACCGCCGTGAGGTCGTCCTGAAGCCGCCCGAAGAAGGCACGGGAGCGCGGGGTATCGTAGCCGTTCAGGTGCGGCGAGACGCCGAACGTCACTACCCGGTCGATGTCGACGCCGAGATCCACCCGGCTGACGTTCACGAGGCTCTTGATGAAGAGCCCGGCGGCGATCAGCAGCGCCATCGAGAGCGCAATCTGCGCCGTCACGAGCGTCGTCCGGAACCGGGCCGCGGCCTTCGCCCCCGACGGCTGGCCCGCCTGCGCCTTGATCGTCGACACGAGGTCGGGGCGCGTGCTGTGGAGGGCCGGGAACAGCCCGAACAGGAAGCCCGTCGCGAGCGAGAGCGCCGCCGCGAAGAAGACGACGGGCAGCTGCAGCTCGAACTGCAGGGACCCTCCGCTGGCGGCATCGGCCGGCAGCAGCGAGGCGATGAGCGACAGCGTCACCCGCGCGACCACCAACCCGGCAATCCCGCCGAGCACGGCCAGCACGCAGGACTCCGTGAGCAGCTGCGCGAGGAGCTGTCTGCGGCCGGCGCCGAGCGACAGCCGGACGGCCATCTCCGACGCGCGGCCGGCTCCGCGCGCGAGCAGCAGGTTGGCGATGTTCGCGCACGCGATGATCAGCACGATCCCGGTGATCGAAAACAGCAGGATGAGGGGCGTCCGGGCCTCCCGGTGGATCGAGCTCTGGCCGCGCGCGCCGGGTTCGAGCAACAGTTCCTTGGCCTTGAACCGCGTCATGGTCTGATCGCTCATCCCCGTCTGCAACGGGGCCTCGACGTCGTTGAGGATAGGTCGGTAAATGCCGTTCAGGGCCGCACGCGCCTGCTCGATCGACACCCCCGGCTTCAGCCGCCCGAAGAGATAGGCCCAGTAGCTTCGGCGGTTGTCGAAGCCGCGCCAGCCCGGGACCATCAACCCGCGCATCGTGATCGGGACGAAGACTTCCGGCTCGGCTCCGAGCGTCGTGCTGTTGAACCCGCGTGGCGCGACGCCCACGATCGTCATGCTGTGCCCGTTGACGACGAGCGTCCGGTTGAGAACGTCGGGGCTGGCACCCAGCCTCGTCGTCCAGTAGGCATGGGTGAGCACCACGAGGAAGTGCCCGGCCACCGTCCTGTCGTCGTCGTAGTCGAACAGCCGCCCCAGCGCGGGCTGCAGGCCCAGCACGGGGAAATAGGAGCCCGAGACGAGCATCCCGCCGCCGCTCATCGTCTGCCCTTCATAGGCGAGGTTGGCACCGAACCCGACGTGCGCCGCCAGGCCGGTGAAAACGGTCTGCAGCCGCTCCAGATCCTTGAACATCGGGTAGCTGAAGACCGAGTCGCAGTTTCCGGCCTGCCCGCAGGAGTTCGAACCCGGCCTGGGCCCAGGCGAGGAGAGGTTCACCAGCTCGGCCGGCCGCTGGACCGGCAGCGCGCGAAGCAGGATCTGGTCGAACAGCGAGAAAATCGCGGCGTTGGCTCCAATCCCGAGCGCCAGCGACAGGATGGCCACGCCGCTCACGAGCGGCGTCTTCACGATGCGTCGAAATGCGAGCTTCAGGTTCATGCGTGATGTCCTGCTCGATGGGTTCCCAGTTATCAGACGCAGGCGGCGCGATGTAGTTTACTGAAATTGCGCACCGCCCGGATGGGTAGTGGCCTGCGCTCAGCGCTCCCGGACCAGGCCGTTGAGCCCGCGCCGCGCCACCTCTGCGCCCGCCGTGCCCGGGAGCGGCGCGCTCGACCTCGCTCGCGCAGCAAAGACGTAGTCGAGGCCCTCGACGTCCAGAGCGCCGACGAGCCAGCTCACGCGCTCGCCCTTGAGCCTCGTGTTCCCGGTCTTCGCCCGGAGGACGGATCCTGCCGGCCCGGCCAGCGGAAACGGGTGGACACCGGCGGCGTTGAGGATCTGGCCGGGCGGCATCCGGAGCGCGCGCTCGATCGTAGCCACGTGCTGCGGGTCCACCGGAATCCTCCCCGAGAACAGGCGTTGCAGGAACTCGAACTGCTCCAGCGGAGAGATCTCCAGATCGCCGTTCACCCAGAACGTCGTGAGCGCGCCGTCGAACCTGTCGGAGCCGTAGCCGATCGCCTTCAACTGGTGGCGCATGCGCTCGCGGCCGATCAGCCGCGCTGTCTCCTGGAAGAATGGGTAGACGGAGTACTTGATGGCCGACTCGAGCGTGTGATCGCGCTGCCAGGTCTCGTAGTCGTAGCGCGTGCCGTTCCAGGGGTACGTCGTGTCGGCCCGCACCACGCCTGTCTGTAACGCGATCAGGGCGTGCGGGATCTTGAAAGTCGAGGCCGGCGAGGACTTGCGACGGCACTCCGGTTGATCCGAGACGGCCGGCTGCGGATCGTCCACCCGGCCGGCGACGAAGCACTCCTGGACGGCGCCGGCGCGCGGGATCGCGTGCCAGGTGACCAGCAGCATGGCGATCGGCAGAACGCAGGCGACTCTGTTCACCCGCAACCCGGGGACCGGAGACCCGGCGGATCGGGTTGGCGTCATCGAGGGCAAGCAGCCCGAGTATAGTGCTGCCCATGCTTCCACAGAACCTGATCTGTGCCGTCCGCACGCTGCTCCGGGAACCCGGCGTGACCGCGGTGGCCGTCGTCTCGCTCGGCCTTGGCATCGCCGCCAATACGACGGTGTTCAGCCTCGTGCAGGCAGTCGAGTTCCCCAGCCTGATTTACCCGGAGGCCGGGCGGATCCTCTTCCTCGAGTCACGGAACCATGCGCGCGGGCTCGTCGGCATGCCGGTGTCAGCCCCCGACGCTGCCGACATCGCCGAAGCGAGCCGGACGCTCGAGCACTCGAGCCTCGCGGCCGATCAGTCGTCGATTCTCCGGGAAGGCACGCCGAGGCGGGTGTCGGGCCGTCGCGTTGAACGGTCGTTCTTCGAGATCATGCGG
>DASPFV010000177.1:0-5294 GCA_035620975.1 Vicinamibacterales bacterium
GCGGCTACCACGGACAGCTTCAGAACGCGGTGGAATCCCTTCAGAACGATGTTCTGAACCCCGGCTCGCAGTACCACGAGATGACGGCCATCCTCGACAAGATCGCGGCCGGCGAGCTGCTCGGACGCCGGCAGGACATGCTCTCAAACCAGCTCCTGTCGCACGCCCTCGAGCAGTTGCTCGCACGCGGCAAGCGGCTGCGCGACACGGAAGCGGCCACCATCAACATGCAGCTCGTCACGTGGCGCGATGCGCGTGCCGCGAACGAGGCCTTCGCCGCCGGCACTGGCGACGCGCTTCGGACGTGGCGTCAGCCGTAGTCATCGTTCCAGGGATGGAGGACGACCATGCGACGACTTCTTCTTGCGCTCATCGCCGTCGCCTTCGCCGCACAACCAGCGCGTGCGCAGTTGTCGGTGTATGACCCGGCGAACACTGCCCGGAACACCATCTCCGCCATCTACCAGCAGTACCTGCTCGAAACAGAACGGGCGCAGCATGCGAAGCTCTGGGCGATGGCACGGCGCCTCAGCGCCTTTGCCGATCTCCGCCGCTACGCCCTTCTGGACGTGCCCCGCTGGCGCACACACGGAGGTGACTTCCTCTACGCCAACGGCATCAACGACGCGCTGATCTTCGGGGATCCGCGCGGGGCGGCGTACCTCGCCGTGAGTCACCCAGTGCTGAACGCACGGACCGCTCTCGGACGGCTCACGCCGACGGCGCAGCGGGCGCTGGCGAGCCGGCTGGCGACGTTGGAACTGGCCGACGCCGTGGCCATGTCAGCCATCAACGATACGGGGTCGCTGCGCCTGAACGGACGTAGGCAGGAACTGCAGGCGATCGACGCGCTGGAGGCGCAGGTCATTGATCCATCGCTCGAACAGAGTGCCACCGCCGTACTCGACAAGATCAGTGGATCAATTCTGCTCGGTACTCGACAGCGTCAAGCGCGCAGCCAGCTGCTGACCGCCTTCGTTGAGCAGCTCCTGGTCGACTCGAAGCGAGCGCGCGACGTCGATGCGACCGCGATCAACATGCAGCTCGTGACGTGGCGCGACAGCCGAGCCGCAAACGCCGCGTTTGTCGCCGGCACAGGGGACGCGCTGCGTACCTGGAGACAACCGTAGGAACGCCGGAGGCCCGTCGTGCAGCTCAATCTCTTGCCCACGATTCAGCAGGCGATCGCGAATCTCCTGACAGTGTATGAGCCCGAGTTCCTGCGCTTCGGGTACAGCCTCTTCCTGTCATTCGCGACCATCCTGATCGTCTGGCAGGGGGTCAAGATGATGTTCTCGCACGACAACCTCGGCGACTCGATGTTCGACTTCGCGAAGCTCTTGATGCTTATCTCGTTCGGCTATGCCTTCATCGCATTCTACGAGGCGCCGATTCCAGGCATCGGGGTGTCATTCAGCAACCTCATCACGGACCAGACGGGGTACTTCCAGAGCGTCCTGGAGGCCCGTGCATTCGACAACGTCTACCGCCATTTCGACGAGCTCTCGGACCATTTTCTGCAGCCCGACGCGTGGTCGATTCTGGCCAACCTGATCTACTGGGCGATGCTGCTGCTCATTGCCTTGGCAAAGGGTCTGTCGCTCGCCGTCATCGCTTTTGGGCTCATCGCGAGCGCGGTGTGCGGACTCCTGGGTCCGATCTTCGTTCCGTTCTTCATCGTGCCGAAGCTGGAGTGGCTCTTCTGGGGCTGGTTGAAGTCGTTTATCCAGTACTCGTTTGTCCCAGTGGTCGCCATCGCGTTCCTTATGATCTTCGAGCAATTCGTCTTCCGCTATGTGACGACGCTCCCGCCAACGATCACGTCAGCGGAGTACGGCGTTTATGGCCTTCAGGCGGTCGCCGTCGTGGTGACCTTCTGTATCGGGATCGCACTTGTCCCCTCGCTGACGAGTTCGATCTTCTCCGGGCAGGGCGGGCAGAGCATCCTCTCCTCTGTACCGCGCCTAATCCGCATGCGTTGAAGGAGCACTTTATGCCACGCCGCTTCCAGACGCCCGTTCCAGACCATCTGCGCGAGCCTCACGAGGTCAATGTGCCGGGCCTGTGGAACGTCTACATCCTCGGTATCGGTATTGCCATCCTCTTGGGCCTCGTCGGCGGATCGCTGTGGATTGCGTGGCGACTTCTGGCTGCGCGCTTCTTCGAGTGAGGGGTGCACCATGGGCGCGACGACGGCCGACCTGAATCCAAAGACGCTCGAGGGCGCGAAGCGGCAGTTCGTGGAGTTGTACGGGTCCGCGCTGGTCACGAACACGTACCTCCGAATCGCACTGTCACTGGTCTCCCTGGTCGCCGTCGGGCTGGTAGGACTCAACGTTTACACCGTATCGCGGTACTCGCAGGTCAAGCCGCTGGTCATCCGGATCGACGACGTTGGCAGGGCCGAGGCGGTGCAGTACGACGCGACGAGCTACCAGCCGCAACCGCCCGAACTCCGGTACTTCCTCACGCAGTTCATCGTGAAGCACTTCAGCCGGCTGCGCGCCACGGTTCAGCGCGAGTATCCAGACTCTCTTCTCTTCCTGGAGCCCGGCCTTGCGGACGCCACCATCGCTGAGAACGAGCAGAGCCGGGCCATTGAGACGTTCATGACCAACCCCTCCGCCGACGAAGTGGACATCGTCGTTCAGAACGTCAGCCTGACCGAGTTGGCGGAGGCGCCGCACAAGGCATCGGTGAGCTTCCAGAAGCTGCTGTACGCCCCGGGAACCCGCCAGGAGCGCGCCCGCCAGACGTTCATCGCGCAGATCGATTTCACCCTGCGGGATCGGGTGCCGAACGAGTTCGTTCGCGTCAATCCGCTCGGCCTTCAGATCTCGTACTTCCGCGTGGATCAGGCGTTTGAGGAGGGGCAGGTCAATGGTCGCTAACGTTGCCTTCCTCGCGGCACTGACGACCTTCCTGGCAGTCGCCTGGCTGGCCGGCGAGCTGTCGTTCCTTGCACCTTTCAAGGCGGGCATCTTCCGCAATCACGGAGTCGCGATCGGGGTAACGATCGCGGTCCTGTTCCTGAATCTGTTCGCCGCGTACTACGGCATCGCACGCTGGCTGTTCCTCCGTGACGCCGGGCGCAAGCTCGCGCACATGGACCAGCAACTCGGGTCGCGAGATGCCGTGTTGAGCGACCTCCACAAGGAATTCAAGCCGTAGGAACTCACCGTATGTGGCGCGACATTGACCCTCGTGACGATGAGCGCGAACGGCCCGACCTGAGCCGAGGAAGCGCCGGACGATCCGACGACGGTGCATTGAACGCCACTGATTCCGGGGATGCGCTGACACACGATCTGGATCTGCCACGCGGCTCCACACGCCGACCCGTGAAGGACCGCGATCGTTGGATCAATCTCCGTGAGTCCGAGGTTCGGATGCTAGCGACGACTGGCTCATTCCGGGTCGTGGTCGCCTCCGATCTTCGGGACAGCCGCGGACGCCCCGCAAGCGCCAGGAACGGCGAGTTGAGGGGCCTTCGCGAAGCCGGTCTCGTGGAGACGAGACCCTACCTCATCGGTCGAGACCGGGCGACCCTCGTGACGCTGACGGAGCGCGGTCGTGAGCTGTTGGAGAGACATCGGAAGACCGACCGCGATGGCGAGCCGCAGACCTTCTACGCCGGCTTCGTGAAGCCGCGAGAACTGTCGCATGACGCTCAGCTCTATCGCGCGTATGAACGGTCAGTCGAGCGGCTTAAGGAGAAGGGTGCCGTTGTCACCCGGGTCGTTCTCGACTACGAGCTGAAGCGGGACTATCAGCGATTCCTCCACGGCCTGAAGAAGGAGCGCCGCAGGGAGGAGCAGGATGCCGACCGCCAAGCCGCGGACGTCGCGGAGTGGGCTGCCAGCCGGGACCTTCCGATGATCGACGGCCACATCCATTTTCCCGACGTTCGGATCGAGTACGAGCGGCCGGACGGCGATCGGAAGGTCGAAGACATCGAGGTCGTGACGCCGCACTACCGCGGTGCCTATGCCGCGGCGAAGGGACGAACCGGCTTCAGCTCGTACCGCATCAGCACCGGGCTCGGAGGTCGCAGCGGACGGAGCGGGCGCAGCCCCGATCCTCACATCTTCGATGAATTCCTATGACGCACGAGAAACGCATCGAGCGCGTCGCAGCATTTGGCTTCACGGAGCGGCAGGCCGCCTTCCTGGTTGAGGTCATGCTGCATTCCGGTTTCTTCCTGGGACGTCAGTACTGCAACTTTGCCGGAATCGTGCGAGGGCAGAAGATGGTCGACTTCCTCGACAGGCTGACGAGCCGAAGGCTCGCGAGTCCGTATCTGTGCGGACACCGCAAGGCTCGTGTCTACCACCTCCACAACGCGTCTTTGTACGAGGCCATTGAGCAGCGAGACGTACGTTTTCGCAAGCGCATGGCGCTCGGCCGGGCGCTCGAGCGGCTAATGATCCTCGACCACGTCCTCGGACATCGGGAGTTCCGCTGGCTCGGGTCTGAGCAGGACAAGGTCGCTCACTTCCTCACGACGACGGCCCTTGACCGCGACGCGCTGCCGCGTCTGGCCTTCGGCCGCAAGCCCAACATCACGGTGCGGTACTTTCCCGACAAGCTGCCCATTGGGGTCTCCCCAGACGGCCGACGGTACGCCTTTCTCTACCTCCTGGTGAACCCGTTGCCGCATGACTTTCAAGTGTTCCTGCGTCGCCACGCGGAACTCCTACGCGCGTTGCCGGCGTGGTCCGTCCAACTGCTGGTTCCGATCGACCAGCCCGACCCGGACGGCCGCGCGCAGCGCCTTGCCGAGCACTACGAGAGTGCGTTCAGACAGGAGCTCGCCACGCCGCTCGATCCCGTGACGGCGAACGAGTTGCGGTGGTTCTGGGAGGCAAGCACGCTTGGGACGGAAGTCGCTGAGGAGAACCGGATGCGACGAGCGCGGCGCATCTTTGGAACGCCCCGGTTCCGAGCGCTGCGCCGTGTGTTGGAAGTCGATGGACACCGCGCTGTCGACGTCGCCGTATCGAGGTGCTTGGCCGACGCGATCGACCGCGCACAGGGTGGGATTGAACGTCATGAGATTCGCCGCCAGTACTTTCGTCGGCCCAGCGCGGTCGGCACAGCCTGAGCGCCGAGGGGGGGAACACAGGGGGGAACGGTGTCACGCGAGAGGTGTTCCCCCCTCGCGATGAGCCGACTCGCTGGTTTCGCCCTGTCCTGGTGGGCCGGCGGCGGTGAGTCGGCAGCGGGTAAGCCATTGTCACGCACGCGCTTGCCGCTGTCGCGAACGGGCGGCGCTTTATGCCGCCCGCCGGCTG
>DASPFV010000178.1:0-41771 GCA_035620975.1 Vicinamibacterales bacterium
AGCCACCGGTCCGTTTCAGCCTCGCCTCGAGCGCCTGGGCGAGCCGGACCTGCTCGGCCGCGTCCCGCGGCCGTCCCTGCCGGTTGTAGATGTCGGCGAGCACGTAATGTCCGAGCGGCGCCTGCTCTGACGTCGGCGCCAGCTCGATCCCCTTCTCCGCCAGCCGAATCGCCTCGTCCAGGTTCGCTCCCGAGTCGAGATAGAACTTCGCCAGGTACAGGTGCCCTTCGGCGAAGCGCGGGTTGCTCTGAATCGACTGCTTGAGCGCGGCGAGCTGGCCTTCGCGGTCTCCGACCTGCTCGTACAGGCGGAAGAGATTGAACGCGGCCCTGAAGCTGTCGGGGTGCTGCTTCAGCTCCTCCACGTACTCGCGCTCCGCGGTGCGGATGTCGCCCCGGGACTCGGCCAGGAGGGCGAGGTTGAAGTGGCCGAGGCGGACGTCCGGCTTCGTGGCAAGCGCCTCGCGTATCAGCCGCTCTGCCCCCTCCCGGTCGCCGCGCTTCAGCGCGATCACCCCGAGGGCGTTCTTCGCCGAGGCCAACTTCGCGTCGGCCTCGAGCGCCAGCTGGAACTGCTGCTCGGCCCGCGCGAGATCGCCCCGATCCAGCCAGATCTCGCCGATCTGGTACTGCACGAACGGATCTTTCGGATCGATTTTCAGGTAGTGCGCGAATCCGGCGAGCGCTGCCTCGTCGTCTCCGATCCGTCGGTACGCCTGGGCGAGGTTGATGACGGCGATGTCGTAGTCCGGCTTGAGGCTGAGCGTCTTCTTGAAATAGTCGATTGCCTGCCGGGGATCGCCGCGCCTGAGGTGCTGGGTCCCGAGCATGAACCAGGCGTCGATGACCTCCGGATCCTCGGTCACGACCTCCTTCAGCAGCCCGACGAGCTTCTTGAACGAGGCCTCGTCTTCCGCACCCGCTCGTGACAGGTCGCTGGCCGCGCCGAGCTTGTTGAAGAGGTGGATCTTGTCCTTCGGGTCGGCCCGTCCCGTGCGCGGATCGGACGCACTCGCCACGAAGGAACCGACGTAACCGAGAGCCGCCAGCCGCTCCCGCGCCTCCGGATCGACGTCCGCCGCCGGCAGCGCCGCCTCCGTCCTGGCGAACGCGTCTTCCATGGCCCGGAGCTGCGCGATCATCCGATCCCCCAGGGCCGTTCGTTCCGAGAAGAGATTCTGCGCCTCGTGGGGATCGTGCTCGAGGTCGTAGAGCTCGGGCCTGGGCGCGTCGATCACCTTGTAGCGGCCGGCGCGCAGCGCGCGGAGATCGCTCCACCCGTAATGGTGCAGCGGGTACATGGCCTCCGAGTAGGCGTCGAGCCCCAGCTCGCGTCGGGCGCCGGTCATCAGGGGGGTCAGGCTCACCCCGGACATGCCAGCCGGGGCGGCCACGCCGAGCAGATCGAGCACTGTCGGCATCAGATCGACCGTCCGCACCGGGTCGGCGACGCGCTGGGCCCGCGTCAGGGCGAAGGGCGCCCGGATGATGAACGGCACGTGGCTGACGCTGTTGTAGATGAAGAAGCCATGGGTGCTCTCGCCGTGGTCTCCCAGGCTCTCACCATGGTCGCCCATGACGGCGACGACCGTCCGCTCCGTCAACCCGAGCGATTCGAGGTGCTGGACGACGCGGCCGACCTGGCTGTCGGTGAACGCAATCTCGGCGTTGTACGGGCGGTCCTTGAACCGCGAGAGGAAGGGCTCCGGCGCCTCGTAGGGCGTGTGTGGATCGTAGAGATGGATCCAGGCGAAGAACGGACGGTCCTTCACCTCCTGGATCCACGGCAGGGCCTTGTCGACGACCTCGTTGGCGGGACGCTGGATGCCCGCGAGCGAGATCGCCTGCGATTGCCTGAGATCGAAGTCGTCGACGTAGGTGTCGAACCCCTGATCGAGTCCCCACTTCGAGTCCAGCACGTACGCGGCGACAAAGGCCCCCGTGCGGTATCCGCGCGATGCCAGCGCTTCCGCGAGCGTCTGCTCCTGCGGTCCCAGGAAGAACCCGCCGTTGTCGCGGACCCCGTGCTCGGGCGGGAACTTGCCGGTGAACATGCTGGAATGCGCCGGCAGAGTGAGGGGCGCCACGGACACTGCCTGCTCGAACAGCACGCCCTCCCGCGCGAGCCGATCGATCGCTGCCGTCGGCACGTCCGAGCCGTATGCGCCAATCCGGTCCGCCCGGGTGGTATCCAGCGTGATCACCACGAGGCTCAACGCGGACCGGGACACGCCATCGGGCAGCGAGCCCAGCTCCACGCGACTGCCAGCGTCCGACCCTGAGCCGGCACGGGAGTACACCCAGAACGCCAGGCCCGCAGCGAGGATCAGGCCCGCCAGCGACGCGAGGACCAGGCCGCGGCGGCCGCGGCGCGGGCGCAGGAACTTCCAGAACATGTCTGTCCATCGATCGTGAATCGTGAAGCCCGTTCTGGTCAACCGCTCGGGGTCGAACACGTCCGTCAGGCTGGAGAGATGCAGTAAGATGGGTTCCGTAGTTCTCGAACTGAAGAGATTGCCGGGAACAGCCGTAGATGGCCGACGAAAAAGGAAAGCGATCCAAGCCCGCCCCGAAGCGCAAGCCTCCCAGGAAAGCCCAGTCAGTCCCCGACCCAGACGCCGGCACCCCACGCGATTCCAGATCGAAGCCGACGGCGCGCGCGCGTGGTGCGCCCGGTTCGAAGCCGATCCCGGCCGCGCCGTCCGCCGACGCGCGGTCGGCCGCCCGTCCGGCGGAAGACCCGGGAAGCCGCGCCAGGCCGGCCGCCAGGCGATCGCGCCCCGCACCACGGCCGGAGGCTGCGGCGCCGGCGCCGGCCGCGGATTCGCTCTCCGTCTTGATCGTGGCCTCCGAGGCCCACCCGTGGGCCAAGACCGGCGGGCTGGCCGAAGTCGTCGGGGCGCTGCCGCCGGCCCTGGCGAGGCTCGGTCATCGCGTGACGCTCGTGCTTCCGAAGTACCGCGGCATCGAAGCGGCCGGCGCGCCGCTCGTCACGATCCTGGCGCTCGGACCCTCCACGACGCAGATCGGGTACTTCGAGGAGGCGGTCTCGCCGAATGTCACGCTCGTCCTCGTCGACGTGCCGGCGCTCTTCGAACGTGAGGCCCTGTACGGCACCGCGGACGCCGACTACGGCGACAACGCCTGGCGGTTCGCGGTCTTCAGCCGTGCGGCGCTGGAGTACCCCCGGTTGCGCGGCGTCCGGCCGTCGATCATCCACGCGCACGACTGGCAGACCGGCCTGGTGCCGGCATACCAGAAGATGCACTTCTCGCCGGATCCGCACGTCGGCGGCGTGCCCGCGGTTTTCACGATCCATAACCTGGCGTTCCAGGGCCTGTTTCCCGCCTCGACGGTGCCGTCCATCGGCCTCGGATGGGAGGTCATGAACGTCCAGGCCATGGAGTACTGGGGTGGGATCAGCTACCTCAAAGCCGGCATCAACTTCAGCGAGCGGATCACGACGGTCAGTCCGACATACGCGCGCGAGATCGTGCGCCCGGAGCTCGGTTTCGGCATGGACGGCGTGCTGGCGCGGCGGTCCGGCGATCTCGTGGGCATCCTCAACGGCATCGACGTCGAGCGGTGGAATCCGTCCGCCGACCCGTTCGTGCCGGCCGCGTTCAGTGTCGAAGACCTCGCGGGAAAAGCCGACGCGAGGAAGGCGCTGCTCGAGGCCGTCGGCCTCCCGGATGTCGGCCTGCCACTCGTCGGGCTGGTGTCGCGGCTGACCGACCAGAAGGGCTTCGATCTGATCGCCGCCGCCGCCGACGACCTGATGGCGCTGAGGGCCGCGTGGGTGATGCTGGGCAGCGGCGAGCGACGCTACGAGGATCTCTGGCGCTCCCTGGTCACCAGGCATGCGGGCCGGGTGTCGGCCACCATCGGGTTCGACGAGAGGCTGGCGCACCTCATCGAGGCGGGCGCTGACCTCTTCCTGATGCCGTCCAGGTTCGAGCCGTGCGGGCTCAACCAGATGTACAGCCTCCGCTACGGCACCGTGCCCGTGGTCCGGGCGACCGGCGGGCTTGCCGATACGGTCCAGGATTACGATCCCCAGACGGGCTCGGGAACGGGGTTCACGTTCACGGACTACTCCCCGGGCGCGATGGTACAGGCGATGCGACGGGCCCTCACGGTGTTTGGCGACCGGCAGGCGTGGGCCCGCATCCAGAAGGCCGGCATGGCCCGGGACCACTCGTGGGACGCTTCTGCCGCCGAGTATGTCAAAGTGTATAGAACCCTGACGGAGCCGTTGGGGCGGCCCGCTTGAGGTAAACTCCTCGAGAAAAAGGGCTTGCACGGGCCAGATCAGCCGGCGGTCAGCGGGAGCGAGGCATTCGATGGCATCTGAGAAAATACAGACACTCACCGACACCAACTTCGACCAGTCTGTCGTCAAATCGGCACAGCTCGTCCTGGTGGACTTCTGGGCGGAGTGGTGTGGTCCCTGCCGGCGGCTGGCGCCGACCGTTGAGGAGCTGGCGACCGATTACGACGGCCGCATGGTCGTCGGCAAGCTGAACGTCGACGACAACCCGAACACGGCCTTCCGCTACAGCATCAGAGGCATTCCGACCCTGCTGCTCTTCAAGGGCGGGCAGATCGTCGAGCAGATTGTCGGGCTCGCGGACAAGGACTCCCTGAAGCGCCTGATCGACAAGCACGTCTGACCCGGTCCGACCATGACACCGCGCGACGTCATCATCATCGGCTCCGGTCCGGCCGGGCTCACGGCCGCGCTCTACACGGCCCGTGCGAATCTCAAACCCCTCGTCATCGAGGGTCTCGACGCCGGCGGCCAGCTGATGCTGACGACGCTGGTGGAGAACTGGCCCGGGCACCGGGACGGCATCATGGGGCCGGACCTCATGGCGGAGATGCGGGCGCAGGCGGAGCGCTTCGGCGCCGAGATCGTCCGGGGGCACGTGAGTGCGGTGGAGCTCGGCGGACATCCGTTCGTCGTGCGGACCTCCGAGCAGGAATACCACGCCCGCACGCTCATCGTGGCGACCGGCGCATCGGCGCGGCTCCTGGGCCTTCCGTCCGAACGGGCCTTGATCGGGCACGGTGTCTCGACCTGCGCGACGTGTGACGGCTACTTCTTCCGCGGCAAGCCCATCGCGGTGGTCGGCGGGGGAGACTCGGCGATGGAGGAAGCCATCTTCCTGACGCGCTTCGCCTCCCACGTGACCGTCGTACACCGCCGGGACACGCTGCGTGCGTCGAAGATCATGCAGGACAAGGCGTTCGCGAACCCCAAGATCTCGTTCGAGTGGAACACCGAAGTCGACGACGTCCAGGATCGGGACAAGGGAGAAGTGACGGCGATCGTCCTGCGGAACAACAAGACCGGCGCGACCAGGGAGCTGCCGGTGGAGGGCGTCTTCGTCGCGATCGGCCACACGCCGAATACGGCGCTCTTCAGGGACCAGCTCGAGATGGACGCCAACGGCTACCTGCTCACCCACGACGGCACGCGCACGAGCGTGCCCGGCGTGTTCGCATCAGGCGACGTCCAGGATCACGTCTACCGCCAGGCCATCACCGCCGCCGGCTCAGGCTGCATGGCGGCCATGGACGCCGAGAAGTACCTCGAAGGCCTCCCGCAGCACCTCGGCGAGCTGCGGCTGATAGATGGAAAGGCGGATATGGGGAAGACCGCCCATTCAGCATAGCTGCGGGCGTCTGGTCCACTCACGTTTCCATTCACGTTTCCCGCTACCGAATCCACCCGCCTCCCATCACCTCGTCGTTGTCGTAGAACACCACCGCCTGGCCCGGCGCCACGGCTGCCTGGGGCTCGTCGAAGCGGACGTGCACGCGCGCGTCGTCCTCTGGCGTGAGCGTCGCCGCGGCCTCGCGGTGGCGATACCGGATCTGCGCGGTGACGCGCGTGCCGGCGGGCGGCGCCGCGCCTGCGATCCAGTTCACGTCCGAGGCGGTGAGCGAGTCGCGCAGCAGCGCATCGCGGGGGCCGACGGTGACCGTCTGCGACCCGGCGTCGAGGTTGACGACGTAGAGCGGAATGGGAGAGGCGAGGCCCAGCCCCTTGCGCTGGCCGACCGTGAACCGGTGCACGCCGTCGTGCCGGCCCAGGACCTTGCCGGACACGTCGCGGATGGGGCCCGCCTGTGCCGTCGCGCGGCGGGAGACGAAGGCCGCGTGATCGCCGTCGGGCACGAAGCAGATCTCGTGGCTCTCGTCCTTGTCGGCCACGGGTAGACCGAGTGACCGCGCCTGCGCACGCACCTGGGTCTTGCTCAGCGTGCCGAGCGGGAACATCGCGCGGGCGAGCTGCGCCTGCGTCAGGGTGAAGAGGAAATAGGACTGATCCTTCGCGGGATCGGAGCCCCGCTTCAGCCGCCAGATCCCGAAGGCGTCGCGCTCCACGCGGGCGTAGTGGCCGGTGGCGACGACATCGGCGCCCAGCCCGGCCGCCCGCTCGGCGAGCGTCGCGAACTTCAGGTCACCGTTGCAGTGCACGCAGGGGATCGGCGTACGGCCGCTGGCGTACTCCCGCACGAAGTTCGAGATCACCTGATCGGCGAACTGGCGCTCGAAGTTCAGGATGTAGTGGGGGATGCCCAGGCGGGCAGCCACCCGCCGGGCGTCGTGCAGATCGTCGAGCGTGCAGCACGTGCCGAAGCGGATCTCTCCCTCGCGCTGGTCGTACAGCTGCATGGAGAGTCCGATCACCTCGTGGCCCGCCTGCCTGAGCAGGGCCGCCGCCACCGAGGAGTCGACGCCGCCGGACATGGCCACGACGATTCGCATGTGTCTCCCGACCTGACCCGACACGGGACTCACCTGGCTGGATGTCCCGGACACGCAATAACCCTGAACCCTGAACCTGGAACCTTGGAAGCTGAACGTGTGACCCGGAGCCCACTAGCGTCTGGCGCCTGTCAGGCTCCTCAGCTTCGCAACGAGGCCCGGCAGCCTCTCGAGAAAGTAATCCACCTGTTCGGGCGTGTTGCCGGCCCCGAGGCTGATGCGGATCGAGTTCTGCGTGCGGTGGCTCGGCAGACCCATCGCACGCAGTACGTGCGAGGGCTCGAGCGTTCCCGAGGAACAGGCCGAGCCCGTCGAAACGGCGATGCCCTCGAGGTCCAGCGCGATGAGCAGCGACTCGGCCTCGACGCCGTCGAAGCTGATGTTCGCGGTATTCGGGACGCGTCCCTCGCGCTCTCCGTTCACGGCCGTGCCTTCGACCGACGCGAGCACGCGCGCCTCGAGATCGTCGCGCAGCACAGCCACGCGCCGGGCCTCGGCCTGCAGCTTCACCGCCGCGAGCCGGGCCGCGGCGCCCAGACCGGCAATCCCGGCGACGTTCTCGGTGCCCGCGCGTCGGTTCCGCTCGTGCTTGCCGCCCGTCAGGATGGCGCTGATCCTCGTTCCGCGGCGGATCCAGAGCGCGCCGGCACCCTTTGGCCCGTTGAACTTGTGGGCCGACAGCGACAGCAGGTCCACGCCGAGGGCCCGCACGTCGACGGGGATCTTGCCCACCGTCTGCACGGCGTCGGTATGGACGAGCGCCCCCTTCGCATGGGCGATTCGCGCAATCTCTGCCACGGGCTGCACCGTCCCGATCTCGTTGTTGGCGTGCATCACCGAGACGAGCGCCGTATCAGGGGTCAGCGCCTCTTCGACCGCCTCGCTCTTCAGTACGCCGCTCGCGTCAACCGGCACGAGCGTGGTCTTCCAGCCGCGCCGCGCGAGGGCCTTGAAAGTGTTCAGCACCGCCTCGTGCTCGATCGACGAGGCGATCAGATGGCGCCGGCCCGTGGGCTCCAGGGCCTCGGCCACACCGCGAATGGCGAAATTGTCGGCCTCCGTCCCCCCGCTGGTGAAGACGATCTCCGACGGGTCGGCCGCCAGGAGGTCGGCCACGCTGCTGCGGGCCTCGTCGAGGACGGCCTTGGCGCGCTGCCCGAAGTGGTGGACGCTGGAGGCGTTCCCGAACTCCTCCCGGAGGATGCGGCACACCAGGTCCGCTACCGCCGGATCGACGGGGGTGGTCGCGTTGTGGTCGAAATAGATGCGCAAGGACATGGCTGCCAATCCGGACGGGGGACGTCCATCCGCTGGTTCAGGGGTCGTCGCGGGCCGTTCGCCCCGCCCGGGCGACGGCAGGACGAGCATCGGCGCGACGGCTCGCCACCTCGGCGACCCCACGACCCCGGCGGGGAGGTCCCGGCTGTCCTCCGATGATATCACTCGCCCTAAGTCTCAGCAATAAAAGGACTAGACAGAGCACAACGGCAGCCCGTATACTGACGGTTCCTGCTGCCCAGCCCTGAGACTAAAGACGCCCTGCGAGAGGACGAAAACTACTTCGTACCCCCAATGAGGAGTGCCCATGTGGAAACGCGATGAAGCGGTGAAGCCGACGGCGCCATCCAGCCCGGCGCCCACGGTCGGCGCGCCGCCTGCCGCGGAAGCGGCGCGAACCCCCGCGACCAGCGAGCCCCTGCGAATGGACCGAGAGAGGACGCCAGCCGTGAACATTGGAAAATCAGTCGTCATCAAGGGCGAGCTCAGTGGCAGCGAAGACCTGACGATCGAAGGGCAGGTCGAGGGCAAGATCGAGCTGCGGCAGAATGTGCTCACCATCGGCTCGAACGGCAAGATCAAGGCGCAGGTCTTTGCGAAGTCCGTGATCATCCTGGGCGAGGTCACCGGCAACGTCACCGCCACCGAGAAGGTCGACATCCGCGATAACGGCTCGGTCGACGGCGATATCGCGGCCCCCCGCGTGGCGATCGCCGAGGGTGCGCACTTCCGGGGCAGCATCGACATGCAGCGCACGGGCAAGGCGTCCGAGGCTCGGGAGGCGAAGGAATCCAAGTCCGAGCCCAAACCGTCGGTCTCGACGACGGCGGCGCCGCAGACGTCCGGGGCAGCGGCAGGGGCGTCGCGGTAGAGCTCCACGGCCACGCCGCACACTGAGTGCCGGCGTGGCCAAGGGTCCTCCTGGCATGCTCTCCGATCTCCTCAAGTGGGGCGCCAGACGTCCGGACGTCGCCGCCGTGGGCACCGATGTGCACCCGGAGCGCGGCGCCGATCCGGTCATCGCCTCCAAGGGGTTCCCCCGGTTCCTCAGCGCGCTGTCCCAGCGCGACACGCCCGTCCTTCTCGACTTCGGGCCCGTCATCGGCACCAACGTCGAGTTCTTCGGCGACCGCCTCGGCTGCAAGCTGTTCATCGAGGACCTGTTCGCGGATCTCGATCGGCACATCCGCGCCGGCACGCTCGGCTCGCTGCCCGCCGCGTTCGAGACGCGGTTCCGGCACGCGGACGCCAGCGTGGACGGCGTCCTCTGCTGGGACGTCTTCGACTATCTAGACAAGCACGCGGCGGCGGCCCTTGCGAAGCAGGTGATCCGGATGCTGCGGCCGGGCGGGTCGGTCATGGGCTTTTTCTGCTCGTCCGCGGTCGAGCGGGCGCCGTTCACGAAATATGAAATCGTCGAAGGCAGCGGCCTCCGGCACCGGCTTCACCAGGGCGGCGGCCCGAAGCGCGTCCTGCAGAACCGCGACATCATCCGCATGTTCGACGGGCTGGTGGTCTCGGACTCGTTCCTGCTGAAGAGCAACACGCGGGAGATGCTCCTGCGGCGCCGCGTCGACGCGCAGGCGACGCCGTAGCCAACACCTCCCAGCTTCCAGCCGCGCAAGCACGGCCAGCAGGTCTCGGCTCACCCGGCGCTCTCCTGGCTGCGGCCGGCCGGGGCCTGACGACGTCTCTCGGCTCACCACGCCCAGTTTCGTGCCCGCCGTCGGGTCCTCCAGGCGGCCGGCAGCCCTGCCCGGAACTGAAGCCGGAAGCTGCAAGCTGGAATATGCTTGCCTCATGCGCCCGATCATCGCCCTCCTCAGCGATTTCGGCACGCTCGACCACTACACCGGAACGATGAAAGGGGTCGTCCTGGGGCTCGCGCCCGAGGCGACGCTCGTCGACATCACGCACGACATCCCGGCCCACGATATCCTCGCTGGCGCGCTGCAGCTGGCTGCGTCGTACAAGTACTTCCCGGGCGGCACGATTTTCCTCGTGGTCGTCGATCCCGGTGTGGGATCGGGCCGGCGGGGCCTCGCGGCCGATACCGGCGACTACCGGTTCGTGGCGCCCGATAACGGCGTGCTGAGCGCCGTCTTCCAGGAGAGCCCGCCGAAGCGGATCGTGGAACTGACCGAGCGCCGGTACGCCAGGCCGACCGTCAGCCGGACGTTCGAAGGACGCGACCGCTTCGCGCCGGCGGCGGCCTGGCTCACGCGCGGCATACAGCTCTCAGCCTTCGGCCGGGCCCTGACCGATTTCGTGCGCCTCGACATCCCGCAGCCCGTCGTCGATGCGGACCGGCTGGCCGGAACCGTGCTCCTCGTGGACGCGTTCGGGAACCTGGTGACCAATCTCGATCGGCGGAGCGTCGAGAGCTTCGCGAAGAACGGCCCCGTCCAGATCGTCGCGGCCGGACAGCCCGTGCCGCGGCTGGTGTCCACGTACAGCGAGATCGGCGAGGGGGAGGTCTGCGCGCTCTTCGGGAGCTCCGATCGCCTCGAGCTGGCGGCCCACGCAGGCAGTGCCGCCGACCGCCTCGGAGCGGGCCGCGGCGCCGCCGTGGAGATCCATCGACCCGGCTAGCCCGACGTCCTGTGTCGAGAGTCTGGACGGGGCGCGGATGAGCGCGGATGAGCGCGGATTCGCAGCCTGCGGCTCCGTCGCGTGCGGGGGGCGGTCCTCTCGAAGGCCGCCCGCGATCGGTGGCATCCGGGGCGGCCGGTCGCCACCAATCCGCGAAAGTACGCGTCCCGTGAAACCCGCGTCCCTCCGGAAGGCCCCCGCCCGTGTCGCGTCGGCGGCATTCCCGACCGTGGCGTAAAATAGCCTGTTCATTTCGAGCCGGGAGGCATTCATGATCGATCTCGATCTCACAGAGGAACAGACCCTGCTCGAGCAGTCGGTGCGCGAGTGGGCGGCGCGTGAGGTGGCGCCTCGCATCCGGGAGCTCGATCGCGCGCACCGGTTCGACCCCGCGATCCTGCCCCAGATGGCGGAGCTCGGAATCCTCGGGTGCTCCGTGCCGCAGGAGTACGGCGGCGCCGGAATGGACTACGTCAGCCTGGGCCTCGTGTGCGAGGAACTGGAGTACGTCGACACGTCGCTGCGCGTGATCATGTCCGTGCACGCCGGGCTGAACTGCCTCTCGCTCCTCGCCTGGGGAACAGAGGACCAGAAGCAGCGGTACCTGGTGCCGCAGGCGCAGGGTCGCAGGATCGCGACCTACGGCCTGACGGAGCCCGCGGCGGGCAGCGATGTCCGGGGCATCCAGAGCGTGGCGGTGCAGAAAGGAGACCGGTACCTCCTGAGCGGCGAGAAGATGTGGATCTCGCTGGCCGACGTGGCGGACAACTTCCTGGTGTTCGCCTGGACGGATCTCGAGAAGAAGAAGCAGCGCGACCCCTCCGGCATCAGCGCCTTCGTCGTCGAGCGGGCGTTCAAGGGGTTCTCGAGCGGGACGCTCAAGGAGAAGTGGGGCATCCTGGCGGGGAACACCGGGTTCTTCAAGATGGACGAGGTGGAAGTGCCGCGGGAGAACCTCGTCGGGCGGCCGGGCGAGGGCTTCAAGATAGCGATGTTCGCACTCGACCAGGGGCGCTATACCGTGGCGGCCGGGGCCACGGGCCTCATCCGCGCGTGCCGCGACGCCAGCGCCAGGTACGCGAAGGAGCGGCGGACGTTCGGCGTGCCCATCGCCGAGCACCAGCTCGTGAAGGAGATGATCGCCCAGATGGAGTCGGACTATCAGGCGGCGCGGCTGCT
Organism: Vicinamibacterales bacterium; assembly: GCA_035620975.1. Taxonomy (GTDB): domain Bacteria; phylum Acidobacteriota; class Vicinamibacteria; order Vicinamibacterales; family 2-12-FULL-66-21; genus DASPFV01. The sequence continues at coordinate 11,826 of DASPFV010000178.1, forward strand.
CTGGATGCGCGCCGGGTTCCTGAAGAATGCCGGCCGGCGGAACACGCGGGAGACCGGCCTGGCGAAGTGGTTCGCGACGGTGGCCTCCGAACGCGCCGCCGGCGACGCGGTGCAGGTCCACGGTGCGAACGGCTACTCGGACGAGTACCCCGTCGGCCGCTTCTACCGCAACTGCAAGGGCGCGGTGATTTACGAGGGGACACGCGAGATCCACAAGCTGATGCAGGCCGACTACGTGCTCGGCTTCCGGCAGGATCGGCCGACCCGCTGCGAGTTGCCGGCGATCAGCCATCAGCCGTCAGCTCTCCGCTGAAGCGCTGACGACCGATGGCGTGAATCCGCCGCGGCTCGCGGCCTGACAGCCGGAAGCTGCGACGCCACTGAATCATGAACTCCGACCTCTCGCTCGAATTCCTCCGGGTGGTGGAGCAGGCCGCCATCGCGTGCGCGCACACGATGGGCCAGGGAGACGGCCACAAGTCCGATCAGGCGGCGGTCGAGGCCATGCGCGAGTGCCTCGACAGCGTGCCCATCGACGGGACCATCGTGATCGGCGAGGGTGAGCGCGACCGCGCGCCGATGCTCTTCATCGGGGAGAAGGTCGGCCTCGGGGGTAAGCCGGCCTACGCGAGCATCGAGCTGCCGCACGTGGACATTGCCGTGGACCCGCTCGAGGGCACGAACCTCTGCGCGACCGGCGCGCCGAACGCCCTGGCCGTGCTCGCGGCATCGGATCGCGGCGGCCTGCTGCACGCCCCGGACCTGTACATGGAGAAGCTGGTGGTCGGGCCGAGCGCGAAGGGGGCCGTCAGCCTCGACGCCCCGGTCGCAACGAACCTGCGCGCGATTGCCCGGTGCCTCGAGCGCGACATCGGCGACCTGGTGATCATCGTGCTCGAGCGGCCGCGGCACGAGCAGCTGATCGGTGAAATCAGGGCTGCCGGAGCCCGCATCCGGCTGATCTCCGACGGCGACCTGTCGGCCGGCATCGCAGCGGCTGTCGTGGGCAGCGGCGTACACGCCGTCATGGGGACCGGCGGCGCGCCCGAGGGGGTACTCACCGCCGCCGCCATGCGCTGTCTGAACGGAGAGATCTTCGCGCGCCTGGTCGTGACCAGGCCGGAGCACGAGGCCCGCTGCCGCGCGATGGGCATCAGCGACTTCGGTCGGATCTACACCGCCCGGGATCTCGCACCGGGGCCGAACCTCATCTTCGCCGCCACCGGCGTGACCGATGGCACGCTCATGCGGGGCGTGCGGTTCTTCGGCGACGGCACCCGGACCTCGTCGCTGGTGATGCAGAGCGACCCGCCGCGCGTGCGGTTCATCGACACCATTCACGTCCAGCAGTCCCGCATGGTCAGGGTCCGCTTCTGAGCTGGCGCCGGAATCTCTTCGCCGTCACGGCCGCCAGCTTCATCGGGTTCACCGGCTTCACGCTGGTGATGCCCTTCCTCCCGCTCTATTTCCGCCAGCTCGGCGTCACCGATGTCGGCGAGATCGCGTTGTGGTCGGGCCTCAGCCTCGGCGTCACGCCGGCCATCACGGCGCTCCTCGCCCCTCTCTGGGGCCGCCTGGCCGACCGCTTCGGCCGCAAGATCATGGTTCAGCGGTCGCTCGCCAGCTTCGTCCTCGTCATGGGCGCAATGGCGTACGCCGCGGACGCCTGGCACGTGTTCGCGCTCCGCGCCATCCAGGGCCTCTTCGCCGGCTACGGAGCGCTGACGCTGACGATGGCGGCCGACCTCGCGCCGCGGGATCGCATGGGCTACGCGATTGGCGTCGTGCAGACGGCGCAGCGGCTCGGGCCGGCTCTCGGGCCGATCATCGGCGGGACCGTGGCGCAGATCGTCGGGCTGCGCCGGGCGTTCTTCGTGACGTCGGGCTTCTTCCTGATCGCGCTCCTGCTCGTGTCGTTCATGTACCACGAGCGGCGGCCCTCGCCTGCGGCCGCAGCCCACGGGACCGGGCGCGTGACGTTCCGGAGCGTCCTCGCCTTCGAGAACTTCATCGTCCTGATGGCGGTGATCTTCGGACTGCAGTTCGTCGATCGGAGCTTCGGCCCGGTGCTCCCACTCTACCTGCCGCAGCTCGGCGCGTCGCCCGCGCGGGTCCCCATCCTCTCGGGCGTACTCTTCTCGATTGGCGCGGGCAGCGCCGCCGTAGGCAACAACCTCTGCGCCAGGCTGCTCGCCCGGTACACGGCGCGGACCGTGATCGTGGCCAGCGGGGCAGTCGCCGCGACCGGTGCACTGATCTACACCATCGCCACCTCCTCCGCGATACTGTTCGCCGGCACCCCGCTCTTCGGCCTCGCCATCGGGACGGCGACGACCGCCGCCTACACGGCGGCCGGAACGATCATCCCTGCCTCGGCCCGCGGGGCCGGGTTCGGCCTGCTGACGACGGCGTCGCTGGCCGGGCTGGCATTGAGCCCCATCCTCAGCGGTATGCTGGGCGCGTTCAGCATCCGGGCCGTGTTCCTGCTGGACGTCGTGGCGCTGCTCATGCTGGCGGCCATGGTGCGGCGCCTCATGGTCGCGGCCCCGCAGCGCGCCGCGTCGGTGCCGGCCCAGGAAGAGATGTGAAGCGAATCAGGAAGCGGCCCCGGCCGGCGCTGCCGCGCGCGCCGCTGCCGCGGCAGACCGGCGGCGCCCACGAGGACAAGCGGCGACGGCCTGCCCGCAAGGCGAAGCACCGCAGGCCGCCATCGGACGAGTAGACGACCGCGCGCGAGTCCGGGACGTGCTGAAAGCTGGTACCTGATGACCGTTTCCGTCCTGTCGATATCAGCCACGGAACCGGAGCCCGATCGGATCGACCGCGCAGCCGGGGTCCTGAGGGCCGGCGGGGTCGTCCTGTTTCCGACGGACACCCTCTACGGGATTGCGGTGGATCCCCGGCAGGAAGATGCCGTTCGCCGCCTGTTCGAGGTGAAAGGCCGCGTCGAGGCGGCGGCCATCCCGCTGGTGGCGGCAACCGTCGAACAGGCGGACGCGGCCGGCGTCCTGGGCCCTCGAGAACAGACGCTGGCCCGGGCGTTCTGGCCCGGGCCGCTGACGGTGGTCGTGCCGGCGCGGCCCGGTCTGGCGCCGGCAGTACTGGCCGGTGGGCGGACGGTGGCCGTTCGCGTGCCGGCGCATCGAGTCGCGCGCGCCCTCGCCGCCTCGCTGGGATTCTGCGTGACGGCGACGAGCGCGAACCGGTCCGGGCAGCCGCCGGTCGCCCATCCCGCCGAACTCGACGCGGATTTGTGCGCGCGCGCGGATCTGATCCTCGACGCGGGTGCAACCCCGGGTATCGCGCCATCGACGATCGTAGAGCTCACGCAGGCAGGACCGCGGCTCGTCCGGCCCGGCGCGATCGCCTGGGACCGCGTGCTAGAATCGCTGCAGTGATGCGCTCTGCGGCTCCGCGCTCGACCAGGCACCACTCGCGCGAGCGCGCCGCGCTCGTCGGCCTGCTGAGCGGCCCCTCGCGCCACCCCGATCCCGAACACGCGCTCGACGAGCTGAGCGGCCTCGCCGATGCCGCCGGCGCCGACGTCGTCCTGCGCGTGCTCCAGGAGCGTGCCAGGCCCGACTCCGCCACGTTCCTGGGGCGCGGCAAGGTCGCATCGCTCGCCGCCTCGTGCGACGAGCTCCAGGCCGACGTCGTCATTTTCGACAACGAGCTGTCGCCGGCGCAGCTTCGAAACCTCGAGGAGGCGCTCGATCGCAAGGTGCTGGACCGGACCCAGCTCATCCTCGATATTTTCGCGCGCCGTGCCCGTACACGTGAGGGCAAGCTCCAGGTCGAGCTCGCGCAGCTGAAGTACCTCATGCCGCGTCTGGTCGGCTCCGCGGCGGCGTTGTCGCGTCTCGGCGGCGGTATCGGCACGCGCGGCCCCGGCGAGACCAAGCTGGAAACGGATCGCCGCCGCATCCGCCAGCGGATCAGCGCAATCGCCCGCGAGATCGAGGGCGTTCGCCGCCGGCGCTCGCAGCTCCGTGAACGACGGCACAAGGCGTCGGTGCCCACCGTGGCGCTGGTCGGCTACACCAACGCGGGGAAGACGACGCTGTTCAACGCGTTGACCGGCGACCACGCGATTGCATCGGACGCGCTGTTCGTGACGCTGGATCCGCTCGTGCGGAAGCTGCAGCTCCCCGATCGCCGCGAACTGCTCATCTCGGACACGGTGGGTTTCATCGACCGGCTCCCGCACTCGCTGGTGGCGGCCTTCCGTGCCACCCTGGAAGAGGTGGCCGCCGCGGATCTCCTGCTCCACGTCATTGACGCAGCGAACCCCGACCGCGAGCGGCATGTTGCGGCCGTGCGGCGCGTGCTGGCGGAGGTCGGGGCGGAATCGGTGCCGCTCGTCGACGTGTTCAACAAGTGGGACCTGGTCGACGAGGACGAACGGCGGCGGCTGCGCGCGTTGTACCCGGGCGGGCTGTTCACGTCGGCCGTCACCGGACAGGGCCGGGACGATCTGGTCGCCGCGCTCGAGGCGCAGCTGGCGCTCGACACGACGACGGTCACCTTCCGGTTCGACGCGGCATCCGACCGCGACCGGGCCCGCATCTCTCAGCTGTACCGCGTGGCGCGGATCCTCCGTCACGTCGCGACCGACGGCCACGTCTCGATCGAAGCCGAGATCCCGCGGCGGCTGCTCGATCGCTTCGAGCAGCCCGCCACTCAGGCGTCATGAGCCCGGCGTTCCTGCGACAGATCGGCCGCGCCGCAGGCCTCGTCGCGCTGTGCTCGGCCGCAGCGTGCGCGCCGAGGGCGATCGAGGTGCCGCCGGCGGGCATGGCTGCGCGGTTCCCGGATTACGTCTTTCCCGCCGTGCCGGAGGATCTCGGCACGCCGGCCGCGCGCGAGCGGCACCAGGCCGGATGGCTCTGGCTGCAGGCCGGCGATTTCCGCGCCGCGGAACGCAACTTCAACGCGGCGCTCAAGCTGGCCCCCGTCTTCTACCCGTCCGAAGCAGGGCTGGGTTACCTCGAGCTCGCGCGCAAGGAGCCGCGGGCGGCCGTCGAGCGCTTCACCCGCGCGCTCGGCGCGAACACGGGCTACGTGCCGGCCCTGGTCGGGCGCGGCGAGGCGCTCCTGGCCGTAGGCGAGCGCGACCTCGCCCTCGAGAGCTTCGAGGCCGCCGTCGCCGCGGACCCGTCGCTGGCGCCCCTGCGGACCCGGATCGAGCTGCTCCGCTTCCGGGGGCTGCAGGACGACGTGGCGTCAGCCCGCAAGGCCGCCGAGACCGGGCGCTTCGACGAAGCCCGGGCGCTGTACAGCAGGGCGCTCGAGGCGTCACCGCAGAGCCCGTTCCTCTACCGCGAGCTCGCGACGGTCGAGCGCCGGGCCGGAAACCTGGATGCCGCGCTGGCGCATGCGGCCCGGGCGGCCGAAATGGAGCCCGGCGATGCGCGCGCGTTCGTGCTGATGGGCGAGCTGCACGAGGCCCGCGGCGACCTCTCGAAGGCGGCCGAGGCATACAGCGCGGCGCTGGCGCTCGAGCACAACGAGCCCGTGGCGGCGCGGCTCGAGTCGGTTCGCGAGCGGCTGCTCATGGCCTCGCTGCCCCCCGAGTTCCAGCAGATCGAGCGCGCCGAGGGCGTGTCGCGCGCGGAGCTGGCGGCGCTGCTCGGCGTCCGGCTCGATGACCTGCTCAAGCGGGCCCCGCGCCGCAACACCGCGCTCATGACCGACACGCGGTCGACCTGGGCGGCCCCGTGGATCCTGGCGGTCACCGGCGCAGGCGTGATGGAGCCCTTTCCAAATCACACGTTCCAGCCCGAGGCCCCCGTCCGACGCCGCGACCTGGCCGAGGCGGCCAGCCGCGTCCTGTCGATCATCGCCGCCGAACGTCCGCAGCTCGCGCAGGCATGGCGCAACCCTGAACGGCGATTTCCGGACGTCCCGCCGGCGCACCTGAACTACCCGGCGGCCGCCGTGAGCGTCGAAGCAGGCGTCCTCCAGCCGCAACCCGACGGGAGCTTCCAGCCGTCTCGCCCCGTCACGGGCGCGGAGGCGGTGGAGGCCGTCCGGAGGCTCGAAGAGCTGGCCGTCAGGCTGCCATGAACCTGACGGCCGCCAACCAGCTCACGATCCTCCGGATGCTCCTGATTCCGGCCTTCGTCATCCTGCTGCTGTATGGCTACCGCGGGTGGGCGCTGCTGACGTTCTTCCTGGCTGGCATCACCGACCTGCTGGACGGCCTGGCCGCGCGGTGGAGCGGACAGAAGACCACGCTTGGCGCCTGGCTCGATCCGATGGCGGACAAGCTGCTCCTCGTCACCATGTTCGTCATGCTGACGCTGCCGGGGATCCCGTCGGCCAACCGTCTGCCGCTGTGGTTCACCGTCCTGGTGATCAGCCGGGACGTCGCCATCGTGATGACGGTCGCGGTCGTCAACCTCGCCGTGGGGCCCCGAACGTTCCGCCCCTCGATCTACGGAAAAATCGCCACGGCCACCTACGTCCTCACCGGGGTCGTGACCCTCTACTTCAACTACCTCGACCGTCCGTCGGGCGTGGTCTCGGCGTTCGTGTATGCGTCGCTGGTGATTACGCTCATCTCGGCGGGGCACTACCTTGCGCAGGCCGTGAAGCTGGGACATTGACCAGCTCCGGCCGCCCCGTCACACCCTGCTCCGGAAGTAATCCAGCGTCCTCGTGAGCCCCTCCTCCAGGCCGACTGTCGGCTCCCACCCGAGGAGCGTCCGGGCGCGCGTGATGTCGGGCTTCCGGACCTTGGGGTCGTCTTCGGGAAGCGGGCGGTAGACGAGCCGGCTCTTCGAGCCGGTGAGGCGCAGGATCTCTCGCGCGATCTGCTCGATCGTCATCTCCTGCGGGTTGCCGATGTTCACCGGATCGTTCACGTTCGATTCCATGAGCCGGACGATGCCGTCGACCAGGTCGCTGACGTAGCAGAAGCTCCGGGTCTGCTGGCCCGAGCCGAAGATCGTGACGTCCTCGCCCCGGAGGGCCTGGCTCATGAACGCGGGTACCGCGCGGCCGTCGTTCAGACGCATCCGCGGGCCGTAGGTATTGAAGATCCGCACGATCTTCGTGTCGATGCCGTGATAGCGATGGTAGGCGGTCGTCATCGCCTCGGCGAATCGTTTGGCCTCGTCGTAGACGCCGCGCGGCCCGATGGGGTTCACGTTGCCCCAGTACGTCTCCTTCTGCGGGTGCTCGAGCGGATCGCCGTAGACCTCGGAGGTGGACGCGAGCACGAAGCGGGCTTTCTTCTCCTTCGCGAGCCCGAGGGCCTTGTGGGTGCCGAGGGCACCGACCTTGAGCGTGGGAATCGGCAGCTCCAGGTAGTCGATGGGGCTGGCCGGGCTCGCCCAGTGCAGGACGACGTCGACCGGTCCTTCCACGAAGATGTAGTTGGTGACGTCGTGCTTGATGAACGTGAAGTCGCGGTTCACCAGCTGCGCGATGTTCGCCGTGCTGCCGGTCAGCAGGTTGTCGATGCCCACCACCGAGTAGCCGCGGTCGAGGAGGGCCTCGGACAGATGGGATCCGATGAAGCCGGCGGCGCCGGTGATGACAGCTCTGGGCATGGGTGTGAGTGCGGACGGACGGTCAGTAGGCGTGCTTCTGGAAGCCTTTCAGCACGGTCAGCCAGATGATCTTGATGTCGAGCCCCACCGACCAGTTCTCGATGTAGTACAGGTCGTACTCGATTCGCTTCTCGAGCGAGGTGTTGCCGCGCCAGCCGTTGACCTGCGCCCACCCGGTGATGCCGGCCTTCACCTTGTGGCGCAGCATGTACTGGGGGATGCGGTGCTTGAACTGTTCGACGAAATACGGACGCTCGGGCCGGGGGCCCACGATCGACATCTCGCCGCGCAGGACGTTGACGAACTGCGGCAGCTCGTCGAGGTCGAACCGGCGCAGCCAGCGGCCTACGGGCGTGCAGCGGGGATCGTCCTCGCGGGCCCAGACCGGCCCGCTCGTGTCCTCGGCCCCTTCGTACATCGAGCGGAACTTGAGCACCTGGAACGCCTTCCCGTCGAGCCCCATCCTCTCCTGCGTGTAGAAGATCGGCCCCGGGGAAGAGCGCCGGACCAGCGCCGCGATGAGGAGGAACGGCACGGCCAGGATTCCCAGAGCCGTCGCGGAAATCGCCACGTCGAGCATGCGCTTCAGGACGCTGTTGAACCCGCGCAGCGGCACGTCGTTGAGGCTGATGATCGGCACGCCGTCGAGGTTCTCGAGCCGCGCGCGCAGCGCGATGAACTGCAGCAGGTCCGGGACGACGTGCACGTCCACGCCCTCGCGGTTCGTGGCCTCGACCAGGCCGAGCATCTTCACGTGCTCCTCGAGCGGCAGCGCCACGTACAGGTGGTCGATCTCCTCGCGGCGGATGATCTCGTCCGCCTCGGCCAGCGCCCCGAGGAGCGGCAGGCCGCGGTAGCCGATGTGGTCCCCGCCGCGATCGTCGAGGAACCCCACGACCTTGAACCCCAGCTCCCGGTGCTCCAGCACCTTGTCGGCGACCAGCCGGCCCAGGTCGCCGGAACCGGCGATGAGCACGCGCTTGAGGCCGATGCCGGCGCGCCACCGGCGTTCGAGCGCTCCCCTCACCAGCTCGCGCGAGGCGTAGGTGAGCGCGATGTTCAGGACGATGAAGATCAGCCAGACCAGGCGCGAGACCTCGAAGACACCCTGGTCCTCGAGATCGTTCGGCAGGTAGTAGGTCCGGTAATAGAGCGTCCCGACGATCCCGATGACGACGGCCAGGATCGTCCCGACGAAGACGGCGAAGAAGTCGTCCACCCGGGACCGGCCGCGCCGCAGGCGATACAGCCCCTGGACGTGGAATGCCGTCGGGACGAGGGCGCCGAGGAAGGGCAGCAGCGCCACGTGCCAGTCCAGGGCAGGAGTGCCCTCCCAGACGGGAATGAACCCGCTGTGGAAGCGCACGACGTAGGCCAGCGCGAACGCCACCATGGCGAGCAGGGCGTCCGACAGCACGTAGAACGCGACGAGCAGCCGGTTGTGCCGGCGCATCATCGGACGGCCGCCCGACGCGAGGCCAGCGCCGCCTCCAGGACCGCACGGAAGCCGCTCAGGAACCGGTCACGCGAGAACGTCTCGGCCTGCGCGCGGATGGCAGAGCGATCCAGCGGAAGGCGGCGCACCGCGGACAGTCCGTCCGCGAAAGCCTCGACGGACTCGTCCTCGACCAGGATGCCGGTCGTGCCGGGGACGACCGACTCGCACGCGCCGCCGCGGCGCAGGGTTACGACCGGCGTGCCGCAGGCCTGGGCCTCGACGGGGACCAGTCCGAAATCCTCCACGCCGGGCAGCAGCACCGCCTCGGCCTGCTGATATCGCGCCCGTACCTCCTCGTCGCTGACCCACCCGGGAAAGCTGACGTCGGGCCCGGCGAGCTGCTGAAGACGCCCGAGCTCGGGCCCGCGCCCGACGATCGTCAGCCGGGCTCCGACACGACGGCAGGCCTCGATCGCGACCTCGAGCCGCTTGTATGGCACCAGGGCGGACACGACCAGGAAGCCGGAACCGGGGCGGGGGGGATCGTCCAGTGGGCGATAAAAGGCTGTATCTACAGGAGGATACACAACGGTCGACCCGCGATTATAGTATCGGCGGATCCTGGCTGCAACATAGCGGGAGTTGGCCACGAACTGGTCCACGCGTCCCGCCGTCTCGCGATCCCACCGGGCGAGCGAAGCCATGACCGGTCGCAACAGGCGGCTCCGGAGCGCGCCCACCTGTGACGGGCCGAAATAGGCGGGGAACTGGTCCCAGGCGTACCGCATCGGGGAATGGCAGTAGCACACGTGTACGGCCCTCCCGGGGCGGACGACCGATTTGGCGGCGCAGTGGCTCGTGCTGACCACCAGGTCGTACCGGTCCAGATCCCAGAGCTCGACCGCCGTCGGGAAGACCGGCAGGTACTGCCGGTAGGCCCGACGGGCGGCGGGAAGCCGCTGGGCCACGGACGTGACCACGCGCCGCGCCTCGATGCGAACGCTGACGGAACCCCGGACGTGCACCAGGGTGTAGAGCGGCGCGGACGGGAACAGCTCGCAGACGGCATCGAGCACCTTCTCGCCACCCCGCATGCCGGTGAGCCAGTCGTGGACGAGCGCCACGCGGCCCTGGATCGCTGATCCGAGAGCGGGGCCAGGCGATTCAGTCTCGGAAACCGGATCGACAGATGACGGCGGGCCGGCCGGATCGGAACCGGGATTCGAGGAAGCCGGTGCGCCGGGAGCGGATCGAGCAGGCGCGGGGAGATGCCCGCTCATCCGCCCCCGATCCGCGTCCCCGGCCCCCGGCTCGGCCCTCAATTCGCGAGCACCTCGTCGTAGATCTCGCGCACCCGCCGGATCGATCGCTCCCACGAAAAGTGCCTGACGCGCGCCAGGCCCCGCGCGCGCAAGTCGGCTCGCAGTGTCTCGTCCGTCAGGACGCGCCGGATCGCGTCGGCAATCGCCTCCGGCTCGTACGGATCGATGAGCAGCGCCGCGTCCCCGACGACCTCGGGAAGCGATGACACGTTCGAGGTGATCACCGGGGTGCCGCTGGCCATCGCCTCGAGCGGGGGCAACCCGAATCCCTCGTAGAGGGAGGGGAATACGAACACCGCCGCCAGACGGTAGAGGATCGCCAGCGTCCGATCGGCAACGAAGCCGAAGAACCGGACGTGCTTGTGCAGTTTATGACGGTGCACGGCACGCCGCAGCGTGGCGTACTTGGAGATCTCGTCTCCGATGACGAGGAGCTTCACATCGTCGAAGCCGTGCTGCTTGAGCGAATGGAACGCCTCGATCAATCGTTCGATGTTCTTGTGAGGCTTGATGTTGCCGGCGTACAGCACGAAGGGGTCGTTGAGCTGGTAGCGCTCGCGGACGCGCTCGACCTCCTCGGGATCCGGCGTCTGGCCGAACCGCTCGTCGATCGCGTTGTAAATGACGTCGATCTTCGACTCGGGGACCCTGAAATAGCGGAGGATATCGCGCTTCGATGTCTCCGAGACCGTCATGATCCGGCTCGACCGATGCGTGGCCACCCAGAGCGAGCTGCGCGCGTAGGCGTAGCCCAGGCGGCTCGGGAGATACTGCGGGAACCTCAGGTGGATGCAGTCGTGGATCGTCACGACCGACCGGCACGGCACGAGCGGCGGCAGCACGTAGTGCGGTGCGTGAAACAGATCCACCCGCTCGCGGCGGAGATCGAGCGGGACGGTGACCTGCTCCCGGATCGAGTAGTTGGGAGAGCGCTCGACTACCGTGCGGAAGTTGTCGCCGAGCTCCTGCCGGAGGTCATGCTCGGTCTGTCGGCAGAGCACGACGTACTCGGTCGTCTGGTCCAGCCGCGAGAGGTGCCGCAGGAGGTTGCGCAGGTACGTCCCGATGCCGAAATCGCGCAGCTTGCGCGCATCGATGGCAATCCGCACCTCCGGAATCTTAGAAGGTTCAAGGTTCAGGGTTCAAGGTTCCAGGTTCTGGTTCCCGGTTTCGGGTCCGAACCCTGAACCAGGAACGGACAGGATTCAGAAGCGTATGCCCTTCAACCGCAAGTACGCGCGCAGCAGCGGTGCCCAACGGGGGTGGTGCTTCTCGTAGAACGCCAGCTGGCTGCGGCGGTAGGCGGCGTTCATCACGGCGGGTTCGGCGACGCGCGAACGGCCTCGCAGATGCGTGACCTGGGCCCGGGGCGTGAAGAGAATCCGGCGCCCCCGGGCGCGCAGCGCGGCGCAGAAGTCCACGTCCTCCGTGTACAGGAAGAACCGTTCGTCGAGAAGACCGACGGCGTCCGCGTCGGCTCGACGGACGAGGAGGCAGGCGCCGCTGACCCAGTCCACGAACCGCTCGCGATCGGTTGCGTGCTCCACCCATCGCGTCACGGGACCCGCTCCACGGGCGTACAGCGCCCGGAGGATCTTCTGTCCCGCCTCGGCGAACGGGCCGATCATCGGTCCGAAAGACAGCTCGGTCCGACCTTCGGTGTCCACGAGCCGCGGGCCGGCGGCGGCCGCGTCAGGATGCGCGAGCAGCCGCCCGGCGAGCGCGTCGAGCGCGCCGCTGGGCACGCGCGTGTCGCTGTTCAGCAGGAGCACGAGGTCGCCGCGCGTGGCGCGGATCCCCACATTGGTGGCGGCCGCAAACCCGGTGTTCTGCCCCTGCTCGAGCACGCGCACGTAGGGCCAGCGTGCCCGGACGGCAGCCGCGCTGCCGTCGCTCGAGCCGTTGTCGACGACCACGATGTCGTGCGGAAGGGCGACGGAGGCCTCATCGAGCGACTCGAGGCACTGCTCGAGTACCGCCCGCGTGTTGTAGCTGACGATGATGATCGACAGCGTCATCGGCCCTGTCAATCATATGCGTCCACGTGCGGCGCTCGAAACCGCCTCGAGCGTCTCGTCGGCCGCCCGTTCCCAGGAGTAGCGTGCCAGCACCTCGGGCGCGGCTGCCAGCACCCGGCCGGCTGCTTCGCGATCCAGCAACAGCCGCCGGATGGCGTCGGCCGCTGACGACAGGTCGCCGGCACGGACGAAGACGGCCGCGGGCGCGTAGACCTCGCGTGCGACTGCGGTGTCGAGCACGACCGGCGGGACGCCGGCGCTCATGGCTTCCAGCGGCGTCAACCCGAACCCTTCGTACTCCGACAAGAATACAAAGACGGACGCCCGCCCGTACAGCTCCACGAGCCGGTCGTCGTCCACGTAGCTCAGGAACTCCGTCCGCGCCGCGACGCCCTCGGCGGCGGCAACCGCCGGAAGGTCCTGCGGCGGCCACGTGCGGTTGGCGCCCACGATGACCAGCCGGGCCCGCGGGACGTCGACCGAGGCGCGGGCGAACGCGGCGATGAGATCCGGCAGCCGCCGCCGGTTGAACAGCGATCCGACGAACAGCACGATCGGCTCGCGCGGTGTCGGCCGACCGCCCTCGCGCCGCGTGACGCCCGGGCGAATCACGCGCACGCGCCCGCGGTCTACCTGCAGGTGGCGCTCGATTTCGGACTTCGAGAACTCGGAGTCGGTCAGCACCACCGAGGCGGTATGCGCCGCGCGCCGGGTGAGCCACCGGCGCCGGAGCCCTTCCGACGCTCGGAACCACTCGGGGTGCGCGACGAACGAGATGTCGTGGACGGTCACCGCCAGCGGGATTCGCGTGCCGAGCGGCGCCGTGTAAGCGGGCGCGAAGAACACGTCCGGCCTGTCGCGCCGGACGGCCGCGCGGAGCGAGGTCTGCTCCCACCAGGTCCCCCCCGGGCGCCGGCCGATCACCCTGACCTCGCCGACGTCGCCGGGAATGACCACGCCCAGCGGCTCGGGCGAATACAGAAGGAGCCGCCGTGTCTGCCGATCGGACCGCTCCAGCCAGCGCCGCAGCAGCTCGCCGAGGTACCGGCCGACGCCCGTGGCCTCGCCGATCAGCTCCCGGGCGTCGACGCCGATCGACAGGGGTGCCATCAACGCCGGGCGCTCCGGTGGGCGGCAGCCGAAACATAGGCGTTCAGGAGCTGACGCGCACTGCCTTCCCAGGTGTACTGCGTCGCCCGTTCGAGCCCCCGCCGCACGCACGCCTGCGCAAAGGCGGTGTCCGTCAGCATCCGTTCCATCGCGCGTGAGAGCCCCGGAATGTCGTCCGGATCGACGATCAGCCCCGCGTCGCCCACCAGCTCGGGGAGGGCCCCCCGATTCGACGTCACGACCGGAACCCCCATCGCCATCGCTTCCAGCACGGGCATACCGAAGCCTTCGTCGAGCGACGGCAGGACCAGCAGGCAAGCCTGCCTGAACAGATCTTCCCGCCCCATATCGGGCACATAGCCGAGGTGCCTGACCGTACCATCGGTCGGCGCCCTGCGTAGAGCAGCCACCACATCCCCGGCCCCGGGCGCGACCCCTCCCGCCAGGACGAGCGGCGGGGCGTCCGGCGCGCGCGCTCGCAGTGCCTCGTACGCCTCCAGCAGAGCGCCGACGTTCTTTCGAGGCCCGATCGTCCCGATGAAGAGCACGTGAGCGGGCCCATCCAGCGAAGTCCGCGGCCTCCAGGCCGGGGCGCCGGGCGGACAGAGAAACACGCGCTCGGGCGGAACGCCGAAGCGTCGCTCCACCTGCATCCGGGTGTACGCCGAGATCACGACGACGGCGTCGGCCTGGCGGGCGTGCGGACCGGAAAGCTCCGCGTAGTCGCGGCGGATCTCCGCGGTCGTGCTGTCCGGCACGTCGAGAAAGGAGAGATCGGCAATGGTCACGACCTGCGCGGCCCGGGTGGCTGGAATGAGCAGCGGGTGCAGGGCGTGTGCCACGTCGACGCGCCCGGCCAGCCACTCGACCGGCGGCCAGCCGAGACGGTGCCAGGTGTAGTTCAGCACCGAGACGGGCACCCGGGCGTCCACGACGGCCGCGCCGGGAATCGTGCCGGGCGCCAGACGATCCTTCCAGGAACTCGAGAACAGCGCGAGCTGATCCGCGGGACCGAGCAGCCCGACCAGGGCCGACGCGAGGTGGTGGGCATACTCACCGACGCCTGTCCGCTGGCGGAGCGCCGGACGATAGTCCATCAGGACCCGCACGGGCGCCCATGCTAGCACAGGCTGTGACGTGCAAACCCTTGTCGCTCAATAGATTGACAGCGTTTTTGTGGCTGTGCTAGCTTTAGGGGTTTCTTTCCGGCAAAGGAGCGCCCTCGGATGAAGATCGCGGTGGTCGGGAGCGGGTATGTGGGGCTGGTGGCGGGGGCGTGCTTCGCGGAGAACGGCAATGACGTCATCTGCGTGGACAAGGATCCGGCCAAGGTCCGCACGCTGCAGCGGGGCAGGATCCCGATCTACGAACCGGGCCTCGAGGAGATGGTGCGGCGCAACCGGAACGAGAAGCGCCTGACGTTCACCACGGCGCTCGCGCGGGGCGTCCGTCACGCCCAGATCATCTTCGTGGCGGTCGGGACCCCCACGGGCGAGGACGGGTCGGCCGATCTGCAGCACGTCCTCGACGTCGCGCGGGAAGCCGCGCGCGCGATGAACGGCTACAAGGTCCTCGTCAACAAGAGCACGGTGCCGGTCGGCACGGCGGCCCGGGTCCGGGAGCTGGTGCGCCGGGAGACCACCCATCCCTTCAGCGTCGTCAGCAACCCCGAGTTCCTCAAGCAGGGGGCGGCCATCGACGATTTCATGAAGCCGGATCGCGTGGTGATCGGCGCGGAGGACCCGCGCGCGGCTGAGCTGATGCGCGAGCTGTACGCGCCGTTCACGCGGACGGGCGCTCCGATCATGATGATGGATTGCGCGAGCGCGGAGCTGTGCAAGTACGCCGCAAACGCGATGCTCGCCACCCGCATCTCGTTCATGAACGAGGTCTCGAACGTCTGCGAGGCAGTCGGCGCCAACGTCGACATGGTGCGGCACGCCGTCGCGTCGGATCGTCGGATCGGGCCCTCATTCCTGTTCCCCGGCGTGGGCTACGGCGGCAGCTGCTTTCCGAAGGACGTCAAAGCGATGCTGAGGTTCGCCGCCGACCAGCGGTACGACTTCCAGATCCTCCGCGCCGTCGAGGCCGTCAACGAGCTTCAGAAGCGGCGCCTCCTGGGGCGCCTGGAGGCGCACTTCGGCGCCTTGAAGGGCAAGCGCATCGCCGTCTGGGGGCTTGCGTTCAAGCCGAAGACGGACGACATGCGGGAGGCCCCCGCCGTGCCGATGATCCAGGGTCTGCTCGCGGCGGGGGCGGCGGTGCACGCGTACGACCCCGAGGCGATGAAGGTGGCGCGCGGGATCTTCGGCTCGAAGATCGCGTACGCGGATCACGGCTACGCGGCGCTGACGGGGGCCGACGCCCTGGTCATCGTGACCGAGTGGAACGAGTTCCGCGAGCCGGACTACGGCCGCATGCGCAAGCTCATGCGGACCCCGGTCATCTTCGATGGCCGGAACATCTACAACCCCGACACGATGCGGGCCCAGGGGTTCACTTATTACTCGATGGGCCGGCCGTGAGCGTCGTGCTGGTCACGGGGGGGGCAGGGTACATCGGCAGCCACGCCGTCAAGGCGCTGTGCGCGCGGGGCGAGGACGTCATCGTCTACGACAATTTTTCGGCGGGGCACCCGCAGGCGGCAGGGCGGGCCCGGATCGTCGAAGGGGACATCCAGGACACGGGCCGTCTGGCCGCCACGCTGGAAAGCCACCACGTCGACGCGGTCATGCACTTCGCGGCGTGGCTTTCGGTCGGCGACTCGGTGCGGGATCCCGTCGGGTACTACCGGAACAACGTGACGGGCGCGCTGTCGGTGCTCGAGGCGATGGTGCAGGCGAAAGTCCCGCGGCTCGTCTTCTCGTCGACGTGCGCGATCTTCGGAACGCCCGAGGAAACGCCCATCCATGAAGATCTCCCCAAGCGGCCCATCAACGCGTACGGCGAGACGAAGCTGGCCGTGGAGCGCGCGCTCCCGCATTACGAACGGGCGTACGGGCTCGGCTCGGTCGCGCTGCGGTATTTCAACGCAGCGGGCGCGGATCCGGACGGCGAGCTGGGCGAAGATCATGCGCCGGAGATACACGTGATTCCC
Source organism: Vicinamibacterales bacterium (assembly GCA_035620975.1). Classification (GTDB taxonomy): domain Bacteria; phylum Acidobacteriota; class Vicinamibacteria; order Vicinamibacterales; family 2-12-FULL-66-21; genus DASPFV01. The sequence continues at coordinate 28,367 of DASPFV010000178.1, forward strand.
AGGGCAATCGACGCCGCGTACGGGCGCGGGACGTTCCAGGTATTCGGCGAGGACTACCCGACGCCCGACGGCACGTGCCTGCGCGACTACGTCCACGTCACGGACCTCGCCACCGCGCACCTCCTGGCGCTGGACGCCCTGCGCGAGGGACGGCCCTCCAGCGTTTACAATCTCGGCAGCGGCCGGCCATCGTCGGTGCGCGACGTCGTGAAGGCCGTGGAACGCGTGACGGGGCGAAGCGTGCCGCTCACGGCAGGACCGCGGCGGGAGGGGGACCCGGCCGTCCTGTACGCCGCCAGCGACCGCATCCGGCGGGAGCTGGGATGGCACCCGCAGTATGAAGACCTGCACGTGATCGTCGAGACGGCCGCGCGCTGGCGCGAAGCGCATCCACACGGGTACGGGCGCCGCTGATGTCGCGGCTTCGGGGGCAGCTGCACGACCCGCTCCTGTCGGTCGTGATGCCGGTCTACAACGAGCGGCACACGATCGAGGAGATCGTCAGGCGCGTGCTCGCCGTGCCGGTGCGCACCGAGCTGATCGTCGTCGACGACGGATCGAAGGACGGGACGCGCGACATCCTGTCGCGGCTCTCGCAGGAGCTGTCGTTCAGGCTGGTGCTGCAACCGGCCAACGCCGGGAAGGGGGCGGCCCTGCGGCGGGGGTTCCAGGAAGTCACCGGGGACCTGGTGGTCATTCAGGACGCCGACCTCGAGTACTCGCCGGAAGAGTTCCCGCAGCTCATCGAGCTGATCTGTGACGGGCGGGCGGACGTCGTGTACGGATCGCGCTTCCTGGGACGCCATCGCGTCTTCCTGTTCACGCACTACGTGGGCAACCGGTTCCTGACGCTCGTCACGAACATGCTGTACAACACGATGCTGTCGGACATGGAGACCTGCTACAAGGTCATGCGGACCGAGGTGCTCCGGTCGATGACGCTGCGGTCCGACGGTTTCGGCATCGAGCCGGAACTGACGGCGAAAATCTTCAAGCGCGGGTACCGGGTGTACGAGGTGCCGATCACCTATGACGGCCGCGGCTACGAGGAAGGCAAGAAGATTACCTGGCGCGACGGTCTGGTCGCGTTGTGGGTGCTGCTGAAGTATCGATTCTCAGAGTGAGCTCCTTCCCCCGCCTGCTCGAGTATGCGCGACCCTACCGGGTGCGCTTCGCCGTGGCGCTGCTGGCCATGCTGCTCTACGCGGCCGCCTCGGCCGGGCTGGCGACACTGATCCAGCCGCTCATCGACAACGTCCTGCCGAGCCGCGCCAATCTGGGCCTCTGGGGCCTGACCGTGCTGACGATCTACCTGCTGAAGGGGCTCGGGGCCTACCTCTCGACCTACCTGATGACCGACATCGGCCAGCGGGTCGTGCGCGACCTCCGGATCCGGCTGTTCCGCCACATCCTCGACCAGTCCGCCGCGTTCTTCGGCCGTCAGACGAGCGGCCGGCTCATGTCGCGCATCACGAGCGACGTCAACCAGGTGCAGCAGGCCGTGTCGGAGACCATCGGGGATCTGCTGCGCGAGGGGCTGGCGCTCGTCGGCTACGGCGCCTACCTGTTCTACGTCGACTACAAGCTCGCGATGGTCGTGGTGACTGGCGCCCCGGTCGTCGTGTACCCGCTCGTCCGCCTGGGCCAGCGCATCCGGCGCACGACGCGGCGGAGCCAGGAGGAGCTGGAGCAGCTGTCGCACGTGACGGCGGAAGCATTCACGGGGCACCGCATCGTGAAGGCCTTCGGGGCCGAGACCCACGAAGCGGGCCGGTTCCGACGCGCGGCAGAGCGTCTCTATCGCACGACGCTCAAGGTGACGAGCACCGTCGCCGTCCTCCCGCCGCTCATGGAGTTCCTCGGAGGCGTCGCCGTCGTGGGTCTCATCTGGTACGGCAGCCGCGAGATCGCGACGGGGCGGCTGAGCGAAGGAGACTTCGTGGGCTTCGTGGTGGCCGCGTTCCTGATGTACGGGCCCATCAAGCGTCTCAGCCGCGTCAACACCACGCTGCAGCAGGCGATTGCCGCCTCCGATCGCATCTTCGAGATGCTGGACACGCACACGGAAGTGGTGGAACGCCCCGGCGCCCGGCGGCTGGCGCCGCTGCGGCGGTCGATCGAGTTCCGCCACGTCGGATTCGAGTACGAGAGCGAACCGGGAGCCGCCGCGCTCGAGCAGGCCGCGGGGGAGGCCGACGGCGCCGCCCAGGGCTCCCGCCACGTGCTGCGCGACGTGTCCTTCGAGGTCGAGGCCGGCCAGATGGTCGCACTCGTCGGCCTCAGCGGCGCGGGGAAGACGACCCTGGTGAACCTCATCCCGAGGTTCTACGACGTTTCGTCCGGGGTCATCCTCATCGACGGCGTGGACATCCGCGACGTCACGCTCACCTCGCTTCGCGCCAACGTCGGGATCGTCACGCAGGAGACCATCCTGTTCGACGACACGGTCGCGAACAACATCGCGTATGGATCTCCGCAGGCCACGCCGGCGGAGATCGAGGAAGCGGCCCGGGCTGCGCACGCGCACGACTTCGTCGTGACGCTGCCGCAGCAATACGACACGTCCATCGGCGAGCGGGGGCAGCGGCTCTCGGGCGGGCAACGGCAGCGCCTGGCGATCGCGCGCGCGCTCCTGAAGAACGCGCCCATCCTCATCCTCGACGAAGCCACGTCGTCGCTCGACGCCGAGTCCGAGCGGCTCGTGCAGGAAGCGCTGACGAACCTCATGCGTAACCGCACCGCGTTCGTCATTGCCCATCGCCTGTCCACCGTCCGCCGCGCCGACAAGATCGTGACGCTCGAGCGGGGACGCGTCGTCGAGATCGGACGCCACGAGGATCTCGTGGCGCGCCCGGGCGGCGTCTACGCGCGCCTCTACTCGCTGCAGCTCTTCGAGCGGGGCGGACGGGAGCCCGGCGCGGACGGCGATGGGGACCCGGACGTCGCGGCGCAGACGGCTGCGGGGAAGATCAGCCGGCCATGATAAAGAGCATGACGGGCTTCGCCTCGCTCACCCGGGACGACGAGGTCGGCGCCGTGGGAGTGACCATCAAGTCGGTGAACCACCGATTCCTGGATCTGCAGCTGCGAGTGCCCGCCACGCTGAGCGCAATCGAGCACCGGCTGCGGGCGCTCGTGCAGGCGCGGCTCGCACGCGGCCGCGTCGAGCTCAGCATCTCGCTGCAGCAGCGGCGGCTCCCGGCCGTCGAGGTGGAGCTGAACGAGCCCCTGCTGGCGGCCCTGCGAAGCGCCCTCGATGCGGCCCGGGACCGCGGCTACGTCGAGGGATCCGTCTCGGCCGGGGAGCTGCTGCGGTTTCCGCAGGCGCTGACGGTGCGCGAGCGCCTGGAGGATGCTCCGGAGGTCGAGGCGGCGCTCGCCGCACGCGTGGAGGAGATCGTCGCCGACGCCCTCGACGAGCTGGAAGCCATGCGCGGCCGCGAGGGCGATCACCTGCGCGCCGATCTCGACCGGCGCCGGGCCAGGCTGGGCGATCTGTTCGAGCTCGTGGCCGCTGCCTCCGAGCAGGGCATGGCGCGGCTGCAGGCCCGCCTCGTCGAGCGCGTCCGCGAGCTGCGCGCCGAGGCGCTTGCGGACGAAGCGCTCGTCGCCCAGGAGATTGCCAGGTTCGTGGGGCGGTCGGACATCACCGAGGAGGTCGTGCGGTTCCGGGGACATCTGGATCACTGGCGCGCGCTCGCCGACTCGCCCGAACCGTGCGGCCGCAAGCTCGATTTCCTGCTGCAGGAGATGAACCGGGAGGTGAACACCGCCGGGTCGAAGGCCGAAGGCCCCACGGTGTCCGAACTCATCGTCGAGCTCAAGGCGGAGCTCGAGAAGATGCGGGAGCAGGTCCAGAATGTCGAGTGATGCGGCGACAGCGCCGCTTCCCGGGCCGCCCTGCCCGCCGCGGCGCGGGCTCCTCTTCGTCGTCTCGGCGCCGTCCGGCACGGGGAAGACGACGGTGGTCGAGCGCCTCGTGCAGGTCGTGCCGGACCTCGGCCTCTCGCGGTCCTATACGTCCCGGCCCGTCCGCGCGGGCGAAGGTGACGGGGTGGACTATAATTTCATCACACGTTCCCGCTTCGAGGAGATGATCTCCGCGCAGGCGTTCCTGGAGTGGGCGGACGTGTTCGGCAACCTCTACGGCACCGGCGCAGCCGACGCCGAGCGTGAGCTGGCTTCGGGGCGGGACCTGGTGCTCGTGATCGACGTCCAGGGCGCGCGCCAGGTGCGCGCGCGATGCGCGGGTACGGTCAACATCTTCGTGATGCCCCCGTCGTTCGCCGTGCTCGAGCGGAGGCTCCGGGGGCGCAGCAAGGACTCCGAAGACGCCATGCAGCGCCGCCTGGCGACGGCCCGCGCCGAAGTGGCGGCATTCGTCGAGTACGACTACGTCGTGGTCAACGACGAGCTGGACGCGTGCGTCGATCGCCTGCGCGCCATCGTCGTGGCCGAGCGCGCGCGGCTGCCGTCGATCCGGCCGCTCGCCGAGCAGATCGTGGAGACCTTCGAGATTGGAAAGGACTGACAGTGACCGAGAGAGCAAACGTCAACGCGTTCGAGTTCGTCGTCCTCGCCGGCGCCCGAGCCAAGCAGCTCCTGCGCGGCTGCACCCCGCGGACGGCCGGCAGCGAGAAGCTGGTCCGGCTGGCGCAGAAGGAAGTCCGGGAAGGCAAGGTGGAGAAGCTGGCATTGCCGAATGCCGAATGACGATTGCCGATTGAATCGGGAGATTGCCGATTGGGCGATTGGTGATTGCCGATTGTCGATTGCTGATTGGGGGATCGTGTGATTGACGCGGGTGACGGGGTGGGGCCGTGGCGCTCGTAGCCCTGGGCGTCACCGGCGGGATCGGGGCCTACAAGGCCGTGGAGGTCGCGCGCGAGCTGCAGAAGCACGGGCACGAGGTCGCGGCCATCATGACCCGATCGGCCACGCACTTCGTGGGCGAGGTGACGTTCGAAGCGATCACGCGGCGGCGCGTCATCACCGACCAGTACGCCCGCGGCGCGAACGCCGACATCGAGCACATCTCGCTGGCCACCGACATCGGCCTGCTGCTGGTCGCGCCGGCCACCGCCAACCTCATCGGCAAGTTCGCCAACGGCATCGCCGACGACTTCCTGACGTCGCTCTATCTCGCCACGCGCGCGCCGGTGCTCCTGGCGCCGGCCATGAACACGAACATGCTCGAGCACGAGGCCGTCCGCCGCAACCTCGAGATCCTGGCGGCGCGCGGCGTCCGGTTCGTCGACCCGGGGGCGGGCTATCTCGCCTGCGGGTGGATCGGCAAAGGCCGCCTGGCCGAGCCCGAGACGATCGCCCAGGCGGCGATTCGTTCGCTGCAGCCCGCCGGCACCCTTCCAGGCCGCCTGATTCTGGTGACCGCCGGACCGACCTACGAAGACATCGACCAGGTCCGGTACATCGGCAACCGTTCGAGCGGGAGGATGGGCTATGCCGTCGCCGGCGAAGCCGCCCGCCGCGGGGCGCGGGTCGTGCTCGTCACGGGTCCCTCCGCCCTGACGCCGCCGGCCGGGGTGGAAGTGGTACGGGTCCGCAGCGCGGCCGACATGAACACCGCGGTCGAACGGCTGGCCGACGAGGCGGACGCCATCGTCATGGCGGCGGCCGTCGCCGACTACACTCCGGACGGCGCAGTCGCCGGCAAGATCGAGAAGACCGAGGGTCCGCTCGAGCTGCGGCTCGTCCGCACGCCTGACATTCTCGCCAACCTGGGCCGGCGGCGGAACGGACGCTCCCGACCGCTCCTCGTGGGTTTTGCCGCCGAGAGCGGCGATCCCGTCGCGCGCGGCCGGGAGAAGCTGCGCCGGAAGGCCGTCGACCTCATCGTGGCGAACGACATCTCCCGGGCCGATTCGGGGTTCGACTCCGATCAGAACGCCGCCACGCTCATCGCCGAGAACGGCGACGAAGTGTTCCCCCTGGGACCGAAAACGGCGCTCGCCTCCACGATTCTCGATCGCATCGAGCGGATGCTCGCGCCGACTGGCGCCTGATTCCCGTGGACCGGCGCGACCTGGCAGAGCACCTCCGTTTCTATCAGGAGCTCGGCGTGCCCGGCATCAGCCGCGATCCGCGCTGGCGCACGCGTGGCGCAGAAACCGGGAGGCGCCCGGCTCTCGAGCCCCCGACGGCAGAGCCCGCCCGCGACGTCGGTGTGCCGGTCAGCGTCGCGAGATCGGGCGCCGAGGCTCTGACGGCCATCCGGGCGGAGATCGGCGACTGCACCCGCTGCAAGCTCCATCGCCTCGGGCGCCGCCAGGTCGTCTTCGGCGTCGGCAACCCCGGGGCCGACCTGATGTTCGTCGGCGAGGCGCCGGGCGGTGACGAGGACGTGCAGGGCATCCCGTTCGTCGGTCGCGCCGGCCAGCTGCTCACCAGGATCATCGAAGCCATCGGCCTCCAGCGCGACGAGGTATACATCGCGAACGTCATCAAGTGCCGCCCCCCCGAGAACCGGAACCCGGAGCCGGACGAGGTCGAGACCTGCGAGCCCTTCCTGTTCAGCCAGATCGATGCCATCCGTCCGAAGGTGATCGTGGCGCTCGGCACGTTCGCCGCCCGCGCGCTGCTGAAGACGCAGGACCCGATCTCGCGGCTTCGCGGGCGCGTGTACGACTATCGCGGGGCGAAGCTGATCCCGACGTTCCACCCTGCGTTCCTCTTGCGCAGCCCCGATCGCAAGCGTGACGTGTGGGAGGATATGAAGAAAGTCCGGGCGCTGCTCAGCGACATGCCGACGTAGCCGCGCGCTCGCAGCTTCGCCGCTCGCGGCTCGACAGCCGAAGCGGGAAGTTGAGCGCCGACAGGATCTCCGTGCCGACTTCCCCCACACCGCCCAGACACGTCCGCGTGGCGGTTCCCGTTCCCGCGCTCGAGAGCCTCACGTACCGCGTGCCCCCGGAGCAGCCGTATCCGGTGGTCGGCGCCCGCGTGCTCGTGCCGCTGGGGTCGCGCGTGCTCACCGGGATCGTGGTGGAGCTTCCGGATGGTCCGCCTGAAGGCGGAACCGGCCACGAAGGCGAAAGCCGCGATGACGCTCCGGCTCGTCCGGCTCCCGCCGTCGCGGGGAATGAAATCAAGCCCGTCATCGATCTGCTCGACAGCGAGCCGTTCCTGCCCTCCGAGATCGTGCAGCTCGCCGCGTGGACGGCGGAGTATTACGCGTGCGGCATCGGAGAAGCGATGGCCGCCGCCATGCCGCCGCGCGCCTGGGTGGAGTCCGAGCGGTACGTCAGGCTCACCGACATCGGTCGCCTCCGCCAGGCCGACCAGCGCGGAGCGCGCCGCGACCTCCTCGAGCGCCTGACGGACGGCCGCCCGCGGCGCGTGGGACAGATTGCCTCCCAGGGTGCAGGGCACGCGACGCTGCTCGCGCTCGCCCGCGAGGGGCTCGTGGAAATAACGATGCCCCTCACGGGCAGCGCCGCCGCGTTCCGCACCGTCCGGGTCGCGACGCTCACCGCGCAGGGACATGAGATCGCCGCCCTCGACTCGAGCAACTGTGCTGGGGCGCGCCTCGGCGGACGCCAGCGCGAGGCACTCGCGCTGCTGGCCGGCGCGCCGGACGGACTCGACACGCCGGTGCTGGCGCAGCACGGCATCCCGTCCGCCACGCTCGCCCGGCTGGCCGGCCTGGGACTCGTCTCGTTCGCCCGCCGACGGCTCGAGCGCGATCCGTTCCAGACCGGCGCGAGCACCGCGAGCGACAACAAGCCGGCGATGACGCTGACGCTCGAACAGCAGGCCGCACTCGAACGGCTGCGGTCAATCGCCGGCGCCGGCGCGTACGGGGCGGCGCTGCTGCACGGCGTGACGGGCAGCGGCAAGACGGAGCTCTACCTGCGCCTGGCCTCCGAGATCCGGGCCAGGGGGCGGAGCGTCCTGCTGCTCGTCCCCGAGATCGCGCTCACACCCGCCGTGGCCGGACAGTTCCGGACGGCGTTCGGGGAGCGCGTGGCCATCCAGCACAGCGGCCTGGCGGACGGCGAACGCTACGATCAGTGGCACCGCATCCGGCGCGGCGACGTCGACGTGGTCGTCGGCACCCGCTCGGCGGTCTTCGCGCCGCTGCGGGGCGTCGGGCTCATCGTGGTCGACGAAGAGCACGACGGGTCGTACAAGCAGGAGGAGAGCCCGCGCTACAACGGCCGCGACCTCGCCGTCGTCCGGGCCCGCCAGGCCGGCGCGCTCGTCGTGCTCGGGTCGGCTACGCCATCGCTCGAGAGCTACCAGAACGCGGTGAGCGGGCGCTACACGCTCGTCGCTCTGGAACGGCGGATCCTCGATCGTCCTCTCGCCGAGGTGCGCGTCGTGGACATGCGGGAGGAGTACGCGGCGGGCGGCCCCGACGTGATCCTCAGCCGGCCGCTGCGCGAGGCCCTGCTCACCCGGCTCGAGCGCGCGGAGCAGGCCATCGTCCTGCTGAACCGCCGCGGCTTCGCGACGGCAATCTTCTGCCGGCAGTGCGGCGCGACGCTCGAGTGCCCGAACTGCAGCATCTCGCTGACGGTGCACCGGGCCGCGCGGCGCGCCCGGTGCCACTACTGCAACTACTCCCTCGCCGTCCCGAAAGCGTGCGCCGCCTGCGGCGGCGCGTTCCTGGAGCAGACCGGCTTCGGTACCGAGCGCGTCGAGGCGGAGGTGATCGAGGCCTGCCCCGGGGCCCGCGTGACCCGCCTGGATCGGGACACCATCCGCAGGCGCGGGGCGATGGCCCGCGCGCTCGCGGCGTTTGCGCGGCGCGAGATCGACGTGCTGGTGGGCACGCAGATGATCGCGAAGGGGCACGATTTCCCCTTCGTCACGCTCGTTGGCGTGGTTTCGGCGGACATCGGACTCGGGCTCGCCGATTTCCGGGCTTCGGAGCGCACGTTCCAGCTTCTCACCCAGGTGGCCGGGCGCGCCGGCCGAGGCGACCTCCCCGGCGAAGCCCTGATCCAGACGATTCATCCGGGCCACTACAGCATCCTCCACGCCTGCCGTCAGGACTACCGCACGTTCTTCTCGGAGGAGCTCTCGTTCCGGCAGGCCATGCGGTATCCGCCGGCCATCTCGCTCGTCAACGTGATCGTGAAGGGGCGCTCGTCTCAGCAGGCCATGCAGGACGCGGGCGGGCTGGTCGAGGCGCTTCGCCGGGGCGGCGCGCCTTACCGCGTTCTCGGCCCGGCCCCGGCGCCGCTGGCCCGGCTCAAGGGCGAGCACCGCGCGCAGTTCTTCATCAAGGGGACGAACCGGGGGGCCATGCGCCGGGCGCTGCTCGCCGTGCTCGACGCCAGGCCCGAGCTCAAAAGACGCACGATCGTGGACGTCGATCCGATGAGCGTGCTCTGACGGCGCGGTCAGAACATCCCGGGCACCGATGCGGCCCCGGCCAGGCGGCGATCACCCTCGCCAGGCCGCCCTGCGGAAGCCGGAAGCCGCGAGATCTCCTTCTGGTCCTTCAACGATTGCGAATGAGGTCGTACGGCTCGATCGGCACCGGCGTGAAGCAGACGATCAGCATGACGAGGGCGAAGACGGCTATCAACACGCGGCCACGGCCGAGCGGCTCGTACTCGTCGAGCACGCGCGGGTGGCGGGGCCCGAACAGCGCCAGCATCACCACGAGCATCAGGGTCATGAACATCCAGCTCGTCGAGACGAACGTCATCCCGATCGCCGACAGCACGGTCAGCAGCGAGAGGGGCGTCGCCCACCGGCCGAGCGTCGCGTACGTGATGTGGCCGCCGTCGAGCTGCCCGAAGGGCAGCAGGTTCAGCGCCGTCGCCAGCATCCCGAACCAGGCGGCGAACACCATGGGATGCATGTTGATCGTGTGGCCCTGCGGGACGGCACCGAAGGTGATCGCGGCCGCCCATTGGAAGAGGAGCGGCTCGCCCAGGGATATCAGGTTGTCGCTCGCGTCCGGCGCCAGGGTGATGCGCGAGAGGAGCATGCCGGCGAACAACGCCGGAAGGAGGACCGCGAACCCGGCAATCGGTCCCGCCACGCCGATGTCGAACAGGACCGTCCGCGTGGGGAACGGCTCCCGGATGCGGATCACGGCGCCCACGGTTCCGGTCAGCGGCAGCGGCGCCGGGATGAAGTACGGGAGGGTCGCGTCGACGCTGTAGCGCCGGCAGAGCAGGTAGTGCCCCATCTCGTGCGCCCCGAGGATCAGCAGGAGCGTGCCGCTGTACCAGAAGCCATTCCAGAGCCAGGACCACTCCGGCGAGATCGGGTTGCGTTCGAAGTCCGAGATGAAGGCGGCATAATGGCAGGCACCGGCCAGGGTCGTGGACCCCAGCGTCAGGAGCAGCAGTACGACGTGGCGCAACCAGCGGTGCTGGAACTTGCGGGGCGTCGGCCTCGGGACGAACCCCTGGAACGGAAACGCGTCGGATCCGGCCGAGGCGCCCCGCGGCGGGAGGACCAACCCCTCGGACCCGAATGGAGGTCTTTCGTTGGACAAAACGCGGACGACCGCCGAACGCTCAGCCCCCGATGTTCTGGAGGTCCTTGCCCGGCTTGAAACGGATGGTCCGGCCCGGCGGTATCCGTACTTCCTTGCCCGTGCGCGGGTTGCGGCCGATGCCCCGCTTGCGGGGCTTTACCTGGAAGACGCCGAAGCCGCGGAGTTCGATTCGCTCGCCGCGCTGCATCGAGAGCCGCATCGCATCGAAGACCGCGTCCACCGCCACCTCGGCTTTGACCTTGGTGATATCGGCCACACGGGACACCTCGTTGACGATGTCCACCTTGATCATGCTTAGGCGCTCCTCGAGATTGGTAAATATCATAAATATAATCACTTACGCTGTCAAGATCAGGGCTAAGTAAACATTCGCATGTCAGCCAGACGGTCTCCGGCGGGCCCGCAGGTCGTGCTCGTTGGCCGCCCCAACGTCGGGAAGTCCACCCTTTTCAATCGCGTGACCGGCACACGACGGGCGATCGTGACCCCGATTGCCGGCACGACGCGCGACGTCATCGCCCTTCCGGCCGAATGGCGCGGGACGGGCTTTGCGCTGGTCGACACCGGCGGCATGTTCGGCGCCAGTGAGGATCCCCTTCATGAGCTGGTGGTGAAGCAGGGTGAGCGCGCCCTGGGCACGGCCGACGTGGTGGTCTTCGTGGTCGACGGCCGCCAGGGGCTCGTCCCGGCCGACGAGGAGATTGCGGCGCGGCTGAGGAGCGTCCAGGCGCCGGTGCTCATGGCCGTCAACAAGATGGACGACAAGCGTGCCAGGGGGCGGACGCTCGAGTTCTACCGCCTCGGTATCGAGCCGATCGTCGAAATCGCCGCCGAGCACGGCGAAGGCATCGGCGACCTTCTCGACGAAGTCGTCGCGCGGCTGCCCGCGCGGCGCGAAGGGCCGCGGCCGACGGAGCCCGCGGAAACGGCGGTCGCGATCGTCGGACGGCCGAACGTGGGGAAATCCTCGCTGCTCAACCGGTTGCTGCGCGAGGAGCGATCGATCGTCAGCGAGTTGCCGGGGACCACGCGCGACACCGTCGACGCAGTGTTGAGATGGCAGCACCGGGCGTTCCGGATCGTCGATACCGCCGGCATCCGTCGTCCCGGGCGCGTCGCCCGCTCCGGTCAGCTCGAGGCCGTCAGCGTCGTTGTCGCGCGGCGGGCGATCGAGAAGGCGGACGTGGCCGTGCTGGTCATCGACTCCACGGAGGGGGCGACCGACCAGGACGCGGCCATTGCGGGCGAGGCCGACAGGGCGGGCTGCGGCATCATCATCGCGGCCAACAAGTGGGACCTGATGAAGGGGAGGGGCGCGGACTTCTCGAAGAAGTTCGACGAGGATCTCCGCAGGCAGCTGAAGTTCCTGGACTACGCGCCCATCCTCCACATTTCCGCGGCCACCGGCGAGCGCGCGGGGAAAGTGCTGGAGGCGATTGACGCCGTCGCCGAGTCGCGAATGCGGCGGATACCCACCGCCGAGCTCAACCGCTTCGTCCAGGCCGTGACCGCCGTGCACCCGCCCGCCAGCCCGGGCCGCAAACACGTCCGCATTCTGTACGCCGCCCAGACCGGTGTGGCGCCGCCGACGTTCGTGTTCTTCACGAACGTGGCGACGTCCTTCCACTTCTCGTACGAACGCTTCCTGACGAACCGGGTGCGCGAGTCGTTCGGCCTGACCGGCACGCCAATCAAGATCCAGGTGCGGAAGTCGTGAAGCGGGTTTCCGCCCGATGCGGAGGTGCGCAGCCGCGGAGGGGACGGACGAACTGGTATACAATCTTGGGTATTCTGGCGCCCGGCTTCGGCCGGCCCTGACGTGTTGCCGTCCGGCACGGCCGGACGGAAATCTGGTCGATCCCGGCTCTCGATGACCCAGCTGGAGAGGGTGGAAATCCCGAACCGGTCGCTGTTTCGCCAGCCCGAAGTGTGCGAGCTGGCGCGCATCCAGCCGTATGTGCTCCGGTCGTGGGAAGCCGAATTCCCGGATCTCGGCGTCACGAAGACCGAGGGCGGACCCCGGATCTACCGGAAAATCGACGTCGAGCGCGTGCTGCGGATCAAGCACCTGCTGTTCGTCGACGGCCTCACCCTCGCGGGTGCGCGACGCAAGCTGAGCGAGGAAGCGTCCGCGCGCGGCGCGGAGCCGGAGCTCGACAACCTCGAGGAACTGCTCGGTACCGACGCACGCGAGCGCATCCTGCAGGTGCGCCGCGGGTTGCGGGAGCTCTCGGCGATGCTGTCCCGCGCGCCCGGATCGCCCGACGATGCCTTCGCCCTCGAAGGGACGGTGGCCGCCGCCGCGCCCGTGCGAAAGAAAGTCGGCGCGAAGCCGGACGGGAAGAGCGCGGGCGCGAAGCAGAAGCCCAAGAAGCGGCGGTAGCTGCACTGGCGCACCTGGTGCCAGGGCTGCCCCGGGTGCGAGGGTGCACCACGGGTCCGGTGAACTGAAAATCGGGATGTAGCGCAGCCTGGTAGCGCACCTGACTGGGGGTCAGGGGGTCGTGGGTTCGAATCCCGCCATCCCGACCAATTTCCAAACAGCGGAGGGATTCCGGTTATTTGCGGATCACGATCGAATCGCGGACCGCTCTGAACTCCTCTTCGCACTGGTCCTCACCGGTCGGGCTTCCGCTCATCCCGATTAGAAACATCAAGCTGTTTCGAGGAACCAGCCACATCCGGCTCCGGACCGGGAAGCTCTCGCCGGTCTGCGTTTTCAACGTGTAGGTGGTCACCACGTGAGCCGCGGGCCAGCCGGCGACCTCGGTGCCTCGCACAGGTGAAACGACACGAAAATCCGGCAACGCGCGACGCAACGTCTGGATGGCCCCGGTGAGGAGCTCCGTCGGCGTACCGCGCAACGCGGCGCGCAGCGTGACCTGGATCGAGGGATTCAGGCTCGGATGCGGCTCCTGATAC